>JAIXXC010000238.1 GCA_027490985.1 Verrucomicrobiales bacterium
CCCGCGGACTTCCAATGGCCCGAGGGGCTTTCGGTGCTCGATGCCCAGGGGAAGGATTCCGGGCTGCGCTGGGTCGATCTCAATGGCGACGGGTTCGACGACCTCATCCAGTCCCATCCCGAGGGCTACGCCATCCATCTTTGGAACCGTCATGTCCGCGCCGAACTGGGTTGGACTCCGGGTTGGTCGCACGTCGTGCGGTCGGGTCGGCGGACCGGCGCGGCCGATGAGCCGCCGTCACTGGTCGGCACGACGGTGCGCGTGGTCGACGGAGTGTTGATCGTCGAGACTCCGGGATCGGGCGCTTCAGCTGCTCGAACCCAACGGTTCAGCACCCGGGAACTCATCGCCGTTCCGATGCCTCCGCCGAAAACCCCGGAAGAGGCCCTGGCCTCCATGCGCCTGCGGGAGGGGTTCCAGATCGAGCTGGTGGCCGCCGAGCCGCTGGTGATCGATCCGGTTCATTTCGACTGGGATGCCCAAGGGCGTTTGTGGGTGGTCGAGATGCGCGATTATCCGCTGGGTCTCGACGGCAAGGGCAAACCGGGCGGTCGGGTGACGGTGCTCCACGACGACAATGGCGATGGCCGCATGGATCGGTCGGTGCCGTTCCTCACCGACCTCCCGTTTCCCACGAGTGTGTTGCCCTATCGCAAAGGGGTGCTCATCGCCGCGGCTCCCGACCTGCTGTACGCCGAGGATTCCGATGGCGATGGACGGGCCGACCAGACCCGGGTGCTCTTCACGGGTTTCACCGAGGGCAATCAGCAGCACCGCTTCAACGGGTTCGAATGGGGCCTCGACGGATGGCTCCACCTCGCCAACGGCGACAGCGGCGGCACGGTGAAATCGCTCGATACCGGCAAGACCCTGTCGATCAACGGGCGCGATCTGCGGCTCAATCCGGACACCGGTGAGATGGAGACCGTCTCGGCCCAGACCCAGTTCGGCCGTCGCCGCGACGACTGGGGCAACTGGTTCGGCAACAACAACCCCACCTGGCTCTGGCAGGTCACGATGCCCGAGCATTACCTGCGTCGGAATCCGAAGGTGGCGGTCAAACGGGTGAGTCGGATGCTTGCCCAGCGCGCGGATGCCACGCGCACCTTCCCGGTCTCCGCGCCGTTGGTGCGGCCCAATCAGCCGTGGTCGTTGAACCACGTGACCAGCGGGTGCAGCCCCACTCCGTACCGGGATGACCTCTTCGGGCCCGAGTTCGCCGAATCGGTCTTCATCAGCGAGCCGGTGCACAACGTGATCCACCGCGAAGTGCTCAGCACCCGGGGCAGCGCCCTGCACAGCCAGCGGGCCGCCGGGGAGGAGCAGTCCGAATTCCTGGCCAGCACCGACTCCTGGTTCCGGCCGACGACCCTGCGGATCGGGCCCGACGGCGCCTTGTATGTGGCCGACATGTACCGCTTCGTGCTCGAACACCCGGAGTGGATCTCACCGGAGATGCAGGCGCGGGTGAACCTCAGGGCCGGCGACGACAAGGGTCGCATCTACCGGATCTCCCCGCGCGGGTCGCCGCGGCGCCCCATGCCCAGAGCGGCCTCCTTCGAGCCGGCCGCTCTGGTGGCCGCGCTCGATTCCCCCAACGGCTGGCAACGCGACCTGGCCCAGAGGTTGTTGGTCCAGCGGCGGGATCCGGTGGTGGCGGCCGGCCTTCGCGGCCTCATGACGCTCCGCCACCGTCCGCAGGTTCGGGTGCAGGCCCTGGCCACTCTGGGGTTGCTGCGCGGCGCCCTGGATGCGGCGACGGTGATCGCGGCCCTGGGTGATCCGCATCCCGGAGTCCGCCGACAGGCCTTGGAGCAATCGGAGCGTCTGGCGGCCCATCATCCCGAGGTCTTCCCGGCCGTGGCGGCGCTGGCCCGGGATCCGGAGGCCCCGGTGCGGTTGCAGGCGGCCTTCACGCTGGGGCAATGGCCTGCCGAGCGCGCCGAGCCGGTGCTGCGCGAGTTGGCGGTCCGCGACGCCGGCGATGAACTCATTCGCACCGCCATCCTGACGTCGTTGCGAGCCGACAGCCTGCTCTTCACCGAATTGAATTCGGGCCAGAAGGTCGTGCGGCCGGCCGAGACGCCGGCCTTGAAGCCGAGTTCGGCCGACCGGGCGAAGGTCATCGCCCAAGCCACGGCCAGCCTGAAGGGCCTGACGGGGGATTCCCGGCAGGGCCAGGCCCACTTCGCGACCCTGTGTGCCGGATGTCATCGCCTGCGCGGCGACGGGCGGGAGGTCGGCCCCGACCTCGACATGGTGGCGGGCAAACCCGCCGATTGGATGCTCATGGCCATCCTCGATCCCAGTCAGGCCGTCGAGGCGCGCTATCGGGCGTGGACGCTGCAACTCACCGACGGGGAATCGGTCACCGGCCTCATCGCGGCCGAGACGGCCAACAATCTGGTGATGCGGTATGCCGGCACCAGCGAGCAGCCCATCCTCCGCTCCGCCATCCGCAGCATCACGCCCCAGTCCCGATCACTGATGCCCGAAGGCTTCGAGTCGGCCCTGAACCCCCAGGCCTTGGCCGACCTGCTTGCGTGGATCCGGGGCGAGTGATCGCGTCGTGGCCCCCGGCGTCGATATCACTCCTGCTGGAAGCTCAACAGGCGGCGGGCTTCGGGGAGCAGGAAATGGAAGTCGGTGAAGGGCTCGAAGCCGATGTCCTGCCAGCGCACCCGGCCCTCGCCATCGATGAGGAAGACCCCGTGCAGGGCGGTGCCCTCGAAATCGTCGTGGGCATGCCACTGCTTGAAGGCCGACAGCGTCGGATCGGCCGCCAGAGGGAATGAAATCCGCCCATCCTTGCCGGCCTTTTCCCGGGTCTTGGCCAAGCCCTCCACGGTCTCGGTGCTGATGGCCAGGATGTCGATCCCAGCCTTCTTGAACTCCTCGGTCCGCGGGGCCAGCAGGCGGAGTTGCTCGACGCAGTGCAGGCAGCCGCCGCCGAGATAGAAGACCAGCAGCACCGGGCGTCCGTGGTAATCGGCCAAGCGGACGGGCTTGCCGTCCGAGCCGGTGATCGCGAGCGGCGGGGCCGGCTGCGGCTTCCAGTGGAACGAGCCGAGGGTGTCGAGCGCCGGTCGGGTGCCGGAGTCGGCCGGGTAGGTCGGTGCGGTGCGCCAGTCCTTCGCGGAGCCCAAGGCTCCCGACGCCGCAATGACCGGGGCCAGACGCTTCACGAGGGGCAGATCGGTGTCCATCCAGGCGGCGAGCCCGCGCAGGGTCGCGAAGGTGGCGAGGGCTTCGTTGGTCTTTCCGGCCTTCCATTGAAGCTCGGTCAACACGGCCAGGGGGTGCACCTGTTGGGCGCCGCCGTCCACGGCCTCCTTCGCCAACTTCAGGGCCTTGTCGCGATCACCGACTTGGAACCACAGACCGGCCAGGCGTTCCTTGGAAACCGTTTTCAGGGCCTCCAGGCGCTTGGGCAGGTCGTTGGTTTCGCCGGCGTGCACCTCCAGACCCACGCGCAGTTCCTCGATGAAGTTCTCCAGGTTCTCCATGGGTTCGGTGGTGCGCTTCACGGCGTCGGCGATGGCCGCATCGATTTCGCCGCGACCCTTCTTGTCGGCCTTGGCCTTGGCCTCGGCGGCATCGACGTGGGCTCGTCGCTCGTCGCGCAACCGGGCGATGGCCGCCTCGATGGCTTCGATCTGCCCCGACACGGCCACGCGGTCGCCTTTGCCGAGGTGGGCCAGCCCGAGCAGTCGGGCGCGACGACCCTGCTCCTCGGCCAAGGCGGTCGGCTCCAGGTAGGGCGTTTGGGACAAGCGCAGGGTCTCGTCCCACAGCTCCCAGCGCAGCAGCGTCTCCATCAGGCGGCGGCGCCCGTGGGACCCGGTGCCCCGCTTGTCGTAGGCGATGCCGTTGGTCTGCTTGTCGAGCGTGTTGAAGCCCGGGTGCCGGGGCATCTCGATCATGTTGGCCGACAGGTCCACGGCCTTCCTCGCCTGCCCCAGGTAGTTGTAGGTCTGCACCAGCCACTCGCTGTTGTGCGCGTAGTTGTGGATCTGATCGGGCAACAAGCGATCGGCCATCAACTGGCTGTTGTCGACGCGGACCGAGGCCTCCTGCTGCCAGGCCATGTCGGCGTAGCGCTTGAGCTTGTTGAAGGTGTGCCCGGCCATGTGCCACTGATGGGCCACGCCCGGGGAGCTTTGACCGGACTTGGAAGCCGAAGGCACCGCCCGGATGGCCGACTCGTCCTTCTCACCGTCCCAGAGGTGGATGCGGTAGTGGTGAGCCGGATGCATCGGCTGCTGCGCGAAGATCTCCTTGAGGATGGATTCGACCGCCTGGGCGCTGCCGATGGGCCAACCCTTGTAGCCGCTGTCCCACAGGTGGACCGCCAGGAAGGCCTTGGCCTCCACGTCGTCGGGGAACTCGAAGATGAGGTTCTCGAGCGCGCGGGTGTAGTCGCGGCGGCGTTCCTTCTCGTCGCGCTTCGGGTCCTTGTGGAATTCGGCCAGCGACTCGATCCACAGCCGTTCCCGGCGGGTGACCGGACCCTTGCGGCGATCGGCCTCCTGGATGAACACGGCCGCTCTGGCGGTGTTGTTGGCGTTGGCCATGGCCATGCCCCAATAGGCCATGGCGCAGTTCGTGTCGTGGAAGGCCGACTCGCGGAAGGAACGCTCGGCCTCGAGGTACCAGAAGCCGTGCAACTGCCCCACGCCTTGCAGGAAGAACTTCCGGGACACGGCGTTGGTGGTGGTGATGTCGAAGCGGATCTCCGGCATTCCCGCCATCGGCCGAGCATGTTGGCGGGGGCCTTCGTTGAAGGCTTGGCCGTGCATCGAGTGCCCCGGATCCACCGTCTTGGCGTCGTCGGGCGCGGCCTTGCCCGGGTCGCCGTCATGGGCCGATCCGGAAAGGATTCCGCCTAGGAGCAACACTCCCAGCCGCAGTGAACACCCAAGGCGATGCATGGTCCGAGGCTAACCGGGAGACGCCATTGGCCAAGGGGGATCTTGTGGCTCCGACTAGCGATTTTCGCGCAGGCAATACAGGCGCGAGGCGGTGCGGATGAAGAGCCGGTCGCCGGCGATGGCGGGGGTGGCCATGCACAGTTCGCCCAGGGCGTTGACCCGCTCCAACCGATAGGGATCGCTGCCGCCGACCACATAGGTGTCGCCGTCCTCGCTGAGGCAGAA
>JAIXXC010000023.1 GCA_027490985.1 Verrucomicrobiales bacterium
CGGGGCACCCGGATGGGCTCTCCGAAGACCACCTCGCAGCGGCTGAACGGGATGGGGATCTGGAAGCGGTCCCAACTGCGCAGCGTCCATTTCCAGCCGAGCCGGAACGAGACCGGCACGATCGGAAGCTGGGTGATCTGCCCGAGCGAGATCACACCCGGATGCGGCTCGTAGCGGGGGCCCCGCGGACCGTCCGGGGTGACCGCCAGATCGCACCCCTCCGAGGCCGCCGACACGAGTTCACGCACCGCCGGCGCGCCGCGTCGGCTGGAGGATCCCCGGATGCCCACCACATCGAAAAGCTCGAGCACGCGGGCCAGCAATCCTCCATCCCGACTGGCGCTGACCAGTGCGGCCAGGCGCCTGCGACTGCCGCACCGCGCCACATGGCGATGGTAGAGGATCAACGACAGGGCGAGTCGATTGTGCCAGATGGCGAAAATCGCCCGTTGTTCGGTGGCCGTATCGTTGAAGAACGAATGATCGGTCCAATGCCAGCGCAGGCTGAAGGCCAGCAGGCGGGCCAGTGCCGCGATGATCCGCGCGGCCAGACGGCCATGCCAGCGTGCGGCCTCCGGGACGACCACTCCGGAGGTGGGGCGATGGGAACGGGGCTTGGAGCTCATCCGCTTCAGGCGTTGCGCCGCAGGCAGGCCCGGATCACCTGCTCCACCGTGGCTTCGGCCCCGAGCATGGCCAGCGCCGCCCGCACCGAGTCGTGCGCCTCGGCGGGCTTGACGCCCAGGGCCATGAGGGCGGCCACCGCATCGGGCCCCCGCGAGTCTTCGCCACGGGCCACGGCCGCGGCCCCTCCGGACACCGGTGACGACGCCGGTCCGACCGATCCGAAGCCGCCCAGCTTGTCCCTGAGCTCCACCACGATGCGCTCGGCGGTCTTGCGTCCGACCCCTTGGATCGACGAGAGGGCCTTGAAATCCCCGGCCGCCACGGCGCTGCGGAAGGCGGAGATGCTCATGCCGCTGAGGACGCTCAGGGCGATCTTCGGGCCGATGCCACTCACCGTATTGATGAGCAAGCGAAACAGATCGCGCTCGGCCGAGGTCAGGAATCCGTAGAGAAGGTGCGCATCTTCGCGGATGGCCAGATGCGTCAACAGCAGCACCTCGACCCCGGGAGCGGGCAGGCGATCGTAGGAGGACAGCGGCACCAGAACCTCGTACCCGACTCCCTGGACCTCCACCACCACCTGGGTGGGAAGGGCCTCCACCAACTTGCCTCTCAAAAACGTGATCACTGTTCGTCGGAATGCGGTTTCGCGGCCCGGGAATCAAGCTTGGGCGCTGAAAATCTCGCGGTCGGCCCTCTTCGGTGAAGACAAACCCGCACTTTGGGATTAAACCCTCGGTCCATGAAACCCCGCAGACCTCAGGCCGGCTTCACCCTGATCGAGTTGCTCGTGGTCATCGCGATCATCGCCATCCTCGCCGGGATGCTGCTGCCGGCCCTGGCCCGTGCCAAAGAAAAGGCCAAGTCGTCCAACTGCACGAGCAACCTGAGGCAGGTCATGATTTCCGAAGCGCTCTACGCGTCGGACAATCAGGGGTACTTCACCCCCACGTTCTGGGTCCGCGGCGACAACGTGAACCGGCGGTTGTGGTTCAACTTCCTCAAGCCCTATCTCCAGACCACCAACATCGTCATCTGTCCGACCAAGACCCCGGGGTTCAAGAAGAGTTGGGCCATCTACGCCTCGGACCAGCCCGACAAGATGATCTCCAACTACTCCATGAACTTCAAAGCCGGTGGCTGCGACTGGCCCAACGTGTGGGACGTGAAGGATTACCCCCCGGTCAAGGATTCGGGAATGGTGTCGCCCTCGGCCACGGTCGTGATCACCGACGGCGGTAGCAAGCCCCGCAGCGCCGACGCCAAAGACCCTCTGAAGTGCGTGACCGAGAAATCACCGGAGAAGGCCGGGGCCTGGGTGCTGCACGACCCCATCAACGACGCGCCCTGCAGCGGTTGCGTGACCTCCGACGACCCGAACTGGGGCGGCCCCCAACTGCGTCACTCGGGCAAGAGCGTGGTGGCCTTCGGTGAAGGCCACGTGGAATTGCTCAAGAGTTCCCGGTGGTACTGGGGCGGAAGCCCCTGGCTCGATCCGAAGATCGGCGGCGGCCAGTGAAGGTCGCCCCATCGGTCATGACCCGCCCCGCCGAACGCCTCCATCCCGATTGAAGCTTTCGTACCGTCGGAGCGTCACCGCATTTGACACCGGCAACACCCCCGGCGGTATCTTCTCCGGAGACAACACAGCATGAACCGATTCGTCGCCATCACCACCACCCTGACCGCGGGACTGCTCCTCAACGCGGCCGATCCGGTGGACTTCAAGAAACAGGTCCGCCCCATCCTCGAGGTCAACTGCCTCAAATGCCATGGACCCGAGAAGCCCAAGGGGGATCTCGTGCTGGTCACCCGCGCCGACGCCATCAAGGGCGGCGAACACGGAACGTCCCTGGTTCCCGGCGACCCGGCCAAGAGCAAGCTCTACACCACGACCACCCTGCCCGACGGTCACGATGACCTGATGCCTCCCAAGGGCGATCGGCTGACTCCCGGACAGCAGGAGACCCTGAAAACGTGGATCCAGGAGGGCGCCGCTTGGCCCGAGGCCATCAAGCTCTCGCAGAAGCAGAAGGTCGACTTCGTCAAGGAAGTGAAGCCCCTCTTCGAGGTGCACTGCGTCGCCTGCCACAAGGACGGTCACGCCAAGGGCGACCTCCGGATGGATTCCAAGGCCGAGTTCTTCGCCTCCAAAGCCGTCGTGAAAGGAGATGCCGAAGCCTCGAAGGTGTACACCACCACGATTCTTCCGGCCGACCACGACGACCTCATGCCGCCCGCCAAGAAGGGCGGTCCGCTGCCGAAGGCCAAGACCGACCTCATCCGCGACTGGATCGACCAGGGCGCCGAGTGGCCGGACGGCGTGACCCTCAGCCAGAAGGAAGCCGCCTCGCTGCTGACCCGCGACAACGACGCCATGCTCAGCGCCATCCATGCTCGGGTGCTGTCAGTGACCAAGGAAAGCAGCGCCGCCGAGATGAAGGCGTACAGCGATTCCATCTCGGGGTCCGACGTCAAATTCGACATGCTCCCGATCCCGGCCGGCGAATTCCTGATGGGCAGCCCGGCCGGCGAGGCCAAGCGCAAGGAAGACGAGGGTCCGCAGCGCAAGGTCAAGATCGAGCCCTTCTGGATGGGCAAGACCGAGATCACCTGGAACGAGTACGAACTCTTCCAATTCCCCTCGCTGGAGAAGGGGACCAATGTGCCGACCGAGCGCATGGAGCGGGAGCTGTGGCTGGCGATGCCCGAATTGCTGCCGGCCAACGCCAAGCCCGGCGTGAACCCCTACATCGGCAAGGAATCCGATGCGGTCTCACGCCCGACCACCCCGTATGTCGAGATGAGCTTCGGCATGGGCAAGGAGAACTTCCCGGCCATCTCCATGACCCACTATGCGGCCGTGAAATACTGCAAGTGGATCACCGCCAAGACCGGACACTTCTACCGCCTGGCCACCGAGGCCGAGTGGGAGTACGCCTGCCGCGCGGGCACGACCACCCGGTATTCCTTCGGTGACGACGAATCCAAGATCGGCGACTACGCCTGGCACTTCGCCAACGCCGGTGAGAAATACCAGCAGGTCGGCAAGAAGAAGCCCAACGCCTGGGGGCTGTACGACATGCACGGCAACGTCGCCGAATGGGTGCTCGACGCCTACGTGGCCGACTATTCCAAGGTGGGCGATGTCCCCTACACCCCGGGTGCCACCGAATATCCGCACGTGGCCCGCGGCGGCTCCTGGGATGATGATCCGGAGGCCCTGCGCAGCGCCGCCCGGCGCGCCAGCGACCCGAGCTGGAAGATGCGCGATCCCCAGTTGCCCAAGTCCAAGTGGTACCTGACCGATGCCCAGTTCCTGGGCTTCCGCATCGTGCGACCGCTCAAGGTGCCCTCCAAGGAAGAGATGGAACGGTGCTGGACGAGCTTCCCGCCGCCCAAACCCTGAACCATCCCCCCAGGCACCCCTGAACCCCAGCACTCGCACACCACCATGTCCCTGAATCGACGTCAGTTCCTCTGGTCGGCCGCCATCGCCGGAGCCGCCTCGGCGGCCGGCTGCCATGCCCCCAAGGCCGCCCGCAGGGTGTCACCGAACGAGAAGCTCAACCTCGGGGTCATCGGTGTGGCCGGCCGCGGCGGAGAGAATCTGGCCGGGGTCTCGAGCCAGAACATCGTGGCCCTGTGCGATATCGATTCGGAACGTCTGGGAGCCGCGGCGGCCAAACATCCCGGCGCGGCCAAGTACGCCGACTACCGGCGACTGCTGGACCGCTCCGATCTCGATGGCATCGTGGTCAGCACCCCGGACCACAGCCATGCGGTGATCGCCACGGCGGTGCTGGCGTCGGGGCGGCCTCTGTACTGTGAGAAACCCGTCACCCACACCATCTCCGAGGCCAGGGCCTTGGCGGCCAAGGTGACGCGCTCCGGGCTGGTGACCCAGACGGGCAACCAGATCCACTCGAGTTCCAACTACCGGCGCGTGGTCGAATTGATCCGTGCGGGCACCATCGGCCCCGTGCGCGAAGTGCATCACTGGACCGGATCGGTCTGGGAAACCAAGCCGCTGCCCGGACCGCAACCCGTGCCGGCGCATATCGACTACGATCTCTGGCTGGGGCCCGTGAAGCCCATGCCCTACAGCTCGGAGTGGGTGCATTTCAACTGGCGTCGCTGGTGGCATTTCGGAGGCGGCACCTTGTCGGACTTCTGCTGCCACCACATGGACCTGGGTGTCTGGGCCCTGAACCTGCCGCTGCCCTCCCGCATCGAGGCCGAGGGCCCGGCTCCCGATGCCCACTGCGCCCCGCCGTGGATGGTCGTGCATTATGATTTCCCGGCCCGCGGCACCGCACCGGCCGTCCGCATGCACTGGTATAGCGGATCCAAGCGCCCCCAGGTTCCCGGTGGTCCCGACCTCTCGAAGTGGGGCGGCGGCACGCTCTTTGTGGGCGACAAGGGCATGCTCCTGGCCGACTACGGCCGGCACGTGCTCCTGCCCGAAGACCAGTTCCGCGGCAGCACTCCCCCGCCCCGTTCCATCCCCGATTCCATCGGCCACCATGAGGAGTGGATCGCGGCCTGCAAAGGCGTCGGCAAGACCGATTCCCCGCTGACCTACGGCTGCCATCTCACCGAGATCGGACAACTCGGCAACCTCGCCTTCCGCACCGGCAAGGTCATCGAGTGGGATGCCCCGCGCCTGCGCGCACGGGGTGTTCCTGAAGCCGACCGGTGGATCCACCACGACTACCGCCGCGGTTGGAAGCTTTCTTGAAGCCCCTAGCCGACGCGGCCGCGCCCCGGCCCATCGGCGACACCCGACAGCCCTCCTTCTCCCACTCGATCCCATCCATGAAACGCCTCCTCCAGCTCATCGCCGCCGGCTTGGCGAGCCTGTCCCTTTCCGCGACCGCGGCCGACAAGCCCGCTGGCCAGCCGACCGCAGAGGCCCCGGCCAGCAAGCGATTCCGGAACGTCGACGTGAAGGAATGGGAGAAGCTCCGCAAAGACCCCGCGGTGGTGGTGTTGGACGTGCGCACCGCCGAGGAGTTCGCCGAGGGGCACATGCCGGGCGCCATCAACCTCGACATCCGCGGTGGCAAGTTCGCCGAGACGCTCGCCGGTCTGGACAAGTCCAAGACCTATCTCGTGCATTGCGCGGTCGGCGGCCGTAGCGCCAAGGCCTGTGGTCAGATGGACGGCCTGAAGTTCGAGAAGGTCCTGAATCTCTCCGGTGGCATCACCGCCTGGGAGGCCGCCGGACACAAGCCCATCAAGGGGCGCTGACCCTCCGGTGGCCTGGGGCCTCATCGTCACTTGCGCGAAAGCCGGCCCGGGGATACCCGTGAGGTGAATACGCCGTGAAAACCTTGCACACGCCCCCCTCCGGAGTCTCCCGTCGCGACTTTGCCAAGGCCACCCTGATGACCGCAGGAGGCCTCGCCCTCGACTCCCTGGGCTCCGCCCTGAAGGCCGCGGAAACCGGTGGCCGACGCATCCGAACGGCGGTGATCGGCTGTGGCAGCGTCTCCAACCAATACCTGCCGGTGCTCCAGCGATGCCCGTTCGTCGAGCTGGTGAGCGTCTGCGACATCCGCCCGGAGCGGGCCCGACGGCAGTCCGAGGCCTACCGGGTGCCGAACCACTACCCGCACATCGAGGCGCTGCTGGCCGGAGCCCCCTTCGAGTTCCTGATCGATCTCACCGACATGCAGGCCCACGAGGCCGTCAACCGGCGCGCCCTCCAGGCCGGCAAGCATGTCTGGAGCGAGAAGCCCATCGCCAACAGCCTGAAGGCCGGCCAGGAACTGTTGCGGATGGCACGCCAGCGCGGCCTGCGTCTGTGGGGAGCCCCGATCACGGTGCAAAGCCCGCAGTTCGCCTTCATGGCGCGGAAGATCGCCTCCGGTGACCTTGGGCGACTCGCCGCGGCCCATGCCTTCTACGGTCACGAGGGACCGGACTGGTCGTCATTCTTTTACGAGAAGGGCGGCGGAAGCCTTCCGGACCTCGCCGTGTACAACCTGACCAGCCTCACCGGGCTGCTCGGACCGGTGCGGCGCGTCACCGCGTTGCTGAGCATCGTCACCCCGGAGCGGACCATCCATGACAAGGGAACCATCCGGGTCACCGAGGAGGACAACGCCATGGTGTTGCTCGACCATGGCCACGGAGTGGTCTCGCACGTCCAGTCGGGCTTCAACTACTTCAACCCGCACGGCCATGATGGCAGTGGCGAGAAACGCCACACGATCCAGGTGACCGGCAGCCGGGGATACGTGGGGCTGGTGGGCTATGACTGGGCGCCCCAGGCGGTCGAATGGGCCACCGTGGAACACCCGCAATTGGTGAAGGAGTCGACGGATCCCGGCGGCTACTTGTGGCAGCAGGGAGCGGCCCTCGCGGCCGAATGCCTGGCCACCGGCAAGGAACTCCTGGCGACGCCGGAACAGGCACTCCACGTCCTGGAGATCATCACCGCGGCCCGGACTTCGTCGGCCACCGGGCGAACGATCCCGCTGCGGTCCACCTTCCGATGGCCGCTGCCGGTGTGATTCCGGCCGGCCGGCCTCGACTACGGGACCACACCGGAAACACCCGGACCTGCGGACCGCGTCAGTGGGTGTACCCCTCCTCGCCGTGCTCGGCGAGGTCCAGGCCCTGATCTTCGATGTCTTCGGAGACCCGACAGCCCATCACCCGGTCGATCACGCGGTAGAGCA
Source organism: Verrucomicrobiales bacterium (assembly GCA_027490985.1). Taxonomy (GTDB): domain Bacteria; phylum Verrucomicrobiota; class Verrucomicrobiia; order Limisphaerales; family UBA9464; genus SXXZ01. The sequence goes on from JAIXXC010000023.1 coordinate 7,317, forward strand.
CCACCGTGACCAGCACCGAGAACACCAAGACCAACCCGCCGGCCTTGACCTGTTCCCACCAGAGGGATTGTCCGACCAGGGGCTTGATCCATTCGGCCGACAGATTCGGATTGATGTCGCTCGAGGCCAGCACCCCGGCCATCACCGTGCCCACCGTGCCGCCAACGGCATGCACGCCGAAGGTGTCCAGGGAATCATCGTAGCGGAAGCGGGCCTTGAGCCAACTGCAGGCCCAGAAGGTGGACAACCCCGCCAGCAACCCGATCACCATGGCCCCGGTGGGCGTCACGAAACCGCTGGCCGGCGTGATCGTGGCCAATCCGGCGACCGCTCCCGAGCAGAGACCCAGCACCGACGGGCGGCCGCGGAGTCCGCGCTCCAACGCCCCCCAGGTCAGCAGACCAGCCAGCGCACTGAGCGTGGTGGCGGTGAAGGCATTGGCCGCGATCTTGTCGGCCGCGACCGAACTTCCCGCATTGAAACCGTACCAGCCGAACCACAGCATGCCGGTGCCGACCATGCACAGCACCATGCTGTGCGGCGGGATCGGCTCACGCCCGAAACCCCGGCGCGGCCCGAGCAACAGACACAACGCCAGGGCGCTCCATCCCGAGGTCATGTGGACAACGATCCCTCCGGCGAAATCGATGGCCCGGATCGCCGCCTTGGCATTCCACAGTCCGTTCATCCATCCGCCCACGCCCCACATCATGTGGGTCACCGGGAAGTAGACGATGACCATCCAGGCCATGCAAAACACCATCAACGCACTGAATCGCATGCGCTCGGCGATGGCTCCGACGATCAGCGCGGGCGTGATGATGGCGAACATCATCTGATACATCGCGAAGACATTGTGGGAGACCCACGGGCCGTAGTCGGCATTCGGAGCGGCATCCACCCCGGCGAGGCCGGACCATTGGAACCCGCCGAGCCACGGGGAACCCGGGGCGAAGCTCACCGAGTAACCGAAAGCCCACCACATCACCCCCACCAGGCCGGCCAATCCCAGACACTGGGCCAGGACCGAAAGCACGTTCTTGCGGCGCACCAACCCGCCGTAGAACAGAGCCAACCCCGGGAGGCTCATGAAGAGCACCAGAGCGGCACTCACCATCATCCAGCCGTTGTGACCGGGTCCAGGGAGCCCTTGAAGAGGCCCGCTGGGCGCGGAATTGCGGACATAGGCCTCAAGATCGGCCAGACGCTGTTCGACACCGGGTTCGGCGGCGGAGGTCGCCGACACCATCAGAAGAGCCGCAGAGAGGATCACTGCGACCGCACGGGACGGGTTCATAGGTCGATCCTGATCAGACGGCCTGTTCGCCGCGCTCTTCGGTGCGGATCCGGATGACCTCCTCGACCGAGGAGACGAAGATCTTGCCGTCACCGATCTTGCCGGTGCGGGCGGCCTTGATGATGGCGTCCACCGCCGTTTGCACCAACGCGTCGGACACGACGAGCTCCACCTTCAGCTTGGGAAGGAAATCCACCGTATACTCGGATCCGCGGTAGATTTCGGTATGTCCGCGCTGCCGTCCGAAGCCCTTCACTTCAGAAACGGTCATTCCCACCAGACCGGCGGCTTGGAGGGCGGATTTCACATCCTCGAGTCGGAAGGGCTTGATAATGGCTTCTACCTTTTTCATGGGTCGTTACGAAAACGATGAAACCTTCTCATTCAACGGCCTGACGGTGCAATAGATTCCGGACCTCCTCCGAGCCGGATCGATGACGGGCCATGATTCCAAATCGCGCTGGGCCGAAGCGGTTTCCGAGTCCACACCCACTAAAAGAGGGTGCCGCACCGGAGCGCGGCACCCTTGTGCCCGAGTCGAGGGGGTGGTCTACGACGGCCTCAAGCCGTGGCGATCTCGATTTGTCGAGGGCGCACCTCTTCCACCTTGGGCAACGTGACGGTCAGGATGCCGTCGCGATGAGTGGCCTTCACCTGATCGGCATTGATCGGACTGTGGATGGTCAATCGGCGCTCGAAGCGTCCGAACGAGCGTTCCTGATAGCTGCGGACCTCCTGTTTTTCCGGGGCATCGGATTTGCGCTCACCGGAGATGGTCAACTCGCCATCGTGGAAGGTCACCTGAACATCCTCACGCCGCACTCCGGGCAGGTCGACCAAGACGGTCAACGCCTCGGCCTCTTCGCGGACGTCGAGATCGGGACGGAAACCGCTGTTCAGATCGGATCCGCCCGAGACCAGGCGTTCCCAATCTCGGTTCAACAGCGGAGCGAACGGCGAAACGTAGCTGAGGGTGGAACGGGGAGTCGTCATCAGTTTCATGGTTGAATTTCGAATGTTGAGTTTCTCAGTGATCGAGCCCCGATCGGGCTCATGAGTCTCAACACTGCTTAACCGATGCCAATTCGGACCCAAGAATCCAGACCACATCGTTATCGTTGTATTTGTCGTTTTTCACCCCAGAAACGATCATCTTTGAGACATTTTAGACAAAACGCCTCGAGACAGAGCCAAAACGACTCACACCGCAAACCAGAGCCTGTCCCTTGTGAAGAGCCTGTCCCTTGTGAAGAGCCTGTCCCTTGTGAAGAGCCTGTCCCTTGTGAAGAGCCTGTCCCTTGTGAAGAGC
>JAIXXC010000298.1 GCA_027490985.1 Verrucomicrobiales bacterium
ACCCAGATCAACAAGTACTCGGCCCAACTGTATCCCCGGTTGGCCGAGGAGACGGGCCATGATGTGGGCTGGGTCCGCACCACCGGTCTGACGCTCGGGACCAATCCGGAGCGCATGACTCAACTCCGCCGAACCGCCGCGATGGCAGAGGTGTTCGGGGTCGAGGCGCACCTGGTCGGTCCCAAGGAGGCCCAAGATCTCTGGCCGCTCATCCAGGTCGAGGATGTGTTGGGAGCGGTGTATCTGCCCGGTGATGGGCGGGTGATTCCCGGCGAATGCGCGGTGGCCTTGGCCAAAGGCGCGATGGCTCACGGCGCGGCGCTCATCGATCGGACGCGCGTCGCCTCGCTGCTGCAGACCACGGCTCCGCACGGACGTCAGCGGGTCACCGGAGTGCGATTGGAGAGCGGTCAGGAAATTCGCGCCGACTGGGTGGTCCTTGCGTGCGGCATGTGGGCGCGTCAGCTCGGTCTGGCCATCGGCGTGGATCTGCCGCTTTACCCGGTCGAGCATCACTACGTTTTGAGCGAACCCATCGAGGGAGCGCTCCCGACCTTGCCGTGCGCCCGCGATCCCGACGCGGCGATCTACTTCCGCACGCTCGATGATGGGTCCATCAAGCTCGGAGCCTTCCAGTGGCGCTCGAAGCCGTGGCAAATAGGCGATACGGTGCCCGGTGACTTCGCTTTCGGTTTGCTGCCCGACGACTGGGAGAAGTTCGCCGAGCCTTGGGCGGCCGGAAAGCACCGCATCCCGGCCTTGCGCAACGCCCGATTCCCGAAGTTCGTCAATGGGCCGGAGAGCTTCACGCCCGACAACAATTTCCTGATGGGCACTCCGGCCGGGACCGAGGGATTGTTTGTGCTCGCTGGCTTCAATTCGGTGGGCATCGCCAGTGCCGGCGGTGTCGGCAAGTTCGCCGTGCCGTGGTTGGAGTCGGGCGAGATGCCCATGGACCTCTGGAGCGTGGATGTCCGCCGTTTTGTGCCGGCGCAAAATGGACGAGGTTATCTACAGGCCCGTGCCGCGGAAGTGCTGGGCTTGCACTACCAGATGGCTTGGCCCAATCGCGAGATGGAGACTTCGCGGGATGTCCGGGCCACGCCGCTGCACGCGCTCACCCGCGCCGCGGGGGCCTGTTTCGGGCAGACGGCGGGCTGGGAACGCCCATTGTGGTATGCCCCCACCGGCACGACGGCTGAACTCCGGTACTCCTTCAGCAAACAGAACTGGGCCCCACACGTGGCGGCCGAGGTGCGACGTTGCCGTGAACAAGTCGCGTTGTTCGATCAGTCCACCTTTGCCAAATACGAGATCACCGGCCGGGATGCGCTGACCGGGCTCGACCGGCTTTGCGGCAATCGCCTCGATGTCCCCGTCGGCCGCATCGTGTACACCGGTTTGCTCAACACCCGCGGCTCCTACGAGAGCGACGTGACCATCGTGCGTCTGGCCGCCGACGAGTTCTACGTCATCGCTCCGACCCAGCAGGTGCGCCATGACGCCGACTGGATCCTCCGAAACCTCCCGCAATCGGCCGATATCCAACTCTCGGACGTCACCGAAGCCTTCGGTGTGGTTTCCATCATGGGTCCACAATCGCGGGCCGTCTTGCAGCGGGTGACCGAGACCGATTTGTCGGCCGCGGCGTTCCCCTTCGGCCACAGCGCGGAAATTCGCATTGCCGGCGTGCCGACACCCGTGCGGGCGCTTCGGGTGACCTATGTCGGTGAACTGGGATGGGAATTGCATGGCCCCGCCGCATCCATGGCCGCGGTCTGGACTGCGCTGGCGGAAGCCGGAAAACCGGAGGGCATTGGACCCGCTGGGACCTACGCCATCAACGCCATGCGCATCGAGAAGGCCTACCGCGCTTGGGGCCACGAATTGTCGGTCGATGAAAACCCCTTCGAAGCCGGACTGTCATTCGCGGTCGACTGGGAACGGGACTTTTTGGCCAAACCCGCATTGCTTGGGCTGAAGGGGCGTCCGTGGCGCAAGCGACTGGTTTCGCTGGTGATGCCGTGCGACGACCCGACCGTGACCTTGTGGGGCAACGAGCCGGTGTTCCGCGACGGGCGATTGGCGGGATACACCTCCAGTGCCGCCTATTCACCGACGCTATCCGCGCCGGTGGCCATGGCTTACATCAAGCGACCGCCCGAGGAAGCTGGGATCGGCGTGGACTCCGAATGGCTGCAGGCCGGCCGATATGAAATCCTCCAAGACGGTGTTCGGCGCCCCGCCCGGATGACCCTGCGAGCGCCCGTCGATCCTGAGCGTGCGCGGATCTTGAGTTGAGAAGTTTTGGCGGATTCTGGCAGGATCACCCGAAGCCCCATTGACTGATGAATCACCGCATCCATCGCGTTTCCCACGGGCTCCTCTGGGTTGTCCTGGGCCTACGGATGCTGTTGACGGGGTCGGCGCGGGCGGCCTCTCCCGACGCTGTCGAACTCTTTGAACGGCGTATTCGTCCCATCCTCGCCAACGAGTGCTACGAATGCCATGGGGCCAAGAAGCAGAAGGGCGGTCTGCGGGTGGATTTTCGGGACGGGCTTCTCAACGGCGGGGAATCGGGTCCGGCCCTGATCCCGGGAGACTCTCGCAAGAGCCTTCTTCTCAAAAGCATTCGACACGCGAGCCCCGATTCCGGGATGCCCAAGGATCGGCCTCAGCTCCCCGAGTCCGTCATCGCTGATTTTGCCCGGTGGGTGGACGAGGGCGCCGTGGATCCCCGCGACGAACCCCAGTCCGTGTCGCCAGCCGCAGCGACCGACAGCTCCGGTTTTGCCGCCACGATCCAAGCGCGCAAGGATTGGTGGAGTTTTCGCCCGGTGCGAATGGCAGCCATCCCGAGCGTCACGAACACCGCGTGGTCCGAGCACCCGGTGGATCGCTTCCTGTTGGCGAAAATGGAGGAACGCGGATTGCAACCCGCCCCCGACGCCGGTCGCGAATCGTTGCTGCGCCGCGTGACGTTCGCACTGACCGGGTTGCCGCCGACGGTGGAAGAGATCGAAGACTTTCTGCGGGATGGCTCGCCCAACGCCTACGAGAAGCGGGTGGACCGATTGCTGGCCTCGGCCCGGTTTGGCGAACGTTGGGCGAGGCACTGGATGGATCTGGTTCGCTACTGCGAATCGCATGGAAGTCAGGGAGACCCGGAACTGCCCATGGCCTGGCGCTACCGGGATTATCTTATACGTGCCTTCAACGCGGACGTTCCCTACGACCAGTTGGTCCGCGAACACATCGCCGGGGATCTCTTGGAAAACCCGCGTCTCAACCGCGCCGAAGGCTTGAATGAATCCCGGATTGGGCCGGCGCACTTGCGCATGGTGGAGTTCGGGTACATCCCGGTGGATGCCTTGGACGATCAGGTGAAGGTGGTCGACAACCAGATCGATGTGTTCTCGAAAACCTTTCTCGGCCTGAC
>JAIXXC010000004.1 GCA_027490985.1 Verrucomicrobiales bacterium
AGGATGCGCCGCCCTGCCCGAAGTGCGGCCACATCGCGGTGCGCAACGGGGCCTGCTACAAGTGCCTCAACTGCGGCGAGAGCCTCGGCTGCTCGTAGTCCGGACGACCGATTGAATTCAAGGGCCGGGAAGCGGGATCCCCAGTGATCAATGCTTCCCGGCCTTTTTTGCGCCGGTATCCCGGGAAACGCGGGCCTCCAGAGTCCAGGAAACACATCCGTCACCCAATCCTCACGACAGCGTCGGCTGAATCGGGGAGGCGACCGGGGGTAGGATCTCGGGGTGATTCTCGGCGGCAACCAGAGCAGGAAACCAGAACCCAACGGTCCCGGTTCGGCGTTCACCCTGATCGAGTTGCTGGTGGTGATCGCGATCATCGCCGTGCTGGCCTCCATGCTCCTGCCGGCATTGTCGGGAGCGAAAGCCAAGGCCCAGGGCATCGCCTGCCTGAACCACCTGCGTCAGTTGGGGGTGGCACTCCACCTGTACACCAACGACAACGGCGACGGGTTTCCACCGATCCAGGCGCGCATCCCCGACGGCGAATCGAGCTGGCGCTCCTACCTCTACCCCAATGTCGGCCAGAATCCGCGGGTCTACGACTGCCCGGCCGAAAAGAACGAGGTGTATGCCAGCGCCAAGACCCGGCCGACCTCCAGGCCCAGCCCCTGGGTCTTGGGGCAGTTGGTACCCGGGGAGATCGAGATCCCCAGCGGCCTGGGAGCGGTCAACGTCCACTGGCTTTCGGGCGGAGCACAGCCGCCCTTCGGCCGGCCGGCCGGGTATGAAAACAACCTATGCCGGTGGGGTATGGTGGAAGCGGCCTCGCAATTGATCCTTTTCGGCGACGGCCACAGCGACGTGTACGGGGTATGGCCCTCGGACCGCTGGTGGATCTGGAAGGAACTCGGCGACGCCAACCGACCGGGCTTCAACCGACTGGCCCAGGGCGACAAGGGGGCGGTGCGACACCAGCGCCGCTCGAACTACGCCTTCGCCGACGGAAGCGCGCGCTCTCTCGATCCGGGCCGGATCCCCTGCAACACCAACGAGTGCTGGTGGTCGGCCAAGGCCGATCCCCACTGAAACGCCCCATGGTCACTCCGAAAAATCTCCGGCTCATCGGGGCCGCTGTGGCCGCGGCCGCGGCCCTCGCGTTGCTGTACCGGACCTGGTCCTCCGACACCGGCGGACCCCGTGGGTTCTTCTATGACCTGAGCGCCGGTCGACTCTTCGAGGGACCGATCGACGCCATCCCGCCGATCGCCGGCATCGATGGTCCCGATGCCGACGGCTACCGAGCGGTGGTCATCTCGGTGAGCGGCAAGCCCGAGGAGCGGTCCACGTGGCGTGTGGCTTATCTGGAGCGCTACTCGCCGGAGTTGCAGCGGCAGATGGAGCAGGCCCGTCAGGGAGGCCCCGCCCCGTCGATCCCCCGGTCGGAAGCCCAGGCCCACCGCTGGGTGCGGCGGACCAACGACACCGAGTGGGTTCCGATCGCCTCCGAGGCCGGCGGGCGGATCGTCACGGAATGGGCCCAACCCGGACCCGACGGCATCACGCCGGTGGTCCTGACCCCCTGAGATTCCGCATCCCTTGCCCTTCATCCCCCCGGTTTTCTCCACGGACCAACTCATGACCCAGAACCTGCCATCGACCTGAACCCATGAAAATAACTCCCACCTCCCCACGACAGCACCCCGGAAGGCTCTTGACAGCCCTTCTGGCCGGCTTCGTCACCAGCCACGCCCTCACGGCGCAATCCGTCGTCACCAGCCTCGAGAACTACTTCCCGCGCGAGGCCATCTCGGTCGCCTTCGCCGGAGGTCCCGGTAATTCCAAGGATTGGATCGGCATCTATCCCGAGGGCGTGACCCCGGGCTCGACCGGCTCGACCCTTTGGAACTACGTCAACGGCACACGCACTGCGGGGGCCGGACTCCGCGAGGGCTCCATGACTTTCGGCTCGGGCCTGAACCTCGCCGGTGTCTGGACGGCCTACTTGCTGGTCAACGACGGCTACACCGTGGTGACCAACGTCTCCTTCAACGTCATCGAGCCGACAGCCCCGGCCGTCCGCCCATCGCTCAATCGCTACGCTCCGGGCGAGCCGATCACCGTCGGATTCACCAATGGCCCCGCCAACCCCAAAGACTGGATCGGCATCTATCCCGAAGGCGTGAAGCCGGGATCGGTCGGCTCGACCCTCTGGCTCTACGTCGATGGAACCAAATCGGGCAGCTCAGGCAATGCCAGCGGGTCGGTCACCTTCCCGAACGGCCTCGCGACCACCGGTTCCTATCGGGCCTTCCTGCTCGAGAACGACGGCTACACGGTGCTCAGCAGCGAGCGCATCCTGGTCGGCGCGGCGACCGTCAGCGGGGCGGGCGTGGTCTCCACGAGCCCGGCTGCCGACGCGACCGGAGTGGCACCGAACGCCGCTTACCGGGCCGAATTGACCAATGGAGTGGCACTGGCGTCCATCCGCCTCTCGCTGAACAACAAGCCTGTGACCGCGACGGTGACCGGCACCGCCCAGCAAGCCTCGGTGACCTTCACCAACGCGGTGTTGCTGGCCCCCGCCTCGTCGAACGTCTATGTGCTGTCCTTCTCGGACACCAGTGTCCCGGCCAAGACCTTCAACGTCACCAATGCGTTCCAGGTGGCCAACTACCGCAACATCGAACTGCCCACACCTTTGGTGTTCGAGAACTTCGATGCGATTCCTGAGGGACAGGTGCCCGCCGGTTGGACCCGCAAGTCCTACGTCGAGATCGTCAACACCGAGCTCGATTTCGGCAACCTCGGCTCCGCGGCGTATGCCGATTGGACCAGCGTGGATGCCTCGCGGTTCAACGGCAGCTTCGTCACCTACAACAATCCGGAAAACCCCGCTGACTGGGGGACGGACTACCAACGGGTGAACGTGATCAACCCGGCCAACGTGGTGAACGGACAAATCCTGAATGAACCGCTGGCCAAGGGCCGTTTCCTCTTCAGCACCTCAGGATACTCGATTGGCCGCAGCCAGGTGATGCACATCACGACGCCCGATTACAACTTCTCGGGTCGTACCAACGTGCAAGTGGCCTTCAAGAGCCTCTGGGAGCAGAATCAGGACAGTATCGGAGCCTTGGAATACTCCATCAATGGCGGCGCCGATTGGCTGCCGTTGGTTTACCTCATCGATGAAGCGGACCTGGTCAAAGCCGAGGACGGATCCTTGGACGCCGAGGCGACCCTCAACAAGGAACACGGCGACGTGGCCAACTACACCGACGACGCTGGAACTGTGATCGGCGGCACTTACGGTGCCTTCATCGGTGCTCCGATCACCGCCAGCCTGGCCCCGTTCATCCAGGGCCGCGTCAATGACAACCGCGTCGAGTCCAAGCGCTACGAGCTCTTCCGAGTGAGCGGTGCCGACAACCAATCCAAGGTGCGCTTCCGCTTCACCCACGCCGGCACCGACAGCTGGTACTGGGGTATCGACGACTTCGGTCTCTAC
>JAIXXC010000242.1 GCA_027490985.1 Verrucomicrobiales bacterium
GAGCCCAGCAAATTGCCCGCACCCCGGATCTCGAGGTCGCGCATGGCGATCTTGAAGCCGCTGCCCAACGCACTGTACTGCTTGATGGCGCTCATCCGCTTGCGGGCCTCGGTGAGCAGCTGGGCGTGGCGCGGCAGGAGCAGGTAGCAGTAGGCCTGGTGCTTGTAGCGCCCGACCCGACCCCGGAGCTGGTACAGCTCGCTCAGGCCGAACCGGTCGGCCCGGTCGATGATCATCGTGTTGGCGTTGGGGATGTCCAAGCCGCTCTCGATGATGGTGGTGCTCACCAGCACATCGGCCTCGCCGTTGACGAAGCGCGTCATGACCTTCTCCAGCTCGTCGTCGGCCATCTGGCCATGACCCACCAGCACCCGCGCCTCGGGCACCAACGCCTTCAACTTGAGGGCCATGGCCTCGATGGTGGAAACCCGGTTGTGCAGGAAGTACACCTGACCGCCCCGGTTCAACTCGCGCTGGACGGCGTCGCGGATCACGCGCTCGTCGTAGTTCCCCACGAGGGTCTCCACCGGCAGGCGGTCCTGCGGAGGCGTTTCGAGAGTGCTGAGGTCCCGGGCTCCGGTGAGGGCCAGGTACAGGGTGCGGGGGATGGGGGTCGCGCTGAGGGTCAGCACATCCACGGTGCGGCGCAGCAGCTTGAACTGCTCCTTGTGCTTCACCCCGAACTTCTGCTCCTCGTCCACGATGACCAGGCCGAGGTCCCGGAAGACCATGTCGGCCGACACGATCCGGTGCGTGCCGATGACGATGTCCACCGCTCCGGCGGCCGCCGCCTCCATCACGGCCTTCTGCTGCTTGGCCGTGCGGAAACGGCTCATCAATTCGATGCGCACCGGATACTCCGCCATGCGCTCCCGGAAATGGTTGTAGTGCTGCTGGGCCAGCACCGTGGTGGGCACCAGCAAGGCCACCTGCTTGCCGCTCATGACCGCCTTGAAGGCCGCCCGGATGGCCACCTCGGTCTTGCCGAAGCCGACGTCTCCGCAGATCAGGCGGTCCATCGGCTTGGGCAGTTCCATGTCGGCCTTGGCGGCCGCGATGGCCCGGACCTGATCGGGAGTCTCCTCGAACTCGAAACTGGCCTCGAATTCACGCTGCCACGGGGTGTCGGCCGTGAAGGGATGCCCCGGCTGGGTGGCCCGGGCCGCCTGCACCGACAGCAGTTCGGCCGCCAGATCCCGGACCGACCTCTGGGCCTGCTCCTTGGCCTTGGTCCAGCGGGTGCCGCCGATGGTGCTGAGCTGCGGCCGCGCCTTGCCCGCCCCGACGTACTTGCTCACCAGGTGCGCCTCGGTCACCGGCACGTAGAGCTTCGGCGCCTCGTCGTGAGCGGAGCCCGCGGCGTATTCGATCACCAGGCATTCCTGGCCGCCGCCCGTGGCCCCCGACTGTCGCGGTGGCAGGGTCTTGAGACCGCGGTAGATCCCGATGCCGTGCTGGAGATGGACGACGTAGTCGCCCAGGTCGAACTCGGTGAAATCGACCTCGAAGGCATTGCGCACCGATTGTGCGTGGTGCGACTTCAGCCGGCGCGGGCGCGACACCTTGTACCGCCCGTAGATCTCCGCATCCGAGACCACCACGCGTCGGGCCGATTCGCAGAGGAAGCCCCGCGAAAGCGAGCCCGACAAGACCTCGGGAACCCGCCCCGGAGCGGTGTCGCCCGGAGCCGAGGGCAACAGCTCCCGCCACAGTTCTCCGAAACGCTGGATCTCGCCTGCATTGTTGCAGAACACCTGGAGATGGTAGCCCTGACGCAACCACCGCTGCAGTTGTTGGAAGAAGGTGCGCCGTTGCTCCTCGGCGACCTGGGCCGCCGGCAGGGTCGCCCCGATGGGCCGGAATGCGTCGAGCGATTCGAGCATCAACCCCTCCGCACCGCCTCCGGAGCCCGGGGCGTCGTCCGCGTCTTCGAGCCGGATCCAGGTTGCGCCGGAGGCCTGGGCCCGCAGCTGCAACGCCGACCACGGCTCATGGAAGGGATCGCCTTCGCGCACCTGGCCGGCATGGTGTTCAGCCTGGAGGGCCAGGGCCTCGGGTCCGCACAGGACCACCACCGCATCGGCTCCCCAATGCGCGTCGAGGGCGACCACCGACGGGGGAGGCGACTCGGAACCCGCCTTGGGCCTCAGCAGACTCAGCTCGCCGGCCGGCGGAACCACACAGGCATCGATGGCCTCGAGCCCGGTCTGACGCTGCGGGTCGAATTCGCGCAGCGATTCCAGCTCGTCACCGAAGAACTCCAGCCGGATCGGCCACGGCCGGGTGAGGGGCCAAAGATCCACGATGCCACCACGCCAGGACAATTCCCCCTTGTGGGACACCTGAGCCTCGGGCTCGTAGCCCTGCGCCTCGAGCCACTCGATGAGATCCAGCGGGTTGACGGTATCGCCCCGACGCAACGTCCGGGTCCGGGATTCGAGGTCGGCCGGAGTGAAGGTCCGCTGCTGGACGGCGGTCACCGAAGTCACCACGAGCCGGCCCACCCGCGGAACCCGGGCCTCCGGTCTCAGGGCGATCAAGGTCTCGAGGCGCTCGCTGATGATGTCGGCGTGAGGCAGTCGGGATTCCTGAGGCAGCGTCTCCCAGGCCGGGAAGAACTGGGGCCGTTGCCCATCCAGCCAGGTGGCCGCATCGGAATGCAGCTGTTCCTGCGCTTTCAGGGTGTCGGTGACGGCCACGACCGTGCGGTCCGGACACAGCCGGTGCAGCACGGCCACCAGCCACGAGCGGGCCGCCGGGGCCACACCTTCGAGGCTCACCGGACCGCCGGCCGCGATCCTCTGGCGCAGCACCTCGACGGCCGGCGATGTCAGCCAGCCCTGCAACACGGTGGGAGAAACGGGATCCAAGCCCGGAAAGCATACCGTCAAACCGTCGAATGGCGATTTTGGAATTGAGCCGCAGGTCGAAGCGTTGCCCGATGGCCCCATGTCATCGACCTCATGCGTTGAGATCCGCGACCAGACCGGCGCCCTGGCCCAGATGCTTCCCGAGCTCGGAGGCTGGCTGGTCCGTTATCAGAGGCCCATCCCGGGGCACGGACTCGTGGACGGGGTGCACCACGACGAGGCGGTCATCGCCCGCTATCCCCGCGAGATGTGGGCCGGCAGCCCGCTGCTCTTCCCCATGGTGAGCTACAACCACGTTCCCGGAGCCGACCATCATTATCCCTGGGCGGGCAAGACCCACCCGATGCAGCCGCATGGATTCGCCCGCAAGACACCCTGGAAGGTCACCAACCAGGCCGCCGATCGCGTCGAACTGGAGCTCACCGACAGCGAGACCACTCGGGCCGTGTATCCCTTCGCCTTCCGCTATGGCCTGACCTACCGGCTCGAGGACGGACGACTCCATTGGGAGCAGCTCATCGAGAACCGTTCCTCGGAACCGATGCCCTTCTCCGCCGGATTCCACCCATACCTGCCGATCCCCTTGGGCCCCGGCTCGAAGCGCAGCGACTGCGTGATCCGGTGTCCGCGCGCGACGCGCTTCAATCCCATCGGCCGGGGCGAGGCCTACTTCTCCGAACCCTTCCCGGAACAGGAGTTCCCGGCCACCGTGGATACCGGTCCCGCCCTGCTCCTGGGCGACCTCCGGAACCGCGAAGTGGCCCTGGTCGACCAGGCGGCCCGCCTGGAGGTGGTGATCCACTGGGACGACGCACCCGCCTACCGCTTCTGCGGGCTGTGGTCCCGGACGCCGTCCGAGAATTTCTACTGCCTCGAGCCCTGGACCAGCCTCCCCAACGCCTTCAGCCGACCCGACGACGGCGAACTCCAGGTCCTCCAACCCGGCGACGTGTTCCGGGCGGCGATGTGGATGGAAGTCCGCGCCTGCTGAGGCCGCCTCCGGACACCCGGAAACCACCGGGGATCCGATTCCCGATCGAACCCGGGAACGACAACGCCCGGAATGGCCAACCAAGCCATTCCGGGCGTGCGTGGGAATCGCGGTCCGGGAACCGATCAGATCCCGCGGAAGTTCGGCAGGTGCAGCTTCTCGCCGCCGCGCATGGCGCTCTCGTGGGCGAGGATGCCCACCAGCGTCCAGTTCACCGACTGGTGCAGGTCGGGGAAGCTCGGGCGATCCTCGATCACGCTCATCACGAACTCGTGGGCCAGGTGCGGGTGGCTGCCGCCGTGGCCGCTGCCCTGCAGGAAGCTCAGGTGGACGTTCTCGCTCATGTCGTACACGCCCTTGGTCGTGAACGGACGGATGGCCTCGGGCAACAGGTGGGCGTAGTCGGGGATCTTCACCTTCTCGACCGTCTCGCCGCCCAGGTGCAACACCGGGTCGTCGTGCTCGGTGAGCTGCCACTCGAACGAGGTCTTGGACCCGTAGCAGTCGAAGCTCTCCTGATACTGGCGCGCGGCATCGAAGAGATACCGGGTGACCTCACCGGCGACATCCTGACTGCGGACCTTGAAGTGGGCCGTCTCGAACGAGAAGGGCGAGCCGTACTTGGCGATGCGCGACTCGGCGATGCGACCCGAACCCAGACACGACACGAACTCGGCCTCGCCATTGACGATGCCCAGGCAGGGGCTGACGCAATGCGTGGCGTAGTGCATCGGGGGCAAGCCCTCCCAGTAGCCGGGCCAGCCGTCCATGTTCTGGAGGTGGCTGCCGCGGACGAACTGGATGCGGCCGAGTCGACCCGTGTCCCGGAGTTCGCGCACATACAGGTACTCGCGGCTCCAGACCACCGTCTCCATCATCATGTACTTCTTCCCGCTCTCCCGGGCCGCTTTCACGATCTCGCGGGCTTCCTCGACGGTGGTGCAAGCGGGAACCGTGCAAGCCACGTGCTTGCCGGCGCGCAGCGCGGCGATGGCCTGGGGCGCGTGCAGGTGGATGGGCGAATTGATGTGCACCGCATCCACCGACGGATCGCGGATCAGGTCTTCAAACGAGGTGTAGCGCTTCTCCACTCCGAAGGCGTTGCCCACGGCATCCAGCTTGTCCTGGGAACGCTGGCAGATGGCGTACATCTCGGCCTGCGGATGGCGTTGGTAGATGGGGATGAACTCGGAACCGAATCCGAGTCCGACGATGGCGATGTTGAGTTTTCGGCTCATGGTTGAAAATCGATCGGGGCACGGCTTTGCGCTGCTGAAGACCGTGCTGAGAACGGCCTCGAATCAAACGCACCCACCCCCCGCCCGGCAACGCGAAACTAGAATCGGGTCGGATCGGCGATCGGTCCGGGAATCCCACCGACAGCCCTCCCGAACTCAACGACCCCGTCGATACGCCTCGGCCAGCAAGGTGATCGGGTGGGCCACCCGCAGCTCAAGGCCCCGTTCCCGGCACCCATTGATCAACTGCAACAGGCAACCCGGATTGCCCGTGGCCACCACCTCGGCCCGCGTGGAGACGATGTGGTCGACCTTCCGTTGCAGGAGTTGGCCGGCCATCTCGGGCTGGGTCAGATTGTAGATGCCGGCACTGCCGCAACACCAGGTGGCCTCGGGCAACTCCACCAGGTGCAATCCCGGAATGGCCCGCAGCAGCGCCCGCGGCTGGGCGGAGATCTTCTGTCCGTGGCAGAGATGACAGGACTCGTGATAGGTGACCACCTGCCGGGGAGCGCCGCCCGCAGGAGGCGGCTCGACGCCGATGGATGCCAGCCATTGGTGGATGTCCTTCACCTTCGCATCCCAGAGCCGGGCCCGTTCGATGTAGCGCGCATCGTCGGCCAGCAGGCGGGCGTAGTGCTTGAGGTGGGAACCGCAGCCCCCGGCGTTGCTGATGATGGCGTCGAACGACTCCGGGGGGAACTGGTCGATGTTCCGCCGGGCCAGTTCCTGGGCCAGCGCCCACTCCCCGTTGTGCGCATGGAGCGATCCGCAGCAGTGCTGATCGGGCGGAGTGACCACCTCGCAGCCGTTGTGTGCCAGGACCTCCGCCGTGTCGCGATTGACGTCGCTGAAGATCAGGTCCTGGGCGCATCCGGCCAGCAACGCCACCCGGAAGCGGCGGATTCCCAGGGCCGGCGTCACCGGAGCCACCAGGTCTTCGGTCCACTGGGATTTCACCGGCGGGGTCATGGCCTCGAGTTCCTGGAGCCGGCGAGGCAGGAGCCGGGTCAGGCCGAGCACACGGACCGCCGATTGCAGCCCCAGGCCCTGCCAGAGCTGCATCACCCGACCCAGGATCTTGAGTCGGTTCAGGTCCATGAAGAGCCCGCGCAGCGTCAAGGTCCGGATCAGCGACCGGGCCGGCGACGCCAACACCCGCGACGCCTCCGCCTCGGCCCGCGCCCTCTCGAACAGTTCGGCGTAATCCACTCCGGCCGGGCAGGCGCTCATGCAGGCCAGGCATCCCAGACAGTAGTACATCTCGTCGGCGAAGGTCTTGGTGGGCTCCAGACGGTCATCGGCGATGGCGCGCATCAGGGCGATCCGTCCCCGGGGCGAGTGCCGTTCCAGCTTCGTCGCGTCGTAGGTCGGGCAGCTCGGAAGGCACAGGCCGCAATGCATGCACTGCTGGACCACCGAGTAGTCCAGACCTTTCAGGTGCGAGGGCGACGACGCGTTTGGAGCCATGGATCGGGGACGTTCAGGATTGGCCGGCCGATGCGGCCCGGACCGCCTCCAATTCTTCCCAACGGGCGTAGAGCGAGGCAACCCTGGCCTTGGCCGTCTCCAGCTCCGCCAGCAACGCCTGCATCCGGGCTCCGTTCTTGCGCACGAATTCCGGATCCACGAACTGCGCTTCGCGTTCGGTCACGTCGGCCTCGGCCGTCTGGATCACGGCCTCGATGCCTTCGAGTTCGCGCTGCTCCTTGAAGCTGAGCTTGCGGGGCTTGCCCGCCTTGGCGGCGGCGGCCGACCCGGTGATCTTGAATTCCCGGGAGCCTCCACCGGAACCCGAGGCGGCCCGGCGACGCTTCTCGAGATAGTAGTCGTAGTTGCCCTCGCTGAAGACGACCCGCCCCTCGCCCTCGAAGGCCAGGATGCCCGTGCACACCCGATTGAGGAAATAGCGGTCGTGGCTGACCACCAGCACGCAGCCGGGGAAGAGCGTCAGCGCCTCCTCGAGCACCCGCATCGTCTGCAGGTCCAGATCGTTGGTCGGCTCGTCGAGCACCAGGAAATTGCCACCCCGCTTGAGCACCCGTGCCAGCAACAGCCGACTGCGCTCGCCTCCGCTGAGGTGCTTGACCTGCGTGGTGATGCGGTCGTCGGTGAAGAGGAACCGCTTGAGATAGCCACGCAGGGAGAGCTTTTCATCGCCCCATTGGACCCATTCGGTGCCGTCGCTGACCTCCTCCAGAACGGTCCGTTCTTCATTCACCCGAAGCCGACCCTGGTCGACATAGTTGAAGCGGGTCAGCGATCCGATCCGCACCTCACCCTCGGTCGGAGTCTGCTCGCCCAACAGGATGCGCAACAGTGTGGTCTTGCCCAGACCGTTGCGGCCCGTCACGCCGATGCGGGTGCCGCCCGCGAAATTGAGACTCAGATCGGAGAACAGACGACGCCCCCCGAACTCCATGCCCACCCCCTCGATCTCCACCACCCGATTGCCCAGCGGCGGCGGCGGCGGGATGACCAGTTCCATCTCGGACTCCGAGGGCGGCGGGCCGGCGTTCTCGGCGGCGGCGAACCGGTCGAGGCGCGCCTGGCTCTTGCTGGTCTGGGCCTTCGGACGACGACGCACCCACTCGATCTCCCGCCGCAGGAACATCTGCCGCTTGTGCTCGGTGAGCTCCTCGGTGGCGAGTTTCTCGGCCCGCTGCAGCAGGTATTCGGAGTAGTTGCCGTCATAGCGCTCGAACTTGCCGTTGCGCAGCTCGACGATGGTGGTGGCCACCGAATCGAGGAAATGCCGGTCATGGGTGACCACCAGCAGACCGCCCGGATAACCCGCCAGGAACTCGGTGATCCATTCGACCGACTCGGTGTCGAGATGGTTGGTGGGCTCGTCGAGCATCAGGAAATCGGGCCGTGCGATCAGGGCCCGCGCCAAGGCCACACGCCGACGTTCACCGCCCGACAGGCTGCCGATCTTCCGGTCGTCCGGGGGGCAGCCCAACTGGTTGAGGGCGGTGCGGACACGGGAATCGACCGTCCAACCCTCCAACTGCTGGATGCGCTCCTCGAGGTGATCATGACGGCTGGAGTGGCCCGGGAGATTCTCGAATTCGTGGATGAGCGACAGCACATGGCGGGCCCCGTCGCGTGCGGCCTCGAGCACCGTGATCTCCGGGTCCAGTTCGAAGGCCTGCGACAAATAGCCCGTGACCAGATCACGACGGCGGGTGATCGCGCCGTCATCGACCTCGGCCTCGCCGGCCAGGAGCCGCATGAAAGTCGATTTGCCCGCGCCGTTGCGGCCGACCAAGCCGACCCGATCGCCCGCCGACAAGGCCAGCGAGGCGCGGTCCAACAGCGCTCGGTCGTTGATGTTCAAGACCAGGTCCTGGGCCGAAATGAGTACTCCTTCGTTCACGATGAGGGAGGGATCCTACAGGGGATCCGACCCCGGAGCCACGGACCGTTTTGGCTTTCCGTACCGGGTCCACCCTGGGACGCCGCCTCGACATTGGAGTGGTTGATGCGACGGTGGAGCCGATCCGCATGATCCGGCCCGCCTCCACCGACGATGCCCCGCTGCGCTCGTGCCTCTACGAGGCCCGGGTGATGCACCATCGCCTCGAGCCCCGGACGCACCGCTTCGAATACGGGATCTTCCTCGCCTGCCTCGACCTCGACGAACTCGACACCCTCGACGCCCGGCTGCGGTTCTTCAGCCGCAATCGACGCAACTGGCTGGAGTTCCGCGATTCGGATCATCTCCCCGATCCCACCGCACAGCCCAACGCACAGCCCAACGCAAAACCTGGAACGGACACCCACGCCAACCCGGCCTCCGCGAAGGCCCGCCCTCCGGCCACCGACACCCGACGTGCGCTCCGGGCCTGGCTCGCGTCCCAGGGCGTGAGCCTGACCGACACCGACCGCATTCTGCTGCTCACCCTCCCGCGCATCGCCGGATACGTCTTCAACCCGGTGAGCTTCTATTTCTGCACGCGCGCCTCCGGTGATCCGATCTGCGCGGTGGCCGAGGTGGGCAACACCTTCGGCGAGCTCAAGCCCTATGTGGTGCCTCTCGAGGGGGCCCAGAGCGGATCCACCGAAGCGTCTTTCCGATGCGTGGTGCCCAAGCACTACTACGTCTCGCCCTTCACCGCCCTCGATGTGTGTTTCGATTTCCGCCTCGAGACCCCGGGACCACGCCTCCGCATCGCCGTGAACGATGTCCGTGACGGGCGCAACCTCCTGATCACCACCCTGTCCGGCCTCCGGCGCCCCCTCACCGACCGGGAGATCCTCCGCTTGAGCCTCCGCTACCCGCTCGTGACCCTGAAGGTGATCACCGCCATCCACTGGCAGGCCCTTCGGCTGTGGCTCAAACGGGTTCCGTGGTACGCCAAGTCCGATCGGCGCGACCTGCAACGGGGCGTCTTCCGGCCCCACTCGTCGCTCGATCCCGCCCAGACCGACCCCCGGTAATGCAAATCCCGGGGTTGTGAATCTGGTGAATCAGCCCACCTTACCCCTTTGTCGAATCCACCATGAGCCGCCCCCATTCCGACTCGCTCCTTCCGACGATCGCAGCCGCCGCTTCCGATGAAGCTTCGGAGGCCATCGACAACCCGTCGGCCCCCCGCTGGACCGAATCAATGGCGCGGGGTCTGGTGCATTCGTTGTTCGCGCCGATGGCCGCCGGACATCTGCGCCTGGTGCACCCCGACGGTTCGACCCGCGAATTCGGCAAGGCCGGCCAGTCACCGGCCGCCGAGATCCAGGTGCGTCGGTGGCGATTCTTCACCCGCTGCGCGGTGGGCGGAGACATCGGCTTCGGCGAGGGATACCAGGAAGGCGACTGGGAAACGCCCGACCTCGCCGCGGTGATCGCGTGGTTCTGCGCCAACGTGGAGCAGGCGCCCACGATGTCCGGATCGGCCCGCAAACGCCTGCGCTTCACGGTCCTGAATGCAGCCAATCGCCTGAGGCATTTTCTCAACCGCAATTCGCTCACCGGATCCCGGGCCAACATCGCGGCCCACTACGACCTGGGCAACGAGTTCTACTCGCAGTGGCTCGACGCGACCATGACCTACTCGGCGGCGCTGTTCGAATCACCCGACCAATCCCTGGAGGCCGCCCAGACCGCCAAGTACGAGCGGCTCTGCCGGGAGCTGCGGCTCCAGCCCGGTGAGCACCTGCTGGAGATCGGTTCGGGATGGGGCGGCATGGCCAGCCATGCGGCACGCACGCGCGGGGCCCGGGTCACCACCATCACGCTGTCCGAGGCCCAGGCCGCCTACTGCCGGGATCGCTTCGCCCGCGAGGGCATCGCCGATCGTGCCACGGTGCAGGTGGTCGACTACCGCCACCTGACGGGCCAGTTCGACAAGATCGTGAGCATCGAGATGATGGAGGCCATCGGTGACCAGTACCTCGAAACGTACTGCCAGACCGTCCAGCGACTGCTCAAACCCGACGGTCTCTTCGCCGCCCAGTTCATCACCTATCCCGACTCCCGGCACGAGGAACTCCGGCGCGGCGTCGATTGGATCCAGAAGCACATCTTCCCGGGTTCGCTGCTGCTCTCGCTCAACCGCGTCAATCAGGCGATGCAGAACACCGGCCGGCTGCATCTGCACACCCTTCACGACATGGGGCTCGACTACGGCCGCACCCTGCGCGAGTGGCGTGAGCGCTTCAACCAGGGCCTCCACGAGGTGCGTCATCAGGGCTTCGACGATCGGTTCATCCGCACGTGGAACTACTACCTCGCCTACTGCGAATCGGCCTTCCTCTGGAGGAACATCAGCGTGGTGCAGGCCACGTGGACGGCTCCGAACAACCGCAGCCTCATGGCCGGCTGAACGACCCTTTCCGACACCATGAACCTGCCCGCACCGCTCCTCCTGATCCTCGCGGGGCTGGCCTTCGTGGGGGTGGAGATGGGCCTCACGTTCCTGCTGGCCCGACGCCTCAACAACTTCGGCATCGTCGACATCGTCTGGTCGATCGGGTTCACGCCGTTGATCCTGCTCTACGCACTGGCATCGGCCGCAGGCGAGGCCTCGAGCGGCTCGGGGGCCACGGGGATCGCATCGGCGCTGGCGGCCCGATGGCCCTTGGTCGCCATGGTGACGCTGTGGAGCCTGCGACTCGGTCTGCACCTGTTCTGGAGGGTGTGTTCACACCATCCGGTCGAGGACGTCCGCTACGCCCAACTGCGGCGGGAATGGGGCGCGAATACCGATCGGAGAATGCTGGGGTTCTTCCTGCTCCAGGGGGTCTTGCAGGTCGTGCTGTCGGCTCCGTGGCTGATCAGCCAACTCCATCCTCCGCAGGCCCGCTCCGGATGGGCGGGCGCGGGGTTCTGGATGGGCTTGGGGCTCTGGTCCACGGGCCTCCTCGGTGAATCGCTGGCCGATCGGCAACTGGCCCGCTTCCGCGCCGATCCGGCTCGAAAAGGACAGGTCTGTCAGGACGGGCTCTGGGGATGTTCCCGCCACCCGAACTACTTCTTCGAATGGCTGATCTGGCTGGGCTACGGCGTCTTCGCCCTCACGAGCCCCTGGGGGTGGATCGGCCTCATCGCTCCGGCCCTGATGTACCACTTCCTGGTGAACGTCACGGGCATCCCCATGACCGAGGCCCTGTCGGTGAAGTCCAAGGGCGAGGCTTATCGCCGATACCAGCAGACCACCAACGCCTTCTTCCCGGGTCCCCGCCGCCGGGCCTGAGGCCACCGGCCGCCCTGATAACGGGGCTCAGGCCCCTCCGGATGCACGATCCTGCGCGGCATTTCCCGGGTTCCGGCACTCTGCCTCATTGACGATCGTGCCGGCCCGCCGGAGGTTTGGTGCCATCAACGCGCGACCATGAGCACTGTCACCATCGCCTCGCCCCCCGCCCAGGCGGGCCCGCCCCTGCAGCGGGAGACCACCGCGGGCAATTACTTCGTCGCCAATTATCCTCCGTTCGCCTTCTGGAGCGCCGAAGCCATCCCGGCGTTCCATCAGGCGCTGGACCAGCCTCCCCGGGACGGGGTTCCGCTGGGTCTCTACACCCACATCCCCTTCTGTCGGAAGCGCTGCCACTTCTGCTACTTCCGTGTCTACACCGACAAGAACGCCGACGACATCAAGGCCTACCTCGATGCGCTGCTCAAAGACCTTTCGGCCTACACGCAGAAAGCGGCGATCGCAGGGCGGAAACCGCGTTTCATCTACTTCGGCGGCGGCACCCCCAGCTACCTGTCACCCGACCAGCTCCGGTACCTCACCGAGGGCATGAAGCGGTTGCTCCCCTGGGACGAGGCCACCGAGATCACCTTCGAAGCCGAACCGGGCACGCTCACCGACCACAAGCTGAGGGCCATCCGGGAGATGGGCGTCACGCGACTGAGCCTGGGCATCGAACATTTCGACGACCACATCCTGGAGATCAACGGCCGGGCCCACCGTTCCAAGGAGATCCTGCGGGCCTACGGCTACGCCCGGGAGATCGGCTTCCCGCAGATCAACATCGACCTCATCGCCGGCATGGTCGAGGAAACCCCCGAGAAATGGCAGGAAGCCGTGGCCAAGGCGGTGGCCTTGGAACCCGACTCGGTGACCCTCTATCAAATGGAAGTGCCCTACAACACGGGCATCTACCGCCAGATGAAAGCCGAGGGCAAGCTGGTGGCCCCGGTCGCCGACTGGGACACCAAGCGTCGCTGGGTGGACGAGGCGTTCCGGGCCTTCGAGGCACGGGGCTACACGGTCACCAGCACCACCACCGTGGTGAAGGATCCCGCGCGGGTGAAGTTCGAATACCGTCAGGGGCTCTTCAGCGGGGCCGATCTGCTGAGCATCGGCGTGGCCAGCTTCGGCCATCTCAATCGGGTGCACTACCAGAACCACCACGACTTCCAACCCTACGTCGACGCCGTCAACGCCGGCCAGTTGCCCACCTACCGCGCCTACGTGCTGCCCGAAGACGAGCGATACCTGCGGGAGTTCATCCTGCAACTCAAACTGGGGAGCGTGGCCATCGATGCCTTCGCCGAGAAATTCGGAGAAGACCCCCGGATCCGATTCGCCGCGCCCCTGGCCACCCTCAACGCGTGGGGATTCCTGGTGGCGTCGGAGACGCATCTCGGGCTGACCCGCGACGGCCTGCTGCAGGTCGACCGTCTGCTGCAGGAGTTCTTCAAGCCCGAGCACCGGACCGGCCGCTATGCCTGAATCCGACCCCACGAGCCACTCCACGCCGTCGCCGCCCGGCGGCTCGCGCCTGAGCCATCTGGACGAGCGCGGCGAGGCACGCATGGTGGATGTCTCGGCCAAGCCCGCCCTGTTCCGGGAAGCGGTGGCCTGCGGGGAGATCCTCGTGGCCTCCACCACCCTCAAGCTGATCGAATCGGACGGCATGGCCAAGGGCAATGTCTTGGCCACGGCCCGCATCGCGGGGATCCAGGCGGCCAAACGCACCGGAGACCTGATTCCGTTGTGCCATCCGCTGCCGATCACCCATTGTGAGATTCACTTTGAAACACCAGAGACCCGGGATCGCATCCGCATCACGGCGTCTGCCCGGATCACCGCGGCCACGGGGGTCGAAATGGAGGCGCTGACCGCTGTTTCGGTCGCCGCCCTCACCCTCTACGACATGTGCAAAGCGGTGGACAAAGGCATGGTGATCGGCGACATCCGACTCCTCAAAAAAACCAAGTCCGCCAGTCCAACGTGCTGAATGGCTTGGGCTGAATTGCTTGGGCTGAGTGGCCACGAGCACCTCGGCAGGCCCCCACTCGGCCCGGTCCGAACTCACCCTCGCGACGACGGGGCAAATCAGGCGGCAACGCCCGCGTGATCCAGAAGGCCTGACTGCACCCGACCACCCGTACCCGGAGGCTTGCACCCGGACGGAGGTTTCCCAATAAAAAAGCCCGTCGACGAATCGACGGGCTTTGAAGAAAGCGAGCTTGTTGATGTTCCAGAACGGAATGACCTAGGCAGGATTTCCAGAAGGCTCATCGGAGCCAAAAGGGGTATCCGAGCCAAAAGGGCCATTCGAGGGAAGAATCCCCTCGAACGATCACGGACGGTTCGGATCGGCACCGGCGTAGGCGCTGATCTTCACCGGGGGCGGCAGCGGAGAACCGTCGGGCTTGGTCACCGGAGTGGTCACCACGGCTTCGTTGCCCGGGATGGTGATCGTACCCGCTTTGACGGTCTTGGAGGCGTTCATGGCCCGGCGAGCCTTGGCCAAGGTCACTTCGCCGCGGACTTCCGACTTCTGGTTCGGAACGAGACGATCGGCGGTGGCCAAGATCACAGCGTCCTGACCCTCGGTGGCGAAGGTGGCGGCGGCGACCACGGTGCGCGCCATCTCAGGAGCGACTTCGAGGCAGGCCGCGACGACCACTTCGGTCGCCTCGGGAGCCTTGCGGAGAACCGCGCCCACCACGGTGGACAGGGCCGTCGGATGATTCTTGGCGACAGCCACCACAGCGGCCTTGGCGGTCTCGATGCGGTCGGCCTTGTCGGCGGACACCACCAGCTTGGCGGCGACCAGCGGCATGTCGATGACCTTGGAGGCCAGGATCTTCTGGGTCAGAGCCTGGGACTCGGTGGAGGTGAGAGCGAAGGCCGAGGTACCCACCATCAGCGAAGCAGCGGTGATCAGGACAGAGTGTTTCAGGAGATTCATATACAAGGCTCGATGACTAATTTGTGCCCCGAATAAAACGAAGGACGTAAAACCCGTCAACCCTTTATCTGAAAAAGTTTTTCACAAAACCACGGAAAATCGAGCCCTTCAGGCGGCCTCGCGTTGCTCCCGCCGCAACACGATCGGAGGCCTCTCTCGACGGACCACCGACCGGTCGACCTCGACGCGGACCACGTCGTCGCTGTCGGGCAACTCGAACAGCAGGTCCCGGAACAAGTCTTCGGTCAGGGCCCGCAGGGCTCGCGCACCGGTCTTCTTGCGGGCGGCCATGCCGGCCAGCTCGGCGACCGCGTCGTCGGTGAAGCACAATTCCACCCCGTCGAGGGAGAGCAGCTTGGCGAATTGGCGGGTCAGCGCGTTGCGGGGGCGGGTGAGCACTTCGGCCATCTGCGCCTCGGTCAATTCGTCGAGGGCGGTGACCACCGGCAGTCGCCCGATGAACTCCGGGATGAATCCGAACCCCATGAGGTCTTCGGGCTCGACGCGGTGCAGGAGGGGCCAGGCGTCGGGGGCCGATCCGACCGGAGCGGCCGGGTCGGTGTCACGGGATTCGATCCCGAAACCGATGGACCGACGCCCCAGCCGGCGCTCGATGATGCGATCCATCCCGACGAAGGCGCCGCCGCAGATGAAGAGGATCTGGGTGGTGTCGATGCGGATGTACTCCTGCTGCGGATGCTTGCGCCCCCCCTGCGGAGGCACATTGCACACCGTGCCCTCGAGGATCTTGAGCAGCCCCTGTTGGACGCCCTCGCCGGACACGTCGCGGGTGATGGACACGTTCTCGGTCTTGCGGGCGATCTTGTCGATCTCGTCGATGTAGACGATGCCCATCTGGGCCCGGCGGACGTCGAAATCGGCGGCCTGGAGCAGGCGGAGAATGATGTTCTCGACATCCTCACCCACGTATCCGGCCTCGGTGATGACCGTGGCATCGGCGATGGCGAAGGGCACGTCGAGCACGCGGGCCAGCGTCTTGGCCAGAAGCGTCTTGCCGCACCCGGTCGGCCCGAGCAGCAGGATGTTGCTCTTCTCGATCTCCACGGCCGACGCGTCGGCGGCGGCACCGTCGGCGGCGGAGGAGGTCTCGCTGCCGGCCGACGACCGGGAGGCGGCCAGAACCCGCTTGTAGTGGTTGTACACCGCCACGCTCAGGGTGCGCTTGGCCCGGTCTTGGCCGATGACGTGCTGATCGAGTTGCCGCTTGATCTCCGAGGGCTTGGGGATGCGGAGCGCGGGAGCCGCCTGCTTTTCGACCTCCGAGCGCGACTCCTTTTCGAGCACGCCGCTGCAGACCCCGACGCAGGCATCGCAGATGTACACGCCCGGGCCCGCGATCAGCCGTTTCACCTCGGCCTTCGACTTGCCGCAGAAACTGCACATCGTGATTTGAGTGGCGCGGGCCATGGGGTCGGTGGGGTCTGTGGGGCTGGTTTACGGACGATCCCTCCACCCGGACCAGCCACCCCCCTCGGAAACCGCTGACCGGAATCAGCGGCGACAGGGGCGTGTGGGCGAGGAAAGGCGGGAAGGGTGAGAGGAGGCTCTCAGGCCTTCGATTCGGGCGAGATCAACGCGGGCACGTCTTTGCGGCTGGCCACGACCTCGTCGACCAGACCGAACTGACGGGCCTCTTCGGAAGACATGAAGTTGTCGCGATCGCAGGCGCGCTCCACCACGTCGTAGGGTTGGCCGGTGTGCTTGGCGAGAATGGTGTTCAGGCGCTCCTTGAGCTTGAGCATGAACTTGACGCGGATCTCCACATCGCTGGCCTGACCCTCCGCCCCGCCGAGGACCTGATGGATCATGATGTTGGCATTGGGCAATGCGAAGCGCTTGCCCTTGGTGCCTCCGGCCAGCAGCACCGCGCCCATGCTGGCGGCCTGACCGACGCAGTAGGTGTTCACGTCACAGGTCAACCATTGCATCGTGTCGTAGATGGCCAGACCGGCGGTGACGCTGCCGCCCGGGGAGTTGATGTAGAAGTGGATGTCCTTCTTCGGGTCGGTCATCTGCAGGAAGAGGAATTGCGCCACGATGACGTTGGCCACCATGTCATCGACCGGCGTTCCGAGGAAGATGATCCGGTCCACCAGCAGACGGCTGTACAGGTCGTAGCCCTTCTCACCGCGGCCGGTCTGCTCGATGACGTACGGAATATTGACGAAATTGCGCATGGTTGGTCTTTCAGCTTCCAAGGCTAGGCCCCCCCCCGGGAAGCGTCAAGGAACCGGGGCCCGCCCGGACCGGCTCCGAATGGACCCTGTCCGGTTCAGAGCGGAGGCTTTGTCATCGACCCGACAGGCCGATCGGCCGCACGCTCGGCACGTCGAGTGGAGCTTGCGATCCGCGGGCTTCAGGCGATACCCCGACCCGAACGGCCCATCGGCGACTTCTCCCGGAGAGACCGTGTCAACCAGCCCGCCCAGCCCGCCCAGCCCATTGCGACTTCGGCATGCCTATGGCTTCGCCGTGTTCAATGCGCTGTCCTTCCAGGTGATCCTCGGCGGGCCGATGGTCCTCTACGCCAAGTCCCTCGAGGCCAGCGCCACCGTGCTGGGCATCGTGGCCGGCATGATGCCGCTCCTGACGATCTCCCAGATCCCGGCCGCCGCTTACCTCGATCGCATCGGCTACAAGCGGTTCGTGGTGGTGGGGTGGTCGGCGCGCATCTTCTTTGCCTTCCTCATGGCCCTGACACCCCTGACCGGGCCGTGGATCGGCAACACGGGACGATTGATCCTGCTCCTGGTCCTGCTCTTCGGCTTCAACCTCTGCCGCGGCATCGCCAGCAGCGCCTGGCTGCCGTGGATCACCGGACTGGTGCCCCTCGAACTGCGGGGCCGCTACCTGGCCGGCGATCAGGCCGCATCGAACGGAGCCAGTTTCGTGTGTTTTCTGGTGGTCGCCACCGTGCTGGGGGCCGGCGGATTCCTGCCGTCGCCAGCCCGGCCGTGGCAGTTCGTCCTGGCCTTCGCCTTCAGCGGCATCATGGGGGTCGTGAGCCTCCGGTTCCTGAAACGGATGCCCGACACCCCGGTGCCGCACGCCGAGCGCAGCGGCCGGGGGAAGGTCCCCTGGTTGGCCATCGCCACCCACCCGCCCTTCCGCAGACTGCTCGAGCTCAATGCCGTGTGGTCGCTGGCCTTCGGCGGCCTGACCACCTTCGTCGTGGCGTTCCTGAAGAGCGGGGCCGACCTGCCCGACGGATCGATCCTCATGCTCATGGCCGTCCAGTTCATCGGGGGTCTGGGGGCCTACTGGTTCGGCGGACGCCGACTGGATCTCCACGGCAGCAAGCCCGCCTTCGGATTCCTGATGATCGCCGGATGCCTGGTGGCCGGGGGGTGGTTCTTCATGGCGGCCGGTGTCTGGGCGACCCGCATTCCGCTCGTCCTGGGGTTCATCGTGCCGCTGGGATTGCTCAACGCGCTCCACTCGGCGGCCAACAATCGCCTGGCCATGGCCATCGTGCCGCGCATGGGCCGGAACCACTTTTTCGCGCTCTTCATGGTGGTGTGGCAGGTGACCCTGGGCCTGTCGCCGGTGCTCTGGGGTCTGCTCATCGACACGGTGGGCGGATTCCACACACGCTTCCTGGGATTGGATTGGAATCGCTACAGCCTGTTCTTCGCCCTGGTGATGGTGAGCTTCGTGGCCGCGTTCCGGGCCAGCCTCCGGCTCGAAGAACCCCAGGCCGCCCCCGTGGAGACCCTGCTGCGCGATTTGTTCGTGCAGGAACCCCGGCGGCTTTTCACCCGGGTACTGGGCCGGAATGCCTGACCGGACGCAGGCCGGAGCGGCAAGACCCGCCGGTCCGACCCGGCACGGGTTTCCCACAGGCGGCCGGCCCCGCGACGAAAAGCGCTGAAACCGAGGGATTTCCGGTTTGGCATCCTCGGTGCTTCACGGCACTCCACTGATCATGATGAACCGAGCGTTTGCCAACGACCCGCTGTGGATCTCCCTCGTCGAACGATTCCGGGAGGCCTGTGTGCTGCGACGCAATGGCCGCCATGCCGAGTCGGAGCATCTCCTCCAGAACGAGCTGCCCCAGCAGATCACGGCCTGGTCGAAACAGCCCCTACCCGCCGGGGTCGATCGCCGGAGCGCCCTGGAAACGATGTTCCAAGAGGAGCAGCGTCGGGTCGAAGAGGCCTTCTTCGTGCAGAAGCTCGTGGCCACCCAAATCGAGGAGCAGATCCTGCCCAAGCTCTGCTTCATGATCGCCGAAGAGATCCGGGATGTGGTGCGTGCCGAGGCCCGGGCCGGGCGATCGCTGGGCGAGAACCTCGCACGCCGAATGACCCAGTCGCCAGCCCGCCCGCGGGTGCAGTTCGACGAACCAGCCCTGGACACCGAGCCGCACCTTCAGGCGGCTTGATCGCGAGGCGGCGACCCTGCGGTACGGAGTCTTCGGCGCGGACTCGATGGCCTGATGTGTCCGCCGCGTAGCGCTTGAGCTCCTTCAGGCACCCCGATCCAAATCCCCATCCGGGGACCTTCGCTGAGCCCTGCATCCGAGCCGCCCGACTGATCCCGCAAGATCGGTCGGTGCCGGTCGCCCGAGTCGGCTCAGTCGACGGTGTCCATCTGGGCCCCCGGGCAGAACTCGGCCGAGGCCATGCGACGGCGACTGCCGGTCACGCGGGTTTCATTCACCGGATTCGGTCGGAGCATCCGCTTCTGACGTTCCCGGTCGCCGGCCCCCTTCACCACGGGGATGGGCTTGCCGGTGTTGATGTCGAGGCCGGTGACATACATCGCGGCCGATCCGGTCATGGGCAGCGGGATGAAATCCTGCACCTGCTGGAGGTTCCACTTCTCCTCCTTGAGGAATTGCTCCACCGCCCCCATTTCCTTCTCGGTGCATCCCGGGAAGCTGGAGATGAAGTAGGGCACCAGATACTGCTCCTTGCCGGCCTGCTCGCTCAGGTCGAAGAACTTGTCCATGAACGCCGGAAAGTCGCCGGCCGGTTTGCGCATGCGTCGCAGCACGTCGGGATTCATGTGTTCGGGGGCCACCTTCATGTGCCCCGAGACATGGTTCTGGACGAGCTCCTTCATGTATTCCGGGGTCCGCAGCGCGACATCCATGCGGATGCCCGACTGGACGAAGACATGCTTCACCCCGGGCTGGGTGCGGGAACCTTTCAGCAGATCGAGGCCGGCTTTTTCATTGATCTCGAAGACCGGACAGATCGACGGCCACAGGCAGCTGGGCCGGTGGCATTTCTTGCACTCTTCGGCGTGGCCGTTGCGGGCGCCGTAGAGATTGGCGGTGGGTCCGCCCAAGTCGGAGACCGTGCCCCGGAAGGTCGGCGAGGACGACAACTTGCGGATCTCCTTGAGCACCGAGTCGATGCTGCGGCTCGACAAGAACTTGCCCTGGTGGAACCCGAGTCCGCAGAAGGTGCATCCGCCCGGACAGCCGCGCGACACGATGATGGAGTCCTTGATCGTGGCGAAGCCGGGCACCGGCTCGGTGTAGCTCGGATGCGAGGCCCGCATGAAGGGCAGCTCGTACAGGGCGTCGAGGTCGGGGCCATCGACCGGGAAGGCGGGGGGCTCCTGCAGCAACGCCCGGTTGCCGTGCATCTGCACGAGCCGGCGACCGCTATGGGGCGTCTGCTGGGCCTCGACCACCTTGGTCAGGCGCATGAGGTGGGTCTTGTCGGCCTGAAGCTCCTCCCAGGAGGGCAGGATCAGGCAGTCCGACAAATCAGCCTCGGTCGTCGCCTTGCCGCCCAGGAACAAGGCGGTGCCACGGATACCCGAGAAGTCGCGATTGCCGGCCCGCAATCGGGCGACGATCTCGCGGACGGCCGACTCGCCCATGCCGTACACCAACACATCGGCCTTGGCGTCGGCCATGATGGAGGGCTTGAGCTTGTCTTCCCAGTAGTCGTAGTGGGCCACGCGGCGCATCGAGGCCTCCATGCCGCCCAACACCACGGGAACACCGGGAAAGGAACGTCGGGCCATTTGCGAATAGACCACGGCCGCATGGTTCGGGCGACGTCCGGGAACGCCTCCGGCGCTGTACACGTCGTCCTTCCGGCGATGCCGGGCGGCCGTGTAGTTGGAGAGCATGGAGTCGAGGTTGCCCGCGGTGATCCCCACGAACAGGCGGGGCGCTCCCATGCCCTGGATCGACTGGATGTCCTTCCAGTCGGGCTGGGCGATGATGCCCACGCGCAGGCCCATGTTTTCCAGGACCCGACCGATCATGGCCGAGCCGAAGGACGGGTGATCGACGTACGCATCACCCGTGATGATGAGCACATCCAGTTCAGACCACCCCTTGGCGGTCATTTCCGCGCGGGTCATCGGCAGAAAGCCGTTGTCGGAAACCTGGGAACCGCGCGCCTTGCCGGGAGTCACAGCCATGTTGGTAGGATGGAAACCCAGCGCCGCTTGGCTGGCAACCATAAGAAGACTGATTTGGTCCGATTCAAGGCAACCCACCGGAACCGGAATGTCATCGACTGGATCCCGAGGGGCGGGGCACCGAAGGCCTTCGCCCACGGAGGGACCGTTACCGGAAGAATCCGCGGAGGGCGGCGATCACCCGATCGACCTGATCGTCGGTGAGTTCAGGATACATCGGCAGGGGCTGGATGCGCCGGCTGATCGCTTCGGCCACCGGATAATCGCCGGGCTGGCCGCCTTGATCGGCGTAGCAGCGCTGGAGATGCAGCGGCACCGGATAGTAGATGAGCGTGGGGATGCCCGCCGCCTCGAGATGCTTTTGAAGGGCATCGCGCCTGTCGGTCAGCAGGGCGTAGACATGCCAGACATGGGTGTTGCCCGGAGCGACCACCGGCAACTCGACCGGCAGATCGGCCAGGCCGGCCGAATACCGCGCGGCGATCTCGGCGCGGCGCCGGTTCCAACGAGCCAGGTGCGGGAGCTTCACGCGCAGGATGGCCGCCTGGAGTTCATCGAGCCGGGAATTGAACCCGTGCAGGTCGTGGTAGTAGCGCTTCTCGATGCCATGGACGCGCAGCATCCGCAGCTTCTTGGCCAGCACCGGATCCTGAGTCAGGCACATGCCGCCGTCGCCGTCGGCCCCGAGATTCTTGGTGGGATAGAAACTCAGGCAGCCGATGCGGCCGATGCCCGCGAGGCCTCGACCTTCCCACGTCGCCCCGATGGCCTGGGCGCAATCTTCAACCAGCGAGAGACCATGGCGTTCGCACAGCGGCAGCAGGTCTCCGAGCGGAGCGGCCTGACCGAAGAGATGCACGGGCAACAGGGCCTTGGTCCGCGGCGTGATGCGCCGAGCCACATCGGCGGCATCGAGTGTGAAGGTCCGCGGATCGATGTCGGCGAAAACCACCTTGGCCCCCAACTGATGGATGCTCTCGGCCGGCGCGATGTAGGTGAAGGGCGTGGTGATGACCTCGTCGCCCGGACCGATGTCGAGGGCCTTGAGGGCCAACGTCAGCGCGTCGGAGCCGGAGTTGACCCCGATGCCATGGGCCGCGCCGCAGAAGGCCGCGACCTCCTGCTCGAGGGCCGCGACATTCGGGCCCAGGATGAAGTGGCCGGCGTCGATCACGGCGGTCACGGCCCGCAGCAGCTCGTCGCGCAACGGTGCGGTCTGCGCTCCGGGATTCAGGAAGGCGATGGGGGTCATCGGAGGACGGTCGACACTGGGGCGGGAAGGTTCGGGTCCGCGGGAGGGCTCCGGTGGAACCGGGGCCTTCACCACGAACGGGCTCTCAGAAGTAACCGGCTTTCTTGCGGTCTTCCATGGCGGCCTCGCTGGCCTTGTCGTCGGCGCGGGTGCCCCGCTCGGTGACCCGGGCCGCGGC
>JAIXXC010000216.1 GCA_027490985.1 Verrucomicrobiales bacterium
AATGATCACAGTCCGCCGATAATGCGAACCTTCGTATCCATCGCTCTCAACGCGTTCATGGAATTGGTCCGACAGCCGATCTTTCTGCTGTTGATGACCACGTCGGCCGGCTTTTGCGTGTTCATCGCCGCAGTCCCCTACTTCGGATTCGGCGAAGACCCCAAACTGGTCAAAGACATGTCACTGGCCCTGATGCTTCTGTCGGGCCTTTTCGGAGCCGTCCTCTGCGCCTCCTCCAGCGTCGCCCAAGAAATCCGCCTCGGAACCGCCCTCACCGTCCTCTCCAAACCCGTCGGCCGCTGGACCTTCCTGACGGCCAAATACGTAGGCCTATCCGCCTCCCTGGCCCTGATGACCTACGCCAACGTCGTCGCAGCCCTCCTCGCCGGCCGAATGGCCTTCGACGCCTACGGAGACACCGACGTCAAATCCCTCCTGATTTACGGAGGCGCCGGAGCCCTCGCCTACGCCGTGGCCGGATTCTTCAATTTCTTCCTACGCCGCGGATTCGTCGCCGACGCCGTTTTCACCTTCATCCTCTTCACCACCCTGGCCGTCCTCGGAATCCACTTCTTTGTGCAGGACGAACGCGCCTTCGGCGAAATGGCCCTGGTCGACTGGCGCATGGTACCCGCCGCCGTCTTGATCCTCTTTGCCCTGCTTATCTTGGCCGCCGTGGCTTTGGCATGCTCCACCCGCCTGGACACCGTACCCACGCTGGCCGTCTGCTCAGCACTCTTCATCGCCGGCCTGATGGGCGATTACCTCTTCAAAGCCGCCGCCGATGCCGGCAGCTTCTGGGCCAAAACCGCCTACGCCCTGATCCCGAATTGGCAGCAATTCTGGCTGGCCGACGCTCTGGAAGACAAAAAGAGCATCCCCTGGTCCTACGTCGCCAAAGCAGCCGTTTACATGTTCACCTGCATCTCCGCCGCTCTCGCCGCCGGAGTTTGGCTCTTTGAAGATCGCGAACTCAGCTGACACTCTCCTTCCCCTACCCGCCTGACCGCCCATGGAACGACACGCTCTCAAAACCGGAATGCTGAACTGGATTGCCCTGCTGGGACTGGCCATCGGCCTCGAAGTGGTGTCCAAGATCGCCAATTCCGCGACCGCTGAACTTGGAGCCGCTTTCACCCTCGTCGGGCTGGTCACTGCCTTGGTGGCCTGGTTCCAAATGCGCCTGGAGGCCTCCGAAGAGTCCGAGCGACTCGAGATGGACGAACTGGCCCGATCCCGCAGCAAAACGGCCCTCTTCGACTCGACGGTTGACGAAGCCTTCCCGGCCCGCAAATCCCGCATCCTCTTCGAAAAATGGTTCGTACCGGGCCTGACCCTGGTGCTCTTCCTCATGCAGGTCGGTGGGGCATTCTACTTCTTCAAAGACCTCAAGGACATGGGCGCCGCCGCATCGGCCCCCTCGACATTGTCCATGGCTATGTTCGCCGGCCTCAGCCTGGTGGCCTTTCTCTTGGGCAAATACGCCTGCCGACTCGCCCAACTCGAAGGCATCCGGCTCCTCCGCCCGGGTGGCTCTGCGCTGATGCTGGGCTCCCTGCTGGCCTTCCTCGCGACCGCCAGCGAAGCCCTCCAATGGTTTGGCTTCCCGCAATACGACCGCCAAATCGCCTGGGTTCTCACCGCCCTCTTGGCCTTGGTGAGCATCGAAACCCTGCTGGCACTCGTCTTCGAAGCCTACCGTCCCCGCGTCCAGGGCAAAGAAGTCCGTCTCATCTACGAAAGCCGCCTGGTGGGTTTGCTCGGCCAACCGGCCGGACTCTTCGCCACCGCCGCCCAAGCCCTCGACTACCAGTTCGGCTTCCGGGTCAGCGACAGCTGGTTCTACCGGTTCATCGAAGAAAAACTGAGTCGGTTCGCCCTCATCTGGATCGGGATCCTCGCGGCGAGCGATTGCGTGGTGTTCATCGATGCCGGCGAGCAGGGACTGCGCGAGCGTTTCGGAAAGCCGGCCGGAGCCGTGCTGCAGCCGGGCATCGCCTTCAAGCTTCCCCGCCCGATCGACCAGATCCATCGACACCCGGTCGCCGAGGTCCAGAGCTTCAATGTCGGGTTCGTGGCCGATGAAAAGCTCGAGAAGGAACGCACCATCCTGTGGACCCGGGCCCACTACAAAGAAGAGTTCAACCTCCTGGTGGCCTCCCGCGAACAGAACACCAGCACCAACGCGACCGAATCGGAGCAGATCGTTCCGGTCAACCTGCTCACGGTCAGCATCCCGGTGCAGTACCTCATCAAAGACATCCGTGCCTGGTCCTACGACCATAGCGAGCCCCAGTTGTTGCTGGAGCGTCTGGCCAACCGCGAGGTGGTCCGGTACATGGCCAGCGTGGACATCGAGACCATCATGTCCGACGGCCGTCAGAAGGCCGCCAGCGACCTCAAGTCCCGCATCCAGACCGCGGCCAACGCCGCCCGACTGGGTGCCGAGATCGTCTTCGTCGGCCTTCAGGACATCCATCCGCCGATCGGCACCAAGGAACTCAAGGTGGCCGAGGCCTACGAGAAGGTGATCGGGTCCGAACAGGAGAAAGAAGCCCGCATTCTCGAGGCCGACGCCTACGCACTGGAGACCGTGCCGTTGGCCAAGGCCGCCGCGGCCAAGACCGTCAACGAGTCCAAGGGCGTCTCGGCCCAGAAGGTCGCCGAGGCCTCCGGGCGGGCCGCCCAGTTCTCGTCGCAATTGGTGGCCTATCAGACCGCCCCGAAGGTCTTCACCGCCCGGAACCACCTCGAGACCTTCGCCAAGGCCTCGGCCGGCACCCGCAAGATCGTCATCCTGCCGACCAACACCCAAGACGTCATCCTCTTCAACCTGGAAGACAAGATCCGACAAGACCTCCTCGATGTGACCATCGAACCGGTCAAGAAAGACGAACCCAAGAAATAACCCCGTCGCACGATCTCGTTCGATCACCCTTTCCCTTTTCCCAAGATGAAGCCCCGTACCCCCACCCTGATCATTGGCGGATTGCTGCTGGCGATCTTCCTCTTCCTGCTGTTCGCCTTCCAGGTTCGCACCACCGAGGTGGCCGTCGTCACCACCTTTGGCAGCATCAGCGGCACGCCCAAGAACGAGCCGGGCCTGTACCTGCGCCTGCCCTACCCCATCCAGAACATCTACAAGTTCGACCGCCGGATGCAGAACTTCGAGCGGAAGTACGAACAGAGCCTCACCCGCGACAAGAAGTCGCCGATCCTCTCGGTGTTCGTCGGTTGGCGCATCGCCGACGCCGAACTGTTCCTCAAGCGCTTCAATGGCGACCTCTTCCGGGCCGAGACCAGCCTCGAGAACGTGGTCCGCGACGCCAAGAACTCGGTGGTGGGCCGTCACGACTTCTCCGAGCTCATCGCACCCGACCCCAAGCAGGTGAAGTTCGAGGAGATCGAGAACGAGATGAAGCTGGCCATGGCCGAGACCACGCTCAAGACCTACGGCATCGCCATCGAGATCGTGGGCATCAAGCAGCTCGGCCTGCCCGAATCGCAGACGGCCAAGGTGTTCGAGCGCATGAAGGCCGAGCGTGAACGCCTGGGCAAGAAGTTCGTCGCCGAGGGAACCGCCGAGGCCATGCGTATCCGCTCCGAGGCCGAACTGCAGCGCGACACCACCCTCGCCGAGGCCCGGCGCAAGGCGCTGGTGCTGCGCGGCGAGGCCGAGGCCAAGGCCACCGAGTACTACAAGGTGCTCAATCAGGACGAATCGCTGGCCCGCTTCCTCATCTCGCTCAACAGCCTGGAGACCAGCCTGAAAGACCGCACCACGCTCATCCTCGATGAGAAGACGGCTCCGCTGAACCTGCTCCGTGGCGACGCCGCGGCCAACGCCCCCTCCAACCGCTGAACCCATGGCCGCCGCAACCACACCCTCCGGCAATCTGCGGCCCAACGGCCCGCGGATCTCCTCGGACGACGCCTCCAGTCAGGCGCTCTCCGAGGCCTTGGGCAGCAGCCTGGTCCTCATCCGCATCCTTGGGGCCCTGCTGCTGGCCGCCTTCGTCTTTTCGTGCGTCTTCACGGTGAAGCCCAACGAAGTCGCCGTCGTGCTGCGCTTTGGCAAGCCCGTGGGCGAGGGGCGCGACATCCTCCGCACCAACGGGCTCCACTTCGCCCTGCCCTACCCCATCGACGAAATCGTCCGCATCGGCGTCGGCGACTCCAAGATCGTCCGGGCCACCAAAGCCTGGTACCTGGTCGACCCGGCTGCCGAAGCCGCCGGCATCACCGGAGCCCCGGTCACCACCACGCTCAACCCGGCCTCCGATGGCTACGTTCTGACGGCCGATGGCAACATCCTCCACGTGCGGGCCACCTTGCGCTACCGGATCAGCGATCCCGTGGCCTACACCTTCAACTTCGCGGCGGCCTCCAACACGGTGGAGAACTGCCTGAACAACGCCATTTACTGGTCGGCCGCCCGCACCAAGGCCGACTCGATCTATGGCGACATCGCCAGCTTCCGCGACTTGGTCAAGCAGCGGGTCAGCGACCAGCTCACGCTGGCCAATCTGGGCGTGCTCATCGAGGGCCTCGATGTCGAACGGGTCGCCCCGGGCTATGTGAAGGAGTTCTTCGACGCGGTCATCACCGCCGGACAAACCCGCAGCAGCCGCATCAACGAGGCCCAGGGCGAATTCGACCGCGTCACGCGCGAGGCCAAGGGCGAGGCCGACCGGATCGTGGCCCAGGGTCAGGCCGCCGCCGATCAACTGGTGCAGGGTCTAGCCGCCGAATCCCGGTTCTTCCAGGACCAGCTCGACACCTACCGGCAGAACCCCGCGCTCTACCGCGATCGGCTCCGGGTCGACACCATCACCCGCATCCTCACCAATTCCCCCGACAAGTTCTTCCTGCCCTCGCGGGCCGACGGCGAACGCCGCGAAGTCCGCATCCAGCTCAACCGGGAACCTCAACCCCAGAAGCGCCCCGAGTCGGGCCGCTGATCCGGGAACCCCAAGCCCCCTCCCCCATCCATGCAAGTCACCAGCCTCCTCACCCTCGAGGAAGACGCCAAGAAGGACGCCGCCTGTGCGGACTGCGGTCATGACCACGGTGGTCTGGATCATTCGCACACCAACACCAAGCTCTCCACGACGATCGTAGGACTGATCTTCGTGCTGAACTCCTTCGCGGTGGACTGGCTCTTCGAGCGCGGCACCACCGTGGCCGCCTTCAGCGCCATGATCGGCGCGATCATCCTGGGCACCCCGATCATGGTCGTGGCGTTCAAGGACCTGCGCAAAGGACTGCTGTCCATCAATGAACTCGTGGCCTTGGGCGTTTTGGCCTGCGCGGTCTCGGGCAACTACGGCATGAAGGGCGAGGGCTCCAGCCTCGCGGGTGGCTTCCAGACCGCCGGCATCGTCGCCTTCTTCATGCTGCTCGGAGAGATCATCGAGACCCGCACCGCCGCCGGGGCCCGGGCCTCCATCCAATCGCTCATCAAGCTCACCCCGACCAAGGCCCGCCGCCTGTCCGGCCATCAAGAGATCGAAGTGGCCGTCAGTGAACTCAAGGTCGGCGATCTGATCCGCATCCGCCCGGGCGACAACATCGCCGCCGACGGCCTGATCGTCTCCGGACAGGGTTCCATCAATCAGGCCAACATCACCGGCGAATCGC
The DNA here is from genome assembly GCA_027490985.1 of Verrucomicrobiales bacterium. Classification (GTDB taxonomy): domain Bacteria; phylum Verrucomicrobiota; class Verrucomicrobiia; order Limisphaerales; family UBA9464; genus SXXZ01. The sequence goes on from JAIXXC010000216.1 coordinate 5,641, forward strand.
TCCCGGTGGACAAAGGCGTGGGCGAAGCGGTCTTCGCAGGCACCATCAACATGAACGGCCTCCTCGAGGTCAAGGTGAGCAAGGCCGGCGAAGACACCACGCTCGGCCGCGTCCGCGACCTCATCCTGGCCGCCGAGAAGACCAAGCTGCCCTTCATGCGCATCATCGACCAGTACATGGGCTACTACACCCCGCTGGTGCTGATCATCGCCGCTCTGGTCTGGGGCTTCACCCAGGACCTCAATCGGGTCATCACCATCCTGATCGTGGCCTGTCCGTGCGCCTTCATCCTGGCGACCCCCACCGCGATGGTCGCCGCCCTCAGCGCCGCGGCCCGCCTGGGCATTCTGGTCAAGAACATCGGGGATCTGGAAGCGGCCGCGCGCATCACGGCCTTCGTGTTCGACAAGACCGGCACGCTCACCACCGGCCGTCTGGCCGTCAGCCGCCTGAACCCGCTCAACGGGATCGCCCCGGCCGAACTGCTGCGCTGTGCGGCCAGTGTCGAGCAATTCTCCAATCACCCCACGGCCCGCTCCATCACGGCGCTGGCCCAGGAGGCCGGCGTGCCGCTGGCCAAGGCCGACGACTTCAAGGAACTCGCCGGCAAGGGCGTCAGTGCGCTCATCGAGGGGCGTCGCATCCTCATCGGTCGAGCCACCTTCCTGAAGGACCAGGGCGTGGCCGGCGACCTGTTCGAATCGGTGGATCTCGACGAGACCGCCGGCTACAGCCTGCTCTTCGTGGCCCGCGACGGTGACTGCATCGGCTGGATCGGCCTGCAGGACCAGACCCGACCCGAGGCCGCCGAGGCCCTCCAGCAACTCAAGAGCGCGGGCATCCGCCGCGTCACCATGGTCAGCGGCGACCGCCGCCCGGTGGCCGAACGCGTGGCCCAGGAAATCGGAGTGCCCGAGGTGGTGGCCGAGTGCCTTCCCCAAGACAAGGTGGAGTTCGTGCGCCAGACCAAGGCCAAGGGACATCGCGTGGCCGTCATCGGCGACGGTGTCAACGACGCCCCCGCGCTGGCCTCGGGCGACATCAGCATCGCCATGGGTGCGGCCGGCAGCGAAGTGGCCATCAACTCGGCGACCATCGCCCTGATGAACAACGACCTGCGCCGCCTGCCCTTCCTGATCCGCCTCAGCCGCATGGCCCGCACGGTGATCAACCAGAACTTCCTCTTCGGCGTCGTCTTCATCATCGGCGGTCTGGCCGCGGCCTCCTTCGGGTATCTCAACCCGATCATCGCCGCCATCCTGCATAATGTCGGATCGCTCTTCGTGGTGTTCAACAGCGCCCGCCTGGTCCGGCAGGGCGAAGAACTCGAGCCGTTCGTCCAGGGCGAGTCCCCCTCGAGCGCCCCGCAACCGGCCGCCTGATCAGGTTCGAACCGACCCGGAAACCGTCCTCCGCCCCCAGCATCCCTCCTCGGCCTCATGACCCCTTCCTCCCCCACCGGCAGAGCGCTCACCGAGCAACCTGGCGACGACATCGTCGTCCGGGCCACGGGACTGACCAAGGTGTTCAAAGACTTCTGGGGGCGCCCCAAGGCCCGGGCGGTCGACAATGTCGATTTCGAGATCCGCCGTGGCGAGGTGTTCGGTCTCCTCGGGCCCAACGGGTCGGGCAAATCCACCACCATCAAGCTGCTGCTCGGACTGCTGTACCCCACCCAGGGACACATCACCGTCTTCGGCCAATCACCCCGCGATGTCGCCACCAAGGCCCGCATCGGCTACCTGCCCGAAGAAAGCTACCTCTACCGCTTCCTGAACCCGGGCGAGACGCTCGATTTCTTCGGCAGCCTCTTCCAGATCGACTCGCCCGAACGCCGCCGCCGCGCCGAGCAACTCATCGAGATGGTGGGCCTGAATCAGGCCCGCACGCGCACCGTCGGCGAATTCTCCAAGGGCATGCAGCGCCGCATCGGCATCGCCCAGGCGCTGATCAACGACCCCGATCTGGTCATCCTCGACGAACCCACCGCGGGCTTGGATCCGCTGGGGTGTCGCGAAGTCAAAGACCTCATCCTGGCACTGGCCCGTCGAGGCAAGACGGTCATCCTCTCCAGCCACCTCTTGAGCGATGTCGAAGACGTGTGCGACCGGGCCGTGATTTATTACGGCGGACGCATCCAGGCCCAGGGCCCGCTGCATCAGCTGCTGGCCAAGCCCGATTCGGTCCGCATCACCGCCCCGGTGCTCTCGCGCGAGACCACCGACAAGGTGCTCAACCTCATCCGGGCCGAGGTGGGCGACACCGTCCGCCTCGAAAACCCGACCCAGAACCTGGAATCGTACTTCCTGGGAGTAGTCGAAGCGGCGCGCCGCCAGGCCGAGACCAGTGGCGCCACCAGCGGCAATCGGGTGGCCGAATACCTGCGCGGGGCTGGAGATTCAGGCGCTCACCCTGGCGCCCATACGGGCTCCCATCAGGCCGATTCCGTGCTGGAGCGTTTGTCGCGGCCCACCGAATCGGCCACTCCTATCGTCTCGGAGATCGCCGCTCCGGCCCAGCCCTCGACCGAGGCGGTGCTGGAATCGCTCGTCCGCCACGAGACTCCGGCGGCCCCGGCCCCGGCCTCCAAAGGTTCAACCTCATCGCCCTCAACCGCCCTGCCGGCCAAGACAGCCGCTCCGGAGCCGGCAAAGCCCGTGGATCTCTCCAAGGCCAACGACGCGCTCTCCGGCCTTCTCGGTGGCGGCAAAGGTGGCAAGAAGTGACCCGCCATGACCCGTCGCTTTGAGGTTTACCGCAACGCCGATCGGCAGTTGTTGGCCATCCCCCTGGGGTTCTACTGGGCGGCCGCGGTCTTTGATTGGCTCTGGGCCTTGTGGCTCCGGCTGCCCCAGCTCGGCATCGCCTTCCTGACCCTCAACCTGATCAGCAGCGCGGTCCTGTACGCCAACCGGGCCGGGTGGAAGTCGTACCTGATCAGCCAGGTGGTCCAAGGCATCGTCATCGGGTTCTCCGCCCGGCGGTTCCGCGAACTCTCGGCCGAGCGCCAGGGCTACGCCTACCTGTGCACGGTCCCCGCCCGGAATGGAGCCGAAGCGGTGGCCAAGGTGCTTCAGGTGGGGGGCATTCCGCTGCCGGAATGGAAGGGGCGCCATCTGGCCGGCGTGCCCGACCTGGTTCCCAAGCGCCTGCGCCCCCTCGTGGCGGTCTCGTTGCTGACCATCAAAGCGGCCTTCCGCTACCGCTTGGTCATCACCCTGCTCGGGCTCCTGATCGCGCTCGTGTTCATCTTGCCCAGCGCCATCAAGCACGACGGTTCGGCGCAGGGATTCACGCAGATCCTCATCACCTACACCCTCAGCGCCATCACGGCCTTGCTCGGGTTCACCACGCTGTGGATCGCCTGCGGCACCCTGGCCCGCGACATTGAAGAGATGCAGCTCTTCCTCATCGCTTCCAAGCCCATCCCCCGCTGGCAGATCTGGTTGGGCAAGTGGGTGGGCATCATGGCCGTGAACCTCGGCATGCTGGCCATTTCAGGCTCGGTGGCCTACGGACTGCTCCAATTGCGCACGGGCGAACTGTCGGCCGAACAGCAGGTGAAACTCCGCAGCGAGGTGCTGGTGGCGCGCGCCGGGGCCCGCGAGCCCGCGGTCGACCTCACCCAGGACATCCAGACCCTGCTCAAAGAGCGCCTCAAAGACCCCGCCGCGGCCGCGCTTGATCCGGCCTTCGTGCGCAAGCAGGTCGAAGAGATGGTCAAGGCCAGACAGCAGGTGGTGCCGCCCGGAATGCTTCGTCGCTGGGAGGTGCCGCTGGGAGCCGATGCCAAGCAGCGCCTGGCCGGCCGCCCGCTCTTCATCCGGGTGAAGTTCTTCACCACCCAGTACAATTCCGAGGGCACCTTGTATCCGGCCTACTGGGAAGTCGGCCCACCCGACGGCCGCCGCCTGCGCCTCGAGAATTCCCTGCCCGCCGAATCGTTCGTCGAGTTCGGGCTCGATCCGCGGGCCACGGCCGACCTCATCAATGCCCAGGGCGTGCTGGCCGTCGACTTCCAGAACTGGACCCAGCAGCCCCTGCTCTTCCCGCTCGATGAGGGCATGGAGGTGCTCTTCCACGAAGGCGGCTTCGCCCTCAACTACGCCCGCGGCTTGATGATCATCGCCTTCTGGCTCGGCCTGTTGACGGCCGTCGGACTGGCCTGTTCGAGCTTCCTGTCGTTCCCCGTCGCCGCGTTCTGCTCCATCGCCCTGTTGGTGCTCGGACTCTCCAGCAACACCCTCAAGCAAGTGGTCGATCAGGGCGGCATCGTGGGCATCAACAGCGAGAATGGCATGGTGACCGAAAACACCGTGGTCAACCAACTGAGCGTCGCCGTCTACGGCTCGGCCAAGCAGGTCATCGACCAGGTCAGCGGCTACTCCCCCATCTCGAGCCTCAGCACCGGGCGCAGCATCACCTGGTTGGAACTGGTCCGTGCCTTCATCGTGATCAACGTGCTGGTCGGCGGCGGCATCTCCATCGTCGGCATCGTGGTGCTGACCCGCCGGGAACTCGCAGCCCCCACCAAGTTCTGATGACTCTCCGAAAGGCCATCCTCGCCGTCGTCATCATCGCGGCGTTCTTCGCGTCCCACTTCCTGCAGGGCACGCTGAATCGCGACCGCGAGACCTTCGGCCTCACGCGCACGGCCATCATCAGCAACGCTCCGCCGATCCTGGCCTTCACCACCGTGGCGCTGGGCGGCTTCCGCGGGCTCATCGCCAACACCCTGTGGATCCGGACCACCGAACTGCAAGAAGACGGCAAGTACTTCGAGGCCGTGCAATTGGCCGACTGGATCACCAAATTGCAGCCGCATTTCACCAGCGTCTGGGTCCATCAGGCGTGGAACATGGCCTACAACATCTCGGTGAAGTTCCCGAACCCGGAAGACCGGTGGTTGTGGGTGCAGCGGGCCATCGAACTGCTGCGTGACGAGGGCATGCGGTACAATCCGCACGAGGCCCTGATGTACCGGGAACTGGGCTGGATCTATCAGCACAAGATGGGCGCCTATCTCGATGACGCCCACATGACCTACAAGGCCCGCTGGGCCCGCCAGATCGAGGATGTGATCCCGGGCGGAAGGCCCGACTACACCGCCCTGCTGAAGCCCGACTCGGCCGTCGTCAGCAACCGGGTCGCGGTGATGGTCAACAAGTTCAAGCTCGTGCCCTCCATCATGAAGGAGGTCGACGACAAATACGGCCCGCTCGAGTGGCGCCTGCCCGAGTCGCACGCCGTGTACTGGGGATACCGGGGCCTCGGTGAATCCAAGAAGGAGGCCGACCGGGCCCCTCTGCGGCGCGTGGTCTTCCAGTCGATGCTCACGGCCTTCCAGCGCGGTCGCCTGTACACCAACATCGCCACCCGGACGATCGAACTGGGCCCCAACCTCAACATCGTGGCCAGCACCAGCCGGGCCTACGAAGACATGATGGCCGCCGACGAGAAGATGGCCGACCACTTCGCCAAGGGGCACAAGAACTTCCTGCGGGACGCCGTGTACTTCCTCTACACCGCCAACCGCGAGAAGGAGGCCGCGCAATGGTGGGCCTACTGCCAGAAGAAGTACGCCGACCAACTCGGCGACCAGGCGGGCATGAGCCTGGAGACCTTCGCCATCGCCAAGGTTTCTGAAGACGCCAACGAAACCTCCACCGACCGCATCAAGGCCATCATCACGGGCCTCCTGGCACAGGGATTCTTCAGCCTGGGCAATGGCGATGACGACCGGGGCGAATCGATGCTCCGTCTGGCGACCAAGGTGCACGCCAACTTCGAAGCCCGCACGCCCAACAAGAGCATGCGTCAGCGCCTGGCCATCGCCTCGCTCAACGACTACAAGCTCGAAGTCTTGCGCGACATGTTGGCCCCGGCCGAAGACGTGAACCCGCAGTTCCAGGACGCCCTGCGCACGCGCCTCAACCTCCCCGCCGACTTCGGCCGCCCCACCGGCACCAACGCCCCCGCCCCGCAGCCGATGGCTCCGGCCGCTCCCTCAGCCAAGCCCTGAGCCCCGGGCGCGGCAGTGAAGCACGCCTGTCGGTGATTGTGGCCTCAACACGGAGGCACGTTGGGCAGCGAGTCCAAAGGCTGGGACGATCACCCTTCCCCGGGTCAGGCCTTCAAACCTTGGCCATAATCTCCGGCCAGAATCCCTCGGATCGAAAGATCCTCATCCAACTCAGGCCAGTGCAGGCCGAATGGGGAAATCTCGATGTGCCCCAATTGTTGGGGAGTTCCTTGAGCCAATCGGGGGTTCAAGGCCACGGGAAATCGAAGTTCTGAACCGCTGCTCATGGTCAGAACGATCATCCCATCGAGATGAACCGCAGATAACGCACTATCGATCAAGGTGTTCATGCCAATGGTTAATGATCATCTGCCTGTAATCGGTTGCAATCGCCTCCGCTTTGGCCAAATCACTCAACTTGATGCCCTGAGACTCTCGCAACTCAACCCCTTCATCCAAATCGAACACCGCCTCGCCTCCTCCGCGGCGTACATGGACATGAATCGGGGCGTGCTCATTGCTGTAGAAAAAGAACACAAAGCCGTCTTTCTCCAAAACTTTCGGCACTGTTTGAAGATGGCAAAAACCGGGCCGGTTGGCCAGTCACAACATGGGACCGCCAGCTCACCCATGAACGCGGACGGAAATCCCCGCTCAGGACGCTGATTCTGAGCGGCTACAGCCGCATTGATCCATGCAAACCCGGTCTGCATGGGGCAGTGAGAAACTGCTGATCCACCCCTCAGCCAAGCCCTGAGCCCCGGGCGCGGCCTTGCAGCCAGGCGCTGAAGGCGGGCATGGGTTCGCCCAGCAGCGTCGCCAACTTGGAGCAATCGAGCGTGGTGTCGGGAGCACGGGGCGCCCCGGAATAGCCCGTCAGCGAACCCGCCCGCATCGGCGTGCCCCGGCCGGGCTCCGAACGCCGGAGATCCTCGGCCACCAACCGTCCGATGTCGTACCGCGACAGGCGCTCCGATCCGGCGAGGTGGAACACCCCGCCCTGCCGTGAATCCAAGAGCGCCCACAACCGGCGCGCCGTTTCGACCGCCGCGATCGGACACCGGAACTCGTCGACGAACAGATCCACCGTGCGCCCGGCACGCCAGGCGGCGGCCAGTTCTTCGTTGAACGCCCCCGGCCCCGAAGGCGAGCGACCGAAGTTCAACGACGTGCGCACGATCGCATGCCGTGGATTGCCTCGCACCCAGGCCTCGGCCTCGACCTTCGTCTCGGCGTACACGCTCAAGGGATTCACC
>JAIXXC010000192.1 GCA_027490985.1 Verrucomicrobiales bacterium
CACCGACGACGAAGCCCGAGCCCTGTACCGGCAGGGGCTGCGCCGAGCCTTCCGAACCTGGTGGGCTTCGGGAGCGCCTCTCTGACGGCCCAAATTGGCCCGCTGTTGGCCCGGTGTTGCCCCGCGGTTGGCGGCCATGAAGGTTGTCTTGGGGGGTTGCTGGACCCGTCGGGCTGGAGCATGATTTCGGGCGTGACCCTCTGTCTGGCGATTGTGTGCCGTGCCCTCCGAGTCCGTGGGACCGCGATGGGCTGGATGGTGCTCCTCGGGCTCTGTTCCTCCGCGTTCGGTGCCGGTGCCGTGAAGGGCACCGAGCCCCGGGTCGATTTCAACCGGCAGATCCGCCCCATCCTCTCGGAGCATTGCTTCACCTGCCACGGACCGGATGAGGGCAAACGCAAGGCGGGCTTGCGCCTCGATCGGCAGGAAGACGCGTTCCAGCGGCTCAAATCCGGCCATCATGCCCTGGTCGCCGGGAAGCCCGAGAGCAGCACTCTGGTCGAACGCATTCTGACGAAGGACCCCGACGAGATCATGCCGCCGCCCGAGCACGGCAAACCGCTGTCGGCCGCGCAGATCGAACTCCTCCAGCACTGGGTGCGCCAGGGGGCCGCGTGGCAACAGCACTGGTCGTTCATCGCTCCGACCGCCCCGGAGACGCCTCCGGTCAAAGACGCCAAGTGGGCCCGCAACGCCATCGACACCTTCGTGCTTTCGCGCCTGGAGTCCGAGGGCATCCGGCCCAATCCGGAAGCCGATGCGGCCAGCCTGCAACGCCGGGTCACCCTCGATCTCACCGGCCTTCCCCCGACCGTCGACGAGGTGGACGCCTTCCTCGCGGACAAGAGACCCGATGCCTACGAGCGCCTGGTGGACCGCCTGATGGAGTCGCGCCACTACGGCGAGCGGGTCGGCCAGAACTGGCTCGATCTGGCCCGTTATGCCGACACCAGCGGGTACCATTTCGACGGCGTGCGCTTCATGTGGTTGTGGCGCGACTGGGTGATCGACGCCTTCAACAACGACATGCCCTTCGACCAGTTCACCGTCGAGCAATTGGCCGGAGACCTCCTGCCCAATCCTTCGGTCGGTCAGCGCGTGGCCACCGGGTTCGTGCGCAACAACATGACCAACGACGAAGGCGGCGCCGACCCCGACGAATACCTCAACAAGTACGTGGTGGATCGGGTCAACACGGTGGGGGCGACCTTCCTGGGCCTGACCGTGGGCTGCACCGAGTGCCACGACCACAAGTACGATCCGATCAGCGCCAAGGAGTTCTACAAGCTCTACGCCTTTTTCCACAACGTGCCCGAAAAGGGCCTCGATCGCATCCGGACCGACAACCCCCCTCCGCGCCTGCCGGTGCCGACGGCCGAGCAGGCCGCGAAGTTCGTGGAGGCCGATTTCGCCCTGAAAGACGCCGAGAAGACCTTGCAGGATCGCACCAACGAGTTGGGTGAAACCCAAGAGAAGTGGGAACGCGAACTCGGCGAGCGTCCGCCGCCCCCGGCTCCCGCTCGTGCCCTCGCCGCCCGGTGGCGCTTCGATGGATCTCTCGATTCCGGCGCGGTCTGGAAGGGGACCAACGCGCCCGAGTTCGCCGACGGCCGCTTGGGCAAGGCCTTGAAGCTCGACGGCAAGGCCCATGCCGAGGCGGCTTCGCGCTCGGAGTGGGCCCGCACCAACGCCTTCGCCGTGGCCGCCTGGGTGAAGATCCAGGGCGATGGCGCGATCGTGAGCCAGATGGAACAGGGGCCCGGTTACCGCGGCTTCGACCTGCTGGTGTCGGATCGCCGCCTCCAGACCCACCTCATCCAGGCCTGGCCCGAGGATGCCATCAAGGTGCGCACCAAGGAGCAGTTGCCGCAGAACCAGTGGCTCCAGATCGCCGTGAGCTACGATGGATCGGCCAAGGCCTCGGGTGTGCAACTCTTCGTCAACGGCGTCCGCAAAGACCTCGAGACCGAGAAGGATCAGCTCAAGGGTTCTTTCGCCACCTCGGAGCCCCTGCGGATCGGCTCCCGCCGTGGAGAGGCCTTCTTTTCAGGCCAGGTGGACGACCTCAGGATCTTCGCCCGAACCCTGTCGGCCGACGAGGCCCGGTCGCTGACCTTCGAGGGGTATGCGGCCATCGTCGCCAAATCACGGGGCACCCGTTCCGACGAAGAACGCACCGAGCTGGCCCGCTTCTACCGCGAGAACCACGCGGTGGATTATCTGCGCGCCGAGAAGGCCCTCGCCCAGGCGCGGCGCACCAAAGACGCGTTCTATTCCAAGATCCCCACCACCCTCATCATGGAGGAACTGGATCCGCCCCGGGAGACCTACGTGCTCGTCCGGGGCGACTTCCGCAACCGCGGAGAACAGGTGCAGCCGGGAACGCCGGCCTTTTTGCCGCCGCTGCCGGCCGGTCCGACCAACCGCCTCGCCTTGGCCCGGTGGTTGGTGTCGCGCGAGCACCCGCTGACCGCTCGGGTCACGGTGAACCGCTATTGGGCGATGCTGTTCGGAACCGGGTTGGTCAAGACCGCCAATGACTTCGGTTCCCAAGGCGAATGGCCCAGCCATCCGGAGTTGCTGGACTTTCTGGCGACGCGCTTTCGGGACGGTGGCTCGGTGGGGCCGGCGACCGGACCCCGCCGCGGGTCCAAGACGCCGCAACTCAAACCCTGGAGTGTCCGGGATCTCCTGCGTCTGATCGTCACCAGCGCCACCTACCGGCAGGCCGCCACGGTGACGCCCGACAAGCTCACCCGCGACCCCTACAACCGCCTGTTCACCCGGGGCCCCCGCCTGCGTCTGGACGCCGAATACATCCGAGACAACGCGCTGGCGGTCTCCGGCTTGCTCAATCCCCAGATCGGCGGCCCGAGCGTCAAGCCCTACCAGCCGCCGGGCATCTGGGACGGCACCGACTCGGTCTTCGTCCAAGACCACGGGCAAGACCTCTACCGTCGGGGCATGTATGTGTTCTGGCGGCGTTCGGCCCATTATCCTTCGTTCGCCACCTTCGACGCACCCAACCGCGAGGTGTGCACCTTCTTGCGTCAACGCACTCAGACGCCGCTGCAATCGCTGGTGCTCATGAACGACCCCGCGTTTGTCGAGGCGGCCCGCGGCCTGGCCCAGCGGGTGTTGAAGGAGGAGCCGACCGACCTCGACCGCCGATTGGTCCGCGCCTTCAGGCACACCCTCGGCCGGAAGCCGCAGCCCGACGAGGTGGCCGTTCTCAAGCAGACCCATCAGGAACAACTCGCCCGATTCCAGGCCGATCCCGCCGCCGCCAAGGCCCTGATCGCCGTCGGCGAGTCCAAGGCTCCCGAATCGTCGGATCCCGCCGCGCTGGCGGCCATGACCTCCGTGGCCAACGTGCTCCTCAACCTCAACGAGACCATCACCAAGTGAACCCCTCCTATCTCCAGGGCGAAGCCGAGCGCATCCTCACCCGGCGCACGTTCCTGACCCGCAGCTCCACGGGCCTCGGAGCCATGGCGCTGGCCTCGCTCCTGCCCGCGCACCTGCGGGGCGGGTCTCCGGCCACACAGCCGGTGGCCGGTGCCTTGAAGGCGCTGCACCGACCGCCCAAGGCCAAGCGGGTGATCTATCTCTTCCAATCCGGGGCGCCGTCGCACCTCGATTTGTTCGATCCCAAGCCCAAGCTCAAGGAGATGACCGGGCAGGAGCTGCCGCCGAGCGTGCGACGGGGACAGCGCATCACCGGCATGACCGCCGGACAGGCCGTGCTCAAGTGCGTGGGCTCGCCCTTCGAGTTCAAGAAGTACGGCAAGAGCGGGATGGAGATCACCTCGCTCATGCCGGGCATCGGGGCCATGGCCGACGACATCGCGCTCCTCCGCACGATGCATGTCGATGCGATCAACCACGATCCGGCCGTGACCTTCTTCGGCACCGGCAACCAGCAGCCGGGCCGCCCGACCATGGGCGCCTGGATCGCCTATGGTCTGGGCTCCGAGAACGCCAATCTGCCCTCGTATGTGGTGCTGGTGAGTGGCAGTGGCGGGCAATCGCTCCAGGCCCGCTATTGGGGCAATGGATTCCTCTCGGCCAACTACCAGGGGGTGCAACTGCGCAGCCAGGGTGATCCGGTGCTGTACGTGTCCAATCCGCCGGGCATGAGCGGCCAATCGCGTCGGCAGTTGCTCGACGCCATGCAGACTCTCAACCGCAAGCGCTTGGGAGTGTTGGGTGATCCCGACATCGCCTCCCACATCGAGAGCTACGAACTGGCCTTCCGCATGCAGACGAGCGTGCCGGAGTTGGTGGACCTGTCCACCGAGCCCGAGTCGGTGCTCAAGCTCTACGGAGCCCAGCCGGGCAAACCGTCGTTCGCCAACAACTGCCTGCTGGCGCGTCGATTGGCGGAGCGGGGGGTGCGGTTCATCCAGTTGTGCCACCGCGACTGGGATCACCACGGGGGCCTGCCCGACGGCATCAAGGCGCAGACGCGCAACACCGATCAGGCCAGTGGTGCGCTCATCCAGGACCTCAAGCAGCGGGGCCTGCTCGACGACACGTTGGTGATCTGGGGCGGCGAGTTCGGGCGCACGGCCTATTCGCAGGGCGACATCAGCGCCAACAGCTTTGGCCGCGATCATCATCCGCGCTGTTTCTCGCTGTGGATGGCCGGCGGCGGCATCAAGCCCGGGATCGTGTACGGCCGCACCGACGAGTTCGGCTACAATATCGTGGAAGACCCGGTCAACGTGCACGACCTGCACGCCACCATGCTCCACCTCCTGGGCATCGAGCACACCCGCTTCACGCATCGCTTCGAAGGCCGTGACTTCCGCCTGACCGACATCGCGGGCGA
>JAIXXC010000184.1 GCA_027490985.1 Verrucomicrobiales bacterium
AGGTTCTTGGTGATGCGGGTTGAAACGAGTGCACCGATCTTCCTCAGGTTCACATTCTGCGACGCCTTCCGTTCGCGTGGTATGTCCAAACGAAGACCGAGCGTGTTTCGACGTCCAACTGGATTCTTTTTACGATCTTGGGGGCCACGAAGCCCTTGGTTGATTCACTTCGGCAGATCGTCGCGATCGATTCGAAGCCGGTGGCTCTTCTGCCCTTGGGGCCAGGCCCGTTGTGCCCTCAAGGATCGCGATCGTTGGATCAGTTGGAGTGCCTGCCGACGGGCTGCAAGTCTCGAACTCACCACCCTGAACCGCAGATTACCGACCTTTCATCCAAAGGAGCTTTCCCCAACAGGGCTTCATAATCCATGGCCGCGGCTGAGCTTGGCATTTAATGTCCAAAGCAGAGAATGACCTGCAATGAACTGGGTGCAAAAGACATCAGCGTTTGGTCGCACTTCGACCGTGGCGATCGTCATTTGCCTTTATGCAGCCAGTCTTGTGGCGACTCTGCTGCGTGCGGATTCGTCGCCCATAAATTCCGTTGCTGGCTGGCCCTTCACCCCGGTGACCGAGATCACCCCGCCGCAGGTTCGGCACGAGGGCTGGGTGACCAATGGAATTGACCGCTTCATTCTGGCTGCGCTGGAGCAGAAAGGTCTCTCGCCTGCGCCCGCAGCCTCGGCGCGCACTCTCGTTCGAAGGCTGTACTTCGATTTGATCGGCCTTCCTCCGTCGCCTGCCGAAACGGACGCGTTCGTGAACGACACCGATCCCAGGGCCCATGAGAAGCTCGTCGACAAGCTGCTGGCGGATTCGCGTTACGGCGAACGTTGGTCTCGTTTCTGGCTTGATCTTGCTCGCTACGCCGACACTGCTGGCTACGAAGGAGATCCGGATTTGCCACACGCATGGCGCTATCGGGATTACGTCATCGACGCCTTCAACCAAGACAAGCCCTACGATCAATTTGTCATCGAACAGATCGCGGGCGATGAAACCGAGGAGATCATGGGCGCGGGCGACCTTCCGGATTCCAAGCCTGAACCCACCGTCGCACTGACCTTTCTGCGCCTGGCCCCGTTCACCGAACCCCGAGGTGATGCGTCACGCCATGAAATGCTGAGTGAAATGACTTCCACGGTCAGTTCCGTCTTCCTCGGACTGACCATCGGTTGCGCACAATGTCACAATCACAAGTACGATCGCATTCCGACGAGCGACTTCTATCGTTTGAAGGCATTCTTCTCGACGGTTCAAATCGAACGCCCGCTACCTGGCGACATTTATCAGATCGGGGCACCGCTCCCAGCGTCGTTCTATCGCAAGGGGGAAAAGGAGTGGGCGACAAAGCTCTCTGAGCAACGCAATGCAGATTTGGCCGAGGCTCGTTCACTCCTGGCCGCGTTGGAAAAGGTCGAGGACGCCGGCAAGAAAACGACCCCGAAGATTCCTCTGACCGCGGAGCTCCGCGCTCAGCGGGAAAAAGCCAAGACGCGTGTTCGCCTGCTCGAGCAGGAACTCAAGCGCCTGCAGCCCGTCGCCATGTCGCTGCGCCACTCCTACGGCCCGCCGTTCGAGCCTGGTGTGCCGGAGACACGGGTGCTCATTCGCGGCGAATGGGACAAGCCGGGCGAAGTCGTCGAGCCCGGCTTTCCCAGGGTCATCACCGGTCATCAGGATCCAGCGCCGATCCGTCTGGATCCCTTCAAACGCTGGCCGACCCGCAGCCGCCGCCTCGCGCTCGCCCAGTGGATCGCGCGCACCAACAACCCGATGACGGCGCGCGTGATGGTCAATCGGCTTTGGGACTGGCACTTCGGGCGCGGCCTCGTGGCCACACCAAGCGATTTCGGCAAACTCAGCGGCGGCGCCTCGCACCCGGAATTGATCGACTGGCTGGCGCGGCGGTTCACCGATTCCAATTGGAGCGTCAAGGCCATGCACCGGCTGATCCTCAACTCCGCCACCTATCGCCAGTCCTCCCGGCATCACGATCCTGAGGCGGAGGCGGCCGATCCGGAGAACGCGCTCCTCTGGCATTTCCGGCCGCGGCGCCTTGAAGCAGAGGCCGTGCGGGACTCCGTGCTCGTGGTGAGCGGACGATTGAACGCGGAACAGTATGGGCTTCCGATCTTCCCGCCGTTGCCCGATGGGTTGGCTGAGGAAGTCAAATACGACAACAGTAAGTGGGCCACGCAGGAAGGTGTCGAGGGACGGAGGCGCAGCGTCTACATCTATCAGCAACGCTCGATGACCATGCCGTTCATGCAAACCTTCGACTCGGTGGTGTGCGATGGCACCCGCGACCGCCGGCAGGCCTCGGTGACGCCATTGCAGGCGCTGGCCATGTACAACGGGCGCTTCGCCAACGAAGAGGCTACCCACTTTTCCGCGCGCGTCCGCAAAGAGGCAGGTGACTCAGCAGCGGCCCAAATCCAACTGGCCTTCAAGATCGCGCTCGGTCGCGAGCCTGCGCCCGATGAATCCGAACGAATGCAAGCGCTGATGAAATCGAGTGCGGATAGCAGCGATGCGCTGGCCGCAGTTTGTCGCGTGCTGCTCAATTCCAACGAGTTTGTCTATGTCCAATAATCCATACCAAGGTGAACTGTGGTTCCAGGGATCCGGTTCCAGCCGCCGGGAATTCCTTGGGCGGATGTTCCATGGCTTCGGCGGGCTCGCTCTCACGAGCCTCATGGCCCGCGAGGCTAGAGGCGCTGCCGCTAGGGTCGATCCGTTGGTCGTCAAAGCGGCGCCACTTCCTCGCAAGGCAAAGAATTGCATCATGCTCTTCATGTGCGGCGGCGTCAGCCAGGTGGATTCGTTCGAGTACAAGCCGAAGCTGAACGAGTTTCATGGCAAACAAATTCCGTACATCCCCAAGATCGCATCTGGCGAACTGCAAGGCCGCCTGACGTTTGCCCATCAGTGCGTGGGGAGCCCCTTCAAATTTCAGCAGCATGGGCTGTCGCGTCGTTACGTTTCCGAATTGTTTCCGAACCTTGCCCGGCACGTGGACGATCTCGCGTTCATCCACGGCATCCAGGTGGACAACCAGAATCATGGCCCCGCCACGCTCCACGTCGCCACCGGCAGCCAGTTTCCTGGCAGCCCGTCGGTCGGCTCATGGGTGCAATACGGCCTCGGCAGCGCGAACCAGAACCTGCCGGGCTACGTCGTCATCCAAGATCCCCGCGGTGCGCCCACGAACGGTGCGGCGGTCTGGAGCAACGGCTATTTACCTGCAGCCTACCAGGGCACCTTCCTGCGTCCCACCGGCACGCCGATTGTGGATTTGGCCCGGCCCGAAGGCGTGAGTGCGGCGCAGCAACGACAAGAGTTTGACGCACTTGCCTGGCTCAACCGCCGGCATCTGCGCCACGGTGGCCAGACCAGTGAACTCGAGGCTCGCATCAGCGCCTACGAACTGGCTTTCCGCATGCAGACTGCTGCACCGGAACTCGTTGATCTCGCCGGCGAAACGGACGAGACCAAGGCCCTTTACGGTCTCAACGATCCGAAGACAGCCGGCTTTGGGCGCCAGTGTCTGTTGGCCAGGCGCCTTGTCGAGCGGGGCGTGCGCCACACGCTCCTGTTGCACGGTGTGCAGATCGGCAAAGACAGTTGGGACGACCATGGGAACGTGAAAGACGGCATGATCAAACACAGTCGCGAGGTGGACTTGCCGGTTGCAGGGTTGCTGGCGGATTTGAAGCGGCGGGGGTTACTCGACGAAACCCTCGTCGTTTGGGCATCCGAGATGGGTCGCACCTCGTTCGTCAATGGGAGCGTCGGCGATAAAGTTGGACGCGACCACAACGGCCACGCGCTCTGCATGTGGATGGCGGGCGGCGACGTCAAGGGTGGAGCCACGGCTGGCGGGACCGACGACTTCAGCCTCTGCGCCGCAGACAAACCCATCCCCATCCGCGACGTGCATGCAACTCTCCTCAACCTCCTCGGCCTCGACGACGGGAACCTGACCTACCATTACGATGGACGCATCCGCCGACTGACCGACATCGGCGGCGAAGTGCTCAAACAGATCATCGCATAGCACTTCTTCGTACCCCCGTCTCGACCACTGGCAATATCTTGCGGACTGAGTGACGCGACACTGGAATCGTCGATGAACGAGGTTGCCTTCGACGGAGCGCGCCAGCTCTCCCATTCATTGCACAGTTGTCGGGTGGCGTTAGAACGGGGGACTCGATCCTATCCGCGGGTCCTGGAGGATGTTCGTGCCCGGAGCACCGACCGCTTCAAGCCGAACGCCGATTGAGCGCTGGATGGAAGAGGTGCACACAGGAAGGCTTTTCCCCCTTTACGCAAACCGGGCGGTGGCTAATGTCTCCGTTCTGCTTCGCATGGACAAAGAGCGCAAATTGATCGTTACCGGTAACTGGAAGAGCAACAAGACCAACTCCGAGGCTGTGGCCTTGGTCACGGACTTGATCCGCGAGTTGGCTGCGGTGAAGGAAGTGGATGTGGTGGTTTGCCCCGCATTCACGGCCCTTTCCGACGTCTCCAAGCTCATTCTGGGTTCGAACATCCGTCTGGGTGCCCAGAACCTCAGTGACTCGGGCTATGGTGCCTTCACCGGCGAGATCGCTCCGGGCATGCTCCGTGAGCTGTCGGTGCGCTATGTGATCCTGGGTCACAGCGAGCGTCGTCAGTTCCAGAAGGAATCCGACGCCTTGGTGGCCAAGAAGGCCGCCAATGCCCACGCGAACAATCTGATCCCCATCGTTTGTGTGGGTGAAACCCTCGCCGAGCGCGAGGCCAACATCACCGAGAAGGTCGTTGAGACGCAGGTCCGCGGCAGCCTCGCCGGCCTCACGGCCGAGCAGGTCGAGTCCACGGTGCTGGCCTACGAGCCCGTTTGGGCGATCGGGACCGGCAAGACGGCCACCAGCGCTCAGGCCCAAGAGGTCCATGCGTTCATCCGCAAGGTGCTGGTCTCCATGCACGGTGAGGCCGTTGCCCGCCGGGTCCGCATCCAGTATGGCGGCAGCGTGAAGGGCTCCAATGCCCGCGAATTGCTCCAGCAACCCGACATCGACGGTGCTCTGGTCGGTGGGGCCTCCTTGGAGTCCAAGGGTTTCGTGGACATCATCAAAAACTCGATCTGAGTCGTCTTCCCGTTTCAACTCCTCTTCCTTAACCAGTTCATATCATGGGTATCCTGATTGGTCTTTTGAGTTTCGTCCTCGTGGTGGTGTGCCTGCTCCTCGGCTTGCTGGTCCTGATCCAGTTGCCCAAGAAAGAGGCCGGCATGGGCATGGCGTTCGGCTCTGGCGCGGTCGACACCCTCCTGGGTGCCGGCGCCGGCAGTGCGCTGACCAGCATCACCAAGTGGCTGGGCGGCATCTTCCTCGGGCTGTGCATCCTGTTGGCTTGGCTGGGCAACATGAAGAACGGCTCGGCCTCCGCGGCCAAGGCGGTCCGCGAGGCGGTCAGCCGTTCCGAGGCGGCCGCACCGGCCACTCCGGCGGTCAATGCGCTGGTCACCCCGACCAATGCCTCCCCGGCGGCTTCGGCCCCGGCTCCCACGGCCGCTCCTGCGAAGTGATCGACCGGTCGGATCAACGAAACGCCCCCGTTCACCAGACGGGGGCTTTTTGTTGCCCCGATCCGTCCTCGGGTGCGGCGTTGTCGCCTTCGGGGGCTTCGCGATGTTCTGCCGGGTCGGCGATCGTGTTGGCCTTCGCCTTGATCGTCAGCCTGGTCGGAGGGTCGGGCTGCGCACCGGCCGAACGGGCCGACCTCGTGCTGCACAATGGCCCCGAACCGGAGACCATCGATCCGCAGATTCTCACCGGCCAGGCCGATGGGCGCATCGCCTCGGCCTTGTTCGAGGGCCTCACCCGGTTCAACCCCACCAACGGCTCGGCCATGCCGGGACTGGCCTCGCGGTGGGCGATTTCGGCCGATGGTCGCACCTACACCTTCGTGCTCAGGCCCGGGGTTTGCTGGTCCACCGGCGAGCCGATCACGGCCGACGAAGTGGTCTGGTCGTGGCGACGCGCCGTCACCCCGGCCACCGCTGCCGATTACGCCAGCCAGTTCTTCTGCGTGCGCAATGGTCGGGCCCTCGTCAACGGGGAGCTTCGTGACCCGTCCCTTCTGGGCGCCGAGGCGGTGGATGCGCAGACGATCCGGGTTCATCTCGAGAACCCCACGCCCTTCTTTCTCGAACTGGTGGCCTCGAGGGTTTTCTTCCCGATTCCGCGCCATGCGGTGGCCCGGTGGGGAGATCAATGGATCCGGGCCGATCCCTTGCCGTGCAGTGGTCCCTACCAGCTCGAGCGTTGGCGAGTGAACGACCGATTCCGCTTGAGGCGCAATCCCCGGTACTGGGATGCGGCCCAGGTGACGGCCGAGCGCATCGACATCCTCAGCGGCGACAACCCCTCGACCGCGCTGAATCTCTTCCTCAAGGGCGAGGTCGACCTGATTTCCGACCGCAAGATCATCCCCGGAGAGCTGGGGCCCGAATTGGCGCAGCGGCCCGAGTTCCACCGTTTCGACTACCTGGGCCAGGATTTCATCCGCTTCAACACCACTCGGAAACCGTTCCACGACGCCCGGGTCCGACGGGCGGTCGCCATGGCCCTGGACCGATCCCGGATCACCACCCGGATCACCCGCTTGGGCGAGCGTCCGAGCGCCGCCGTGACTCCGGCCGGTACCGGTGGCTACCAACCCCCGTCGGGAGTGTCGTGGGATCCGGCCGCCGCCCGAGCCCTGTTGGCCGAGGCCGGTTACCCGGGTGGCCGGGGATTCCCCACGGTGGAGTACACCTTCAACGTGGGCTCGCGCCTCTACGAGCAGACCGGGGTGGAAATCCAGTCGATGCTCCGCGAGCACTTGGGTCTTCGCGTCGAGTTGCGTCCGCTCGAATGGAAGACCTACCTCGCCGAGATGTCCGCGCTGAACTACGACTTCATCCGCGGATCGTGGGTCGGCGACTACGACGACCCGATGACCTTCCTCGACTGTTTCCTCTCCGACAGCGGCAACAACCGGACCGGTTGGAAGGACGCCCGCTACGATCGACTGCTCCAGCGGGCCGCCGCCGAGGGCGACCCGGATCGGCGGCGGGGCATTCTGAGGGAGGCCGAACGGCTGTTGGTCGAAGAAGCCGTGCCGGTGACCGGACTCTACAGCCACGTGGGGCTCTATGCCGCCGATCCCCGAAAGGTGGGCGGGATCTGGCCCAACCGGATGGATGAGCATCCGTTCTTCTCGATGCGGAGGATCCGACCATGAAATCGCTGTGGGCCCGGGTGGCCTTGATTCCGGTGCTGGTCTGGGCGGTGGCCACGCTGAGCTTCTTCCTGCTGCGCGCGGTGCCGGGAGGTCCGTTCGACCGGGAGCGGGCGGCGGCCTCCCGCGAGGTCGAGGCGGCCCTGAAGGCCCGCTACCACTGGGACGAGCCGCTCTGGCGCCAGTACCTGCGCTACCTCGGGAACCTGCTGCAGGGCGATCTGGGGCCATCGCTGAAGTACCGCAACCACTCGGTGAACGATCTGCTCGTGCAGACGGTGCCCGTGTCGTTGTCGCTGGGAGCGATGGCCTTCGGAGTCGCGATGGGACTGGGTATCCCCCTCGGGACCCTGGCGGCCCTGGGCCGACACCGATGGGCCGATCAGGCCGCAGGCCTCCTGACCCTGGTCGGGGTCTGCATCCCGGTCTTCGTCCTGGGGCCGTTCCTGATCCTGGTGCTGGGACTCTGGCTGGAATGGCTGCCGGTGGCCCTGTGGGGGCACTGGAAGAACGCCGTGTTGCCGACCCTGACCTTGGGGCTCTACTTCGCGGCCCGGATCTCGCGTTGGATGCGCGAGGGCCTGCAGGAGGTCCTGAAGAGTCCCCACGTGCAGGCGGCCCGGGCCAAGGGATTGAGTGAATCGCGGGTCATCCTGCGACATGCGGTGCCCGTGGCGTTGCTGCCGGTGGTGTCGTACACCGGACCGATGCTGGCCGATCTGCTCACCGGATCGTTCGTGGTGGAGAACGTCTTCCAGATCCCCGGCACGGGCGCCTTCTTCATCAACAGTTTCTTCAGTCGCGACTACACCATGATGATGGGCATGGTCCTGTTCTACTCCGTGCTGCTGCAGGGACTCAACCTGGTGTCCGACCTGCTGCTGCGCTGGTTGGATCCGCGGATCAGACCATGAACCCGGATCGTTCCAGCCCCCAACGCCTGGCCGTGCACCGTTTCCGCAAGCGACGTGGCGCGGTGGTCGGCCTCGTGTTCCTGCTGCTGGCGACGGCGATCTCAGGGGTGGGTCCGGTGATCCTGGGAGTGGATCCGAACCAGGGAGGCGATTCTCCATTCGCTCCGCCCGATGCCCGGCACTGGATGGGCACCGACATCCATGGCCGGGACCTGCTGGCACGGGTGCTCGTCGGAACCCGCATTTCCCTCATGGTCGGGGCGGTCGGGGCGGCGGTCAGTCTGGTGATCGGAGTGGGTTGGGGGCTGGTGTCCGGGTGGCGTGGCGGGCGCACCGACGCCTGGATGATGCGCCTGGTCGATGTGCTTTACGCCCTGCCCACGGTGGTCTGGGTGATGCTGGCTCTCACGCTCTTCGAGACGCGCTGCGTGGGCTGGCTCTCGGAGCGGTGGCCCGCTTCGATCCCGGCTTTGAGGCTCGGGGCGATGATGATCTCCCTCGGTTCGGTTTCCTGGCTGACGATGGCCCGCGTCGTCCGGGCCCAGGTGCTCAGTCTTCGGGAGCGCCCGTTCATCCTGGCCGCCCAATCCATCGGGGTGTCGCCGTCTCGGTTGATGCTCCGGCACCTGCTGCCCAACTTGGCCGGAGTGGTCATCGTCTATCTGACCCTGACCGTTCCGGCGGTGGTGCTGTACGAATCGTTCCTTAGTTTCCTCGGGCTCGGCGTTCGGCCCCCCCAAGCCAGTCTGGGGAGCCTCATCGCCGATGGAGCCTCGCAGCTCAATCCGGTGCGGGTGCGCTGGTGGTTGTTGATGTTTCCGGCGGGCCTGATGGCTCTGCTGCTGGGCGCCTTGAACGGGGTGGGGGAGGGTTTGCGCTCGGCCTTCGAACCCCGCGACGGCGCCTGATGCGGGCACGGAAAACGCAGTGGCGGCTTTGCAATCCGCCCGTCTGAGGCATCTTGGGGCAGCAATCATGTCGACGCCCCTGCAACGCTCCATGGCCCAAGCGATCGCCGAGACCCGCCAGGCCCTGCTCGACCACCGACTCTATGACCGCCTGCGCACGCTGGACGATCTGACCCGCTTCATGGAGCACCACGTGTTCGCAGTGTGGGATTTCATGTCGCTCTTGAAGGCGCTGCAGGCCCGGTTGACCTGCCTGACCGTGCCTTGGCGTCCGGTCGGCGATGTCGAGGTGCGGCGGTTGGTCAATGAGATCGTCCTGGGAGAGGAGAGCGATCTGCTGCCCCAGGGAGGAGCGGCCAGTCACTTCGAGTTGTACCTGCAGGCGATGACCGAAGCGGGGGCCGACACCGGTCGGATCCGGCGATTCATCGGTCTGCTCGACGCCGGACTGTCGGTGGAGGCGGCGCTGGATCAAGCCGGAGTGCCCGACGCCGTGAAGGGTTTCGTGGGGTACACCTTCGAGGTGATCGGCGGGGGGCGGTCGCATGAGATCGCGGCCGCGTTCACCTACGGCCGCGAAGATCTGATTCCGCAGATGTTCACGCAGTTGGTGCACGGCTTGGAACGTCAATTCCCGCAACGCTTGGCCACCCTGCGGTACTATCTGGATCGGCACATCGAGCTCGATGGCGACCAGCATGGAGCCATGGGCCTGAAGATGGTGAACCTGTTGTGCGGAGACAGCCCGGAGCTGCAAGACGAAGCCATCCGGGCCGCGGTCGCCGCGCTGCAAGCCCGCCTGAAGCTCTGGGATGCCATCGCCGACTCCCTGGGGAATGCCGCGTAGGTACCGCACAACCACCGACTGAGCGCTCGAGCGACGGTTCGACCGACGGTTTGGAGCGGTCGGGGTCAAACAAAAGGAGGGATCCACCTCGGTGGCATCCCTCCTTGAATGCGTGTATCGGTTGGGCTCGCGTCTTCCGGACCGGAGACTTCGTCCCGGCCGCTCAGAGCGAGCGCACGAAGCGATCCATGCGGCCCAAGCCCTTCTCGATGTTGGCCAGGCTGGTGGCGTAGCTGATGCGGATGTAGTCGTCGGCACCGAAGGCGATGCCGGGGACGGCCGCCACCTTTTCCTGCTCCAGCAGGCGGGCGCAGAAGTCGGCCGACTTCAGGCCGGTCTTGGAAATGTTGGGGAACAGGTAGAAGGCGCCCTTGCTGTTCACGCACGAAACGCCCGGCATGGCATTGAGCATCTCCCAGGCGCGGGTCCGGCGCTTGGCGTATTCGGCCAGCCAGCCGGGCAGGTGGGCCTGCGAGCCGGTGAGGGCCGCCACGCCGCCCTTCTGGGCGAAGGAGCAGGGGTTGCTGGTGCTATGGCTCTGGATGGCGTCGATGGCCTTGGCGATGGGCTCCGGAGCGGCCAGGAATCCCAGACGCCACCCGGTCATGCTCCAAGCCTTGGCGAACCCGTGGACGATGATGGTGTGGTCGTAGTGGGCCTTGCTGAAACTGGCCACGCTCTTCACCTGGGCTCCGTCGTAGGTCAGGTGCTCGTAGATCTCATCGCTCATGATGAGCACACCCTTTTCGACACAAATGTCGCCGAGGGCCTTGATCTCGTCGGGCGTGTACACCGAGCCGGTGGGGTTGCTCGGGGAGTTGAGGACGAAGAGACGGGTCTTCGACGTGATGGCCGCGCGCAGTTGCGCCGGGGTCACCTTGAACTCGGTCTGGTCGGTGGTCTCGAGGATGACAGGGGTCGCGCCGGCCAGCTTCACCATCTCGGGGTAGCTGAGCCAATACGGCGCCGGGATGATCACCTCGTCGCCCTCCTGGCAGGTGGCCAGGATGACGTTGTAGCAGGAATGCTTGCCCCCGTTGCTGACGATGATTTGCGACGGCTTGTAGGTCAGGCCGTTCTCGCGCTGGAACTTGTCGACAATGGCTTGACGCAGTTCCGGGATGCCGCTGCTCGGGGTGTACTTGGTGAAACCCGCGGCCAGGGCGGCGGCGGCGGCATCCTTGATGTGCTGCGGCGTGTCGAAGTCGGGTTCACCGGCTCCGAAGCCCACGACGTCTTCGCCCTTGGCCTTCATTTCCTTGGCCTTCGAATCGATGACGAGGGTGAGGGATGGAGACAGCGAGGCGGCGCGGCGCGCGATCGGGTAGTTCATTTGAAAAAATCCGGGCGCGAGGTTGGGGCGGACCCGCGCACGTGCAAGCCCGATTTTCAGGGAGCCGGGGTTTCGGCCCGTCCCTTACTTCGGCAGGGGGATGGTCTTGAGCCTCGGATCGCGGCCGGCCTGCTTCCGCAGGTCGGTGGCCTTGGGGTCCTGGGCCAATCGGGCATCGCTCAGGGCGATGGCCTTCATGAGGGCTTCGCTCCCGCTGTCCCGGCGCCCGGAGGCGATCTGGACGGCCGCCAGGTCGTACCACCCTTCAGGGCGGGTGGGCTCGGCGGCGGTGTACCGGGTCAGGGCGCTTTCCACCTTGTCCACCCGGCCGAGTTGACGGTAGCCATCCACCAGGGAGAGGAAGACCTCGGGCTTGGTGCTGCTGTTGGTGAGCAGAACCTCCAGCGCCTCCACCGCCTGGTTGCTCTGGCCGGCCGAGAAGTACGACGAGGCCAGGTCGAACACGGCCTTGGCGTCGGCGTTCGGACCGCTGGCCCTGGCCTTGGTGCGTGCGTCGGCCTGAGGGGCCGTGCTCTTCTGGATGCCCTCGAGCTGCTCGACCAGGTTGCGGATGCCCAGATTGTCGGCATCGAAGATCTCGCAGGTCTTGGCCACGAGGATGGCATCATCCAGACGACCGATGGTGGCCAGCAGCTGGGAGTAGTTGAAGACGGTCTCCGGGCTGTAGGGGCAGAACGCGAAGGCCTGCTTCAGGGCGAACTCGGCCTCCTTGATCATGCGCTGCTGCACTTGCGGGCTGGCCGGGGGCGAGTTGATGCGCGTGGAGTAGATGGACTTGCCGATGGCGTTGCGCAGCTTGGAGAAGGCCTTCTGGGCGTTGTCGTCGCGCACGAAGGCCGGGTCGCCCTTGAAGCCGGTCAGGTCGCGCTGCAGGTAGGTCTTGAGGGCCCACTCGCAGACCTCGCGGGTGGGGGTGTCATACTGGATCCAGTTGCCGATGAAGCGCTCGGAGTACTGGCTCCAGTACTCGTGGTCGCGGCGGACCATGTCTTCGGTGATCTCGGGCACCGGGTTCCGCTCGATCTTCATGATGATGCCGTAGGGCGTCAGGTGCGGGTACATCCAGTCGAGCGGGAAGGACTCCTCGATGTAGAATTCGTGGGTCGGATTCTTGTCGAAGATGACCTTGGTCAGCAGGCCGTTGATCTGCATGACCGCCACCTGACCCGAGACCGAGATCCGCCCGTCGGGCAGCGCGAACACCTGCTCGCCCGGCTTGAGGTTGTTCGGGTATCGCTTGGCGGCGTCCGCCGTGTAATCCATGAAGGCCTTGCTGGCGTCTTCCGGGGTGGCCGAGAGGATTTCCCGGTCGGGGTAGAGCCCGCCGGGGCTGGCGGTGAACAGACCGGGGTAGGCGCTTTCGAGCAATAGTCGGTTCAAGCGGATGCGGTTGGGCGTCGGCGGGTTCTGGACCGCGAAGGCCTGCACATGGGGAGTGAGCTTCACCGCGGAGAACCGGGCGGGATCTTCAGCCAGGGACGGTCCGCGCAGGAGTTGGTTCAACCCGTCGGCGACCGCTTGCGGCGTGGAGGCCGTGCCCATGGAGGCCTTCAGGTGCTTCGAGAGCGGGTCCGCAGCGGCCTGGACCTTGGCGGTGAAGGCGGCGAAGTCTTTGAAGTGATCCGGCTTGAAGAGGGATTCGCCGGCTCGGCGATCCTCTTCGATCGAGGCACCCAATCCCTGAACCACCCGGTCGAGCGGGGCGAAGAGCTTGGCCAGGGTGTTGGTTTTGCCCCGGGCCTCCGACTTGGCGTCGTTGAGCATGCCCAGGAAGAACGGCTTGTCGTACTGGTACTGGTCGGAGCGGTTGTAGTGGGCGCGGATGTAGTCGAGGTAGGTGTTATCCGCCAGGGCGTTCTGGGTGATGATGTACACGTCGCGGCGGTCGAAGCCCGGATCCAGACGGTGCTGGGATGGGGTGAACGACTCGGCGAAGATCATGTAGGTGGGGCAGAAGCGGCCCGGATCGGTCCCGCCGTAGAGCACGGCATGGGGAGACATGGCCGGGTAGAGCGGGACCCCGTTGGTACCCTTCGGGGCTTTGCCGTGGCCGGCATCACGACCGGGCTCGAACATGTCGTGTCCGAACCAGTATCCGAAGAGGTGGCCGCGTTGTTCGTTGTCTCCCCAGTGAGAAAGGATCGAGTCGAAGGGGATGAGGGCGAAGATGGCCAGGACCGGCGCGATCCGGAGTTTTTCCCGGTTCAGCAGGATCCATCCGGTGAAGGCCAGCGACAGCGCCAAGCTCAGGGCCCCGGCCACTCGCAGGATGGTGAAGACCGTGCTCAGGTAGATGTCTACCAATTCGTACAGGTTGAAGGCGCAGGCCACGGCCCCGCCCACCCACATCCAGAAGCGGGTGTTGCCCTTGTGGTATTGGGTCACCAGCAGGGCCGCCACGAGGGCCAGACCGTAGCCGACCGCCAGGGCGATGATGGTGTGCGACGTGGTGAAGAAGACCTTCACCAACTCTTTGGCCGACTTGTCGATGCCCGGGTTGAGGAGGATCAGCAGCAGGACGGCCAGACACAGGTAGATGGCCGACAGACCGATGAGCCAGGCCCGTTCGCGCAGGCGCATCCGCTTCAGGAAGGCGAAGGGCACCAGACCCACGAGCAGGTTGGCCCAGTTGAATTCTTCCTGGGCTCCCTGGGCATACATCCACAACTGCCGGAAGATGACCACCGGATCGGTGCTGGGATTGGTCTTTTCGTACTGCCCCCGGGTGAACGCATGCACGAAACCCTCCCAGGTGCGGGGATAACCCCAGTTCATGGGCGGGTTCGAGGCCGAGGCGACGGGCATGTACAGGTAGAAGGCCGCACCCACCGCGAAGGCCAGTCCGGCGATCAGGACCACATGGAGTTGGTCACCCAGTTTGCCCGTTTCAGAGGCCAGCCAGAGCATGGCGGCCAGCGATCCGAGGCCGACCAGATTGTAGATCATGAACACCGGGAGGTTGTTCTCGAAGGTGTGGATCTTGCCGGCGAAATGAGCCAACAGGCCGAAGAGCCAGATGAGGGTGTTTCCGAGGAAGAAGTCGCGGCCCAGGCGCTTGTCGGCCGCGGCGATGGCGATCTCGATGCCCATCGCGGCCACGATCAGGGTCTGGTGGTTGCACAGGCAGAGGCCGAACAGGAAGAAGACCCAGTGCAGGTACCGTCGACGGTCGGGGCGGTACATCCACATCAGCAGCAGGCAGAACATGCCCACGAGATTGAGCACGGCGAGGGTGTACACCTCGACGATGACGCCCTGGCTCCAGATGAACCCATTGAACCCCAGCAGCGATCCGCCGACCCAGGCCGACACGAAGGTGATGGCGTTTTCCGTGCGCCGGGGCAGGTCCTTGAACAGGTCGATGCCCTCCAAAATGAGGCTCGATCCGCGCGAAATGAGCAGGGCGGTCAGGCCCGCCGAGAGCGCGGCGGCCACCGCCGACGACACCGCCACGCGCCAGGCGATGCTCGAGAACGGCAGGATCTTGGTGAACAGCCAGGAGTAGATCGTCCAGACCGGGTATCCGGGAGGGTGGGGGACCCCCGCGTACATGGAGCCCACGGCCAATTCACCGGAATCTTCCAAGGTGAGGTCGGGGGCCACCGTGTAGAGGTAACCGGCCAAGACGAACAGGGTGACCAGAACGAAGGTCAGCCAATCCATGGGACGGAACAGGCGTCCGTTGAGTTCGGTCGCCGAACCCGGTGAGGCCGGCGAGGGCGATTGGGGAGAATGCTTGGTTTCCATTCGAAGGATCGGATCGGTTGCGGAGAGTCGCCCACAAAAATGGGGGCTCCTCGGCGGACCGGCCCGAGAGGCTCTTAGTGGAGCGGGGGGAGGTTTGGTTTGTCGACGTGAAATTGGGAGGGCGGCGGTGGTCCGGGCCTGGGTGGCCGTTCGGGCCGGATCCGGGTATTGGTTTGCACCGGCCCCATGGTGTTCAATCTGGGTCTGAGCAAACGGCGGATCATCGAGGAATTCTTGTCTGGGCATCGGGACCTCGATTGGGCGACAGTAATGGCTCGGCGGAGTATCCCAGCGACGATGTAGCCCCCTCATGCAGCAACCAATGGCCATATCCGGTGTTGTTCAGTGCATGTCGATGTCCGATAGGGCAATCCGTTCGCCGCGGTATTCCCCTCTGAGCCGATGGGCCCCAGGGGCCAGTGTGCGATCCGCTGTACGGTCCGCTGTCTGGGCCATCGTATGGGCGAACCTGCTGGCGCCGGGCTTGCTGATGTTGCCTGCGGGCGTGCTTCGGGCCGATGAACCTCAGGCTGCGGTGTCGTCCACTTCGGCCACGGATTCATCGTCGACGACCGAGGCGACCGAACCCGCCGTGCCGACGCATCGGTATGCCCGGATCCCCAAGCGCAACGCCTTCGGCATCAAGCCCCCGGCGGTCGTGGCCCCTCCCGAGCCCGAAAAGGAGCCGCCGAAGGAACGCCCCGACTTCTTCCTGACCGGATTCACCAGTATTCGGGGTGAGAAGCGGGCCTTCGTGGCCTATCAGCCCAAGGGCAAGCCCGTGCAGTTTCCGCGGGCCCTGATCCTCGACGATGAAGTCGATGTCGCCGATGGGGTGCTCAAATTGGTTTCTATCGATCCGATCGAGAAGGCCGTGGTCATCGCCTTCAATGGCGAGGAGATCCCGTTGAACTTCAAGGACAACGCCGTGAAGCCCTCACCCGGCGGCCCGGCTCCCGCCGGAGGGATTCCGGGTCCGGGGGCTCCCGGGCTCCCGCCCAGTGCTCTGCGGGGCAACCAACCGCCCCCGCCCATCATGAATCAGCCGGGCAACACCGTCGGTGGAGCCCAGCCCGGATTCTTCCCCGGAGCCGTTCAGATGGGGGCCGCGCCGACCGTGATTGGTCGCGGTGGGGCCGTGCTCAGTGGTGGGGCGGCTGCGGGAACCTTTCAGGCCGTACCGATGACCGCCAATGCCATCCAAGCCGGCGGCACGGCAGCCCATGGGGGGATCGACGTGCCGGCGGTGGCGCCCTCTCCGGATCAATTCGGCGGCACGGTGCCCGCCAACCCCGCTCGGATCGGCCGCAACATTCCGCCGCCGCCTCCGGCTCCGTTCCCCGGCTTGCCGGGGCAGTGATCGGGTTTTGTCGGCCAGCCTGTGGGGGGGGCTTCCTCTGAAAAAGGGGGCAACCTCGAGGGGGAGCGCAACCTCGAGCAGGAGATGCCGGCTCAGACAAAACGATTCAAACCGACCGCGCGGCCGCGATGAGCTGTCGAACCTTCTCTGGATCTTTCCGTCCGGGAGCCGATTCGACTCCCGAGGAGACATCCACGGCAAACGGTCGGACCTGGTGGACCGCGTCGGCGATGTTCTCGGGCTTCAGGCCCCCCGCAAGGATCAGTGGATGCCCGAGATCGCGGGCTTGAACCGCCAGAGTCCAATCGAAGCGGGCACCGGTACCCCCCGATGCCCCGGGCACATAGGCATCGAGCAGCCAGGCATGGGTCGACTCACGGTGTTCGGGAAGGCGGTGCAGCGTTTCAGGGCCCTGGACTCGGAACGCCTGGATGACCCGCACCCGCCTCAGGAGCGATCGGCCCACCTCGGGAGCTTCATCTCCATGGAGTTGGACCGTATCGAGACCGACCTCGGCCAGAGTGGCCTCGATCAGCTCGGGGGCCGCATTGACGAAGAGTCCGACACGGCTCACGAACGGGGGTAGGCCCCGGACGATGGCCGCGGCCCGCCCCGGTTCTATGAACCGGGGCGTGCCAGGCACGAAGACGAATCCCAACGCGTCGGCCCCGGCGTCGACGGCCGCCAGCGCATCCTCCTCTCGGGTGATGCCGCAGATCTTGATGCGCAGTGCCATGGAATTCGGGGAGGACTTGGGGGGCTCTGAAGCACAGGGCCTCAGAATTGCCGATCGGTCACGGCACCTTCACTGGCCGTGCTGACGGTGGCCGCGTACTTGGCCAGCACACCGCGGGTGTAGTTCGGCTTGGGCTTCTTCCAGGCCTTGAGGCGCGAGGCCAATTCCTTGGCCGGGATGCCCAGATTGATCTCGCGCTTCTTGGCATCGATGGTGATCGGGTCACCGTTCTTGATCACGGCGATCGGGCCGCCGTCGAAGGCCTCGGGCGTGGTGTGCCCGATCACGAACCCGTGCGAGCCACCGCTGAAGCGACCGTCGGTGATGAGGGCGACCTCCTTGCCGAGGCCCTTGCCCATGATGGCGCTGGTGGGCGAGAGCATCTCGCGCATGCCCGGTCCGCCCTTGGGGCCTTCGCCCCGGATGATGATCACGTGGCCGCTCTTCACCTTGCCGCCGAGGATGCCTTGAAGGGCCTTTTCCTCGTTCTCGAACACGATGGCCTTGCCGCTGAAGGTCAGGCCCTCCTTGCCCGAGATCTTGCCGAGCGCGCCACCGGGGCAGAGGTTGCCGCGGAAGACAACGAGGTGGCTGTCTTTCTTGATGGGGTTGTCGAAGCCCCGGATGATGTCCTGACCGGCCGGATAGCTCGGGGCGTTGCGCAGGTTCTCGGCCATGGTCTTGCCGGTGACGGTCATCACGTCGCCGTGGAGCAGGCCCCGGTCGAGCAGCATCTTCATCAGCGGCACCGTGCCGCCGATCTCCACCAGACGAGCCATCACGTACTTGCCCGAGGGCTTGAGGTCGGCCAGCACCGGCACCCGCTTTCCGACCCGGGTCCAATCGTCGATGGTCAGTTTCACGCCGGCGCAGTGGGCCATGCCGATGAGGTGCATGACCGCGTTGGTGGAGCCGCCGAGGGCGATCACCACCGTCATGGCGTTCTCGAACGCCTTCTTGGTCATGATGTCGCGGGGGCGGATGTTGTTCTTGAGCAGGTTGAGCACGGCGGCACCGGCGGCTTCACAGTCGAGGGTCTTGTCTTGCGACACGGCCGCCTGCGCCGACGAATTCGGCAGGCTCATGCCCAGCGCTTCGATGGCCGAGGCCATGGTGTTGGCGGTGTACATGCCGCCGCAGGAACCGGCGCCCGGGATGGCCACCTCGGCCACCGCTTCCACGTCTTCGGCCGAGCAGGCGCCCGCGGCGTTCTTGCCCACCGCTTCGAAGATGTTCACCAGATCCACGTCTTTGCCGCCGAGTTCACCCGGCAGAATGGTGCCGCCATACACGAAGATGCTCGGACGGTTCAACCGGGCCATGGCCATGACGCAGCCGGGCATGTTCTTGTCGCAGCCGCCCACGGCCACGAAGGCATCGAAGCCCTGACAGCCCACGACCGTCTCGATGGAATCGGCGATCACCTCGCGGGACACGAGACTGTACTTCATGCCCTCGGTGCCCATCGAAATACCGTCGGAGATGGTGATGGTGTTGAACACCACGGCCTTGCCGCCGTGTTCATTGATGCCCTGGGCCACGCTGACGGCCAATTGGTCGATGTGCATATTGCACGGCGTCACCATGCTCCAGGTCGAAGCCACGCCGATCTGTGGCTTCTGGAAATCATCCTTCTTGAAGCCGGTGGCATAGAGCATGCCGCGGCTGGGAGCGCGTTCGATGCCGTCCACCACGATGGAGGAGAAGGGGCGGGGCAGGGTGTCGTTCCGGGACTTGTTGGCAGGGGCCTTTGCGGAGGATCGGCGTTTCATTGCGGCGGAATGGTTGCGAACCCGTCCGGCCGGCGGAAGACAGAAAATGACGGCCCGAGTGCCGGCCAACTCCGCCGTTGCGACTGAGGGGGGGGATCTTTAATCTGTCGAACAGGGGTGGATGCCCCGTCCATGAGACACTTTCTCGAATTCGAAAAACCGATCGCCGACCTCCAACGCAAGCTCGAGGAGCTGCGTTCCCAGCCGGGTACTCCGTCACTGGGGATTTCCTGGGAAGAGGAGATCCGCCTGCTGGAATCCAAGATCCAGGAGGCCCAGCGGCAGTTGTATTCGAACCTGACGCCCTGGCAGCGGGTGCAGTTGGCCCGCCACCCGCGGCGCCCCTACACCCTCGACTACCTCAGGACGACCTTCAGCGAATTCGAGGAACTGCACGGCGACCGACTGTATTCCGACGACCGGGCCATGGTGGCCGGCTTCGCCCGTCTGGGCGGCGAGAAGGTGATGGTCATCGGCACTCAGAAGGGTCGGGACACCAAGGAGAACATTCTCCGCAATTTCGGATCGGCCCATCCCGAGGGGTATCGCAAGGCGCTGCGGCTCATGAAGATGGCCGACAAGTTCGGTCTCCCCATCGTCACCCTCATCGATACCGCCGGAGCGTATCCGGGCATCGGCGCCGAAGAGCGGCATATCGCCGAGGCCATCGCCGTGAATTTGCGCGAGATGATGACCCTCGAAGTGCCCATCATCGCTTGTGTCATCGGCGAAGGCGGTTCGGGCGGAGCGCTGGGCATCGGCGTGGCCGACCGGGTGCTGATCCTGGAGAACGCCTACTATTCGGTGATCAGTCCCGAGGGCTGTGCGGCGATCCTGTGGAAGGATCGCACGGCGGCCCCCAAGGCGGCGGCGGCCCTCAAGATCACGGCCAACGACCTGAGTTCGCTCGGTCTGGTCGACGATGTGCTTCCGGAGCCTCTGGGCGGCGCCCATCTCGACCCCGAGGCCACGGCGGCCACCTTGCGCGAGGGACTCTTGCGGCATCTGGCCGAGGTGCGGGCTCTGACTCCGGCCCAGCGGTTGTCGTCGCGGTACGCCAAGTTCCGGGCCTTTGGTCATTTCACGGAGCCCGATTCCCAGGCGGCCTGATGCGTCAGGTGCTCGATACGCCGTTGGTCTTCACCCCGCTGCCCAAGGAGCGCGTCTGGGGTGGGCGCAGGCTCGAGGAGCGTTGGGGCAAGCGACTTCCTCCCGGGGTCCCGGTGGGCGAATCGTGGGAGATCTCCGATCGCCCGGAAGGGCAGTCCGTCGTGGCCGAGGGGCCCCTGGCCGGAACCTCTCTGCGCCGCCTGATGGAGCAGCATGGCGCCGAGTTGATGGGGCGCCCGGTGGCGGTCGGCGAGCGATTTCCCTGGTTGGTGAAGATCCTCGATTGCCGGGACGACCTGTCGTTGCAGGTGCATCCGCCGGCCGAGAAGGCCGCGGCGCTGGGTGGTGAGCCCAAGACCGAGATGTGGTATTTCGCGGAGGCCGATCCCGGCGCCGAGATCTACGTGGGTTTCCGCAGTGGGGTGACCCGCGAGGAGTTCGTGCAGCGTCTGGACGACGGCACCGTCGCCGAGTGCTTCCGTCGCCACCCTGTCCGGGCCGGGCAGGCCATGTTCCTGCCCAGTGGCCGCGCCCATGCACTGGGGGCCGGGAACCTGGTCTTCGAGATCCAGCAGAATTCCGACACCACCTACCGGGTCTTCGATTGGAATCGGACCGGGCTGGATGGGAAGCCCCGCGAGTTGCACCGCGAACCGGCCCTGGAATCCATCGATTTCTCCGACTCGCATTCCGAATTGATCCCGGAGTTCCGGTCGGTCGTTTCGCCCGGGGTGATCGTCCGCCCGTTGGTACGGCACGCCTTGTTCGCGGTCGATCTGCTCCGCTTCGAAGCCGGGGCCTCACTGGGGCCGTCATCCCGGCTCTTCCCGGCGGGCGGTCCGTGCGTCTTGGGATCGGTGTCTGGCACGACCCGATTGACCGTGGGTGCCTACCATCGCGATCTCGGACCGGGGGAGTTTGCGCTGGTTCCCGCGGGCCTCGTCGCCGGCGTGGCTCTCGAGGCCTTGGGCGCTTCAGAAATCCTGCGGGTTGCCGATGGGCTATGAATGAGTTCTGGGACATCGGGTTCATCGGGAACCCCGGCTGATCCGTCGCCATCACCTCTCCGGTCGGGAGGGTCGGGCCCGACCGAGTCCCGCAATCCAACGGAATCCAATCCACCGGAACCTGAAATCCAGGCGGAGGGGACCGAGGCCATCGAGAACGACCTGCTGAGGGTGTTGGTGAGTGATCCCTGGTTCCGCTGGGCTGCCCTGGCGGTGGCGCTGCTGGTGATGTCGGTCCTGGCGGTGGTCATTCCGGTGTTCGTGGTTTCCACGCCCGACATCGATCCGCCCCAGCGGGCGAGCATTCTCGACAAGTTCCAGGCCCGGTCGCTGATCCGCACGGCGCGGACCGCCGGCGTGGCGGGACGACTCCCCGAATCGGTCACCGCCTGGAAGACGGCCTTGGCCAACGACCCGGCCAATCTGGAGGCGCGTCGCGGAGCACTCGAAATCCTCACGGCGGCCCACCGATACTCCCAGGACGAGGTGCGCTTCGGATACGCCTGTGGGGTGGAACTGCTCCAGCGATCGGCGACGAATGCCGCGGATGTCCTGCGCTTCGCCCGCTTCCTCGACCATGTCGGACATCACCAGGCCACTGTGGCTCTTCTGCGGGATCCGGCGGCCGGCGATGCCGCGGAGTTGGCCGGCTGGTTCGCCCGGTCGCTGTTCCTCGCCCAACGCATGGACCGCTTCGAGGAACTCTGGCATCGGCAGCGGGAGACTCTGGCGAAGACCGAGCCCATGCGCCTCATCGCCCCGGCGTGGGAAGCGGGGTGGGGCCCCATCACGGGCATGGCCGCGGCCCGGGATCGGCTTCTGGAGGCGGAGCGCGATCCGACGCGATACGACGAAGCCTCCCGGTTGTTGCTGAGGGTGTTCGAGCAACTCGGTGACGGCCCGGCTTACGAGCGGGTCCTGGCCCGGCGGATCGAGCGGCAGGAAGACTCCCTGGCCGACCATCTCGGCTTGTGGCGCGTGTTGGCGCGGGTGGGGCGATCATCGGAGGTGAAGAGCCGACTCGAAGACTTCAAACGAGCGCCCGCCAGTCCGGGCGAGGCCATCGGCTTGATGGAAGCGCTCCAGGCCTTCGGTCTGGCCGACCGGGCCGTGGAACAGGGGTTGGAGCAGGTGAAGGTGTTTCCCTATGCTCCCGATCTTTGGCTGGCCACGGCCGAGTTGCTGCTTCAACGCCAGGACTGGAACCGGCTGAGACAGCTCGCCATCGGGATTCGGGGTGAGACTTCGCTGGGCGGTCGCATGACGGCCTACAGTTGGTATCTCGACGGGCGGATCGACCTGGCGCTGACCCGGGATCTGGATGCCGCGGCCGACTTCGCCAAGATCGTCGAGGGTGCGGCCCCCGACGCGGTGCTGGTGGCCCGCATGGTGGCGGGGTTGCGCCGGGTCCATCGGTTTCAAGAGGCCGGTCTCCTGCTGCGTCGGGTGGAGCAGACCTTCGCCCAAGACGCCACGTTCTGGTTCGAGATGGCCGGTATCGCCTCGGAGACGCAGGACATGGAGACGTTGGCCGAAGCCGTCTCCCGCTCGTATCGCCTGGAACCGGAGAACCCGGTGTACCGGCACAATCACGCGGCGGTCATGATTGCGCTGGGCCGCGAACCCGCCGAGACCGCCCGCTTGACACTCGAATTGCTCCACCGCTCGCCCGAGTCGGTCGCCTGCCAGATCAACCATGCCCTCGCTCTGGTGAACCACCGACGGTTCGACGACGCCGAGGCTCAGCTGGCCCGCATCCCCTGGGTCGGGCGGACTTCCGCCGAGGAGACCCAGATGCACTACGGCTGGATGTGGGTCGAGCACTCGCGCCAGCGGCTGGAATCGGCCCAGGCCCATGCCCGGGCGATCCGGCTCTTGGAATTGCTGCCGCCGCAACGGCAGAGGCTGGAGGCGATCCGAGGGGAGCTTGATCCGGTCAAAAAATCCGGCTGAAGGGTTGCAGGACGGGCCATCGCGTCCACCCTGTCGGCCGCATGAGCATTGCCACCCGCACCGGTGATTCCGGAACCACCGGCCTGATGTACAACCGCCGGGTTTCCAAGGCGCACCCGCGTGTGGAGGCCTACGGCTCGGTCGACGAGTTGAACGCCGCCATCGGAATGGCGCGGGCCAGCGCCGTCGACCCCTTCATCGGCGACAACTTGCTGGTGATCCAGAAAGACTTGGTCATCCTGATGGGCGAATTGGCCACCGCCAAAGAAGACACCCAGCGTTACTTGGCCGACGGGTTCCAGGCGGTGACCCCGACCTTGACCGCCAAGCTCGATGCGCTGGTCACCCAAATCGAGGCCCAGAGCATCACCTTCAAGGGGTGGGCCACGCCGGGGATGACCCTGCACTCGGCCGCGCTCGATGTCGCCCGCACGACTTGCCGCCGGGCCGAACGCCGCGTCTTCGTGCTGCGCGATTCCGGTGAGGTGGAGAACCACGAGATCCTCATTTTTCTCAATCGCCTCAGCGATTTGTTGTGGCTGATGGCCCGCTGGGTGGAGACCCATACTCCGGAATCGCCGGCTGTGACGCCCGCGTCCTGAAGAGGAGGGCACCGACAGCGGATCGCCCGTCGTGGGCCCTCAACGCAGGGTGGGCGTTCGGTGTGCCCGACGAAGCGACGGCTCGAAGGCCTACAGAGTCACCGTGGGGCAGGGAGCGTCTTGGGAGGTGTTCTCCAGTTGGACATGATGAGCACCGGCCGCATCCAGTGCCTCCCCGACCGTGTTACGGGCCAGTTCTGGGGTGTTGCAGTCGCGGCTCAAGTGACCCAGATAGATCCGCCGCAAGCCGTCGTGGAGGATGGCCGTGGCCACCTCGGAGGCCGCGTGGTTCGAAAGATGTCCATGCCGGCTGGCAATGCGCTGCTTGGTGCTCCAGGGGCGTCGGGTGTCTTCTTGCAGCAGCTTCACGTC
>JAIXXC010000007.1 GCA_027490985.1 Verrucomicrobiales bacterium
GCCTCGATGACTCCCTTGGACTCACCGGGCACCGGACGGACCGCCACCCAATCGCCGACCTTGGGCAGGTCTTGATCACGCGGGCAAAGGTGCCTCAAGCGGCCCGTGATGATCGCCGGACGGTCGCCGGAAGCCCCGACCACGATGTAGGAAAGCTTGTCTTCGTGGACGACCCGGGCGGGTTCCAACCCCTCCTGGCGATGCGGAGCGAAGGCGGTCTCCCAGACCGCATCCCAACCCAATTCGGCCAAGTCCATGCGGGTTCAAACCCGTTCCTTGAGGGCCGCCTCGCTGGCGGCGAACACCTCGCGGTGGAGCGAACGACCATGGGAATCCATGGTCACCACAGCCGGAAAATCGCGGACCTCCAGCTCCCAGATGGCCTCGGGCGATCCGAACTTCTCCAGCAGGGACACGTTGCGCACCCGCACCACGCATTCGGCCAGCACCTGGGCCGCGCCGCCGATGGCGTGCAAATACACGCAGCCATGCTCCTTGCAGGCGGCCAGCGTCTTCTCGCCCATGCCGCCCTTGCCAATGACACCCCGCAAGCCGTGATCGCGGATGATGTCGGCCTGGTAGGGCTCTTCGCGGATCGACGTGGTGGGACCGGCCGCGGTGACCTTCCACGAGCCGTCCGAATCCTTCAGCACCACGGGTCCGCAGTGGTAAATGATCCCGTCGCGGAGGTTCACCTCGGGCGGCAACTCGCCGCCTTCGTGCAGGTACTTGTGGACGGCATCGCGGCCCGTGAAGAGGACCCCGGAAATCAGGACTTCATCCCCGACCTTGAGGGCCTGGATCTTGTCGGCGGTGAACGGCGCTTGGAGCGGGATCATGGAACGTTGTCGGTCATTAGGCGGCAGGGCCTGAGAATCGGCAAGATCGGGATCGGACCGTATCGGAGTCGGGTCCGACCATGATCCGACCGCGGTGCCGGCTTCCCCTTTGCCCTCTCCGCTCCCAGACTGTCGCCCGTTGAAGCGTGTCACCATCCATACCGACGGCGGCTGTCAGGGAAATCCCGGGCCCGGAGCCTGGGCGGCGGTGCTGCAGTATGGGCGTCAGGAGTTGGAGATCGGCGGCGCGGTACCGGCCACCACCAACAACCGGATGGAACTCCAAGCGGCGATCCAGGCATTGGCCGCCCTCAACCAGGCCTGCGAAATCGTCTTCTTCACCGACTCCCAATACCTGCGTCAGGGGATCCAGTCATGGATCCATGGCTGGAAGCGCAATGGCTGGAAAACCTCCACCAAGGAACCCGTCAAGAACGCCGACCTGTGGCAACAGCTCGACGCCCAGGCCAGCCGTCACCAAATCGAATGGCGCTGGCTCAAGGGCCATGCCGGCCACCCGCTCAACGAGCGCTGCGACGTGAGGGCCAATGCCGAGATGGCCGCCCTGCGCAAGACGATGTCCCCCGCCCAACTCGCCGCCGCCCTGGCCGAATTCAACCACACCAACTGATGCGATGACCCACGACCTTGAGGGCGATGGTTTTATGAGGGTCCGAGCTCTTGCGGGAGAACTTGAGCGACGGGCCTTGCTAGCCGCCTTGGGCGAGCCGGAGGGCGCAGGATCCCGAGGAATTTTGGCCGTTCCCCAGGTCCGCGCATGGGCCCGCTCGGCGGCGATCCTGTCGCGGGTGACGACCTATCTGGGTCCCCAGGCACAGCCAGTGCGGGCCATCTTTTTCGACAAGTCGCCGACCACGAACTGGTTGGTCCCATGGCATCAAGATGTAACCCTCGCCGTGGAGTCTCCGGTGGATGCCCCCGGTTTCGGGCCGTGGAGCCGCAAGGACGGAGTCTCCCATGTCCAGGCGCCGGGGGAATGGCTCGCCCGGATGATCACCGTGCGCCTGCACTTCGATGATTGCGACGGCTCGAACGGAGCCTTGCGGGTGATCCCCGGTTCGCACCGGTACGGCCGGCTGGATGGCGATCGGATGTCGGCCTTGAAAGCGGCGACCCACGAGGTGCTGTGCGAGGCGGCCGCTGGCGATGTCCTGCTCATGCGGCCGCTCCTCCTCCATGCTTCAAGCAAGTCGACTAGCGATCGCCGGCGGCGGATCCTGCACATTGAATACTGTTCGGACCCACTGCCTGCCGGTATGGCGTGGCACCAGACCGCCTGAAGGATGGATTGCAGCCTCTCTGACATCACTCGCCCACGAGTCCCAAGACCCGGGAAAGCAGCGACTCACCAACGGCTGTGCTTCTAGTCCTTGCCTTTGCCCAGCATCCCTTGAATCTGCTCCTTGGGCAGGGAGGTGTTCCCGAGCCATTGTTCGGCCGCCCCCGGATCTGAGCGCTTCCAAACCTGGAAAATCCTGCTGATGGCCCCATGGCGTTGGCTCTCATCCGTCACACCCTCAACCAAGGTCGCGGCGTGATTGGGATACTGGTACGTCAGCTGGCCGAGGTAAGTGTTGATAGCCGTCTGTTTCGCCGCGTCGTTGGGCAACTCCGACAGCCAACGCGCCGAGGCCTCAGGATCGTTGCGTCCCCATTCTGAGATGACCGTATTCAGCGCCTGCTCTCGCGCCTCACCCTTGAAACCTGCCGCCCACTGCGAAGCGGCGGCCGGATCAGTCGAGGTCCACTGGCCGATCACCGAAGCGGCCGCAGAGTTCTGGGTCTTTCCCTCAGGAAGAGTGGCCACATACGAGGCCGCCGACGCCGGATCATTCTGCGCCATGCCGGAGACCAGACCCTGCACAAAGGAGTCCTTCGAGGGGCCTTCGGGCAGCTTTTGAATCATGGCCTGCGCCGCAGCGGGGTCGCGCTGGGCCCATTCGCCAGCCGAATGCTCGATGAAGGAGTTCTGTTGATCGCCTGGCGGAAGAGTTTGGGCGTAGGCCATCACCGCCTTAGGATCCTGCTGGGCCCACTGCCTACTCACCGCATTCAGGGCATTTTGTCGGGCCTGTCCCTCCGGCAATTTCTCTGCCCAGACCAGGGCCGCCGCGGCATCGGCTTCCGCCCATTGCCCGGCGACACTGGCCACAAATTGATCGCGCGACTCCCCTCTCGGCAAGGTATTGGCGAATTCGGCGGCGAGCTTGGGATCGGCCTCCGGCAGTGAGTAGCTCGCCGACTGCAGCGCGCTCCGCTTTGCGTCGCCTTCAGGCAAGCTCTTGAGCCACTCCATGGCCGCCTGAGGGTCCGACCGGCAAAGAGCTTGGGTGATCGACCAGCCGGCGGACTGCAGGCTGCTGGCCGGAAGCAACGCCGCCAACTGGGCGGCCTCTTGGGGCGCCTGCTGCGCCAGGGAGGAGATAACGCTTTCCACGGCTTTATTCCGCTCAACACCCGCCGGAAGGCCTTGGACGTAGGCCGCGGCCGCTTCCGGATGACTCCCCGCCCAACCGTTTAGGACGGCGCCCAGGAGTTCGGTGCGGTTTTTGCCGGCAGGCAAGGACGTGACGTGATCCAGCGCGGCACCAGGGTCCTGAGCCGCCCAGGAAACACCCACGCTGCCCAAAGCCTGCCGCCGGTCGGGGCCCTCTGGCAGTTGATTCACCGCAGCCAGCGCGCTGGGAAGATCGGTCTCAGCCCAGCTCGAGACGACCGCAAGCACAGCGTTGCGTTGATCTCGGCCCTTGGGAAGGGATCTGGCCCAAGCCATCGCGGCCTGCGGATCGCTCTGCGCCCAAGGATTGGAAATCGCTTGATAGGCTTGCGAACGCGCCTCGCGGGAATTGAGGCCCGCCGCCCGGGTCGCTGCGGCAACAGGGTCCCTCTCCACCCATGCCGAGAAGATGGAATACAAATGCTGAGATTGTTGAGACCCGCCCAGTTTCTCGGCCAGTTCCAAAGCGGCCGCTGGATCCTTGCCGGCGATCGCATGAATGAATTGTCCAAACACCTGATCGCGCAAGCGACCCTTCGGCAACTGCTTGACCCAGTCCGTGGCCGCCGCGGCATCCTGACCGGCCCACACACCGGCCACCGAGGCGATGGAGTCGTCGCGGCCCTCTGAACTGGGTAGGGCCTTGGCATAGGCCATGGCACCGCGCACATCGGTCTCCGCCCAATGGGCAAGCAATTGGAACCGCAGTCCGACGCGCAGACTCTTTGGAAGTTGCTTCTGGATGAACTCCAACATCTCCGGCATGTCCGAACCATCCAGATCGGCCAGGATCCTCACCACCTCCCGTTGTTCGCGGAGGCTCAGCCCGAAGGCTCCACCGCCTTTCAGCGCGAGCAGCCTCTCCCGAACCTCGTCCAACGAGCGTCGGCCCGGGGGGTGGGTTTCGGAGGCTTCGGTCGCCGTCGCGGGAGAGGTCTGCCCAGAGGAGCTCCCGGCAGAGGCAGGCGACCGGGTGCCATCGGCTGCCGTGACGGCGGCCGTGGCGGGAGTCTGGGTCGCGGGGTGTCGCTGGCCAAACCAGTAACCACCAGCCGCGGCACACACCGCGAGAATCACGGACGGAGCGAAGCCTTTTTTCATGGAGGGTCTTCTCGTTGTCTAAAATCGGCGGCCGCTGGGGTGGGTGCTTTGAAGATCACTCCGCAGGAGCTTGGTTGTAAGCACCCAAGCACTGGTTGAGATCGGTGAGCCGCAACTATTCTGTCCAGGCCCTAGGTTATGTTTTTAGGTATTATTAATCGTTATGCTTGTCAATGGTGAGCCATGAACCCGATCAAACGGCGATGGCTCAAGGGCCATGCGGGCCACCCGCTCAACGAGCGCTGCGGTGGCCGGGCCAACGCCGAGATGGCCGCTCTCCGCAAACGGATGTCACCCGCCCAATTGGCCGCCGCATTGAGCGAATTCAACCGCACCAACGGCAGCACTCCGGACCGGTGAATCCAATGCGGCTTGAACGGGGTCGCAATGACCCGTCCAGACCTCATTCGCGAGGCGACTTTACCGAAGATCCACCCCTCGTCGTGAAACCGACCCTCAAACCCCTGCTCTGGGATCAAGGGCGGCTTGGGCGGCGGGCGAGATCCGATGGCCGTCCGGATTGAGGGCTCCACTGGCGGCCACGTTGCTGTAGGCCCCGTCGTCGTAGGAGGTACAGACCCGGGTGCTGGTGATCTGGCTCACGGTCAAGGCGTGGCCTGCCAGTGAGCCCCGCGCCCACAGATCCTGAAACACGTCGCGACCGTCGGTCTTGCAGGCGAAGGCCGCGGCGACCAGAGCCTGCTCGATGGGCTCGGCGAAGCGGAGACCCTCGGAACTCAGGAGATTCACCTGCTCGTCAAGCGAAAGACCGCGGGTTCCCGGGACAATCGGAAGCACCCGCACGACCCGCGGCTGCGAGAGATCCCGTTGCGAGACGGACGCCGCGCGCGAACAACAGTTGAAATCGCCGGCGGAGACGGTATCGCGGACCGGGTCGTGATGGCGTGCGCGGAAGCAGTGGTTGAGCGATCGGAGTGCATCCATGTCGGCCACTCCAGCGGGGATCGTGAGAGAGACCATGCCGTCGAGTTCGAGATGCCAGGAGCGCAGGATCTTCTCGACGACCTCCGGACCCACCGAGGTGATCGCGGGTGGCAACGCGGGCGGGGCCGAGGTGGCCAACTGGGCCGAGCCCATCCCGGCAATCGTCGGCCGCATCTCGGCCATGAAGCGCGCCATGCACTGGGGCGTGGCCCGACTCATGAGGTGGCGCATCAGCTCCATCCGTGCCTCGGAAGGCAGGAGGTCGGCCAAGGTCCTGGCGGTGGCCAGTGTGGTCACCGGTTCGATCGAGGATGCGCTCTTTCAGGAATTGGTATACCCGACTAAGCCGAATAAACATCCACAATCGAAACCCTTTTTGAATCCGTGCCGCCTCAATCCGGGTGATACCCTTGGGATCGGCCCGGCGAGGGACGCCAAGGTCGTTGACTCGGGACACGAGGACTCCGGACACGCGAAGTCGTACGGGTGAGCCGGAAGGGAACCCGGGGAACGAGAGCGATGGTGCTACTGCTTGCCGTTCTTCAACATCTGCTGGATTTGATCCTTCGGCAGCGGGGTCGTATTGAGCCATCGCGCCGCCGCCACCGGATCCGTGAGCAACCAACGTTTCGCGATGTTTTGGATCGCGGTGGTGCGCTGGGCCTCATCGGTCAGACCGGTGACCAAGGTTGCGGCATGTTGGGGATACTCGACCGAGAGTCGATTGAGGTAATTTTGGATCGCACCTTGCTTGGCGGTGTCCTCGGGCAACCCGGCCAACCATACGGCCGAGGCTTGCGGATCATTGCGCGACCAACCCTGGATGACCGTATCCAGCGCTTGCTGCCGCGCTTCGCCCTTGAAGCCCGCCGCCCATTGGGACGCGGCGACAGGATCGGTGGAGGTCCATTCCCTGATGACAGACACGGCGGCGGAGTTCTGGGCCTTTCCCTCCGGAAGAGTGGCCACATACGAAGCTGCCGACGCCGGATCATTCTGTGCCATGCCGGAGACCAGACCCTCCACGAAGGAGTCCTTGGATGCGCCTTCGGGCATCACCTGCATCGCCGCCTGCGCGGCGGTCGGGTCGCGCTCGGCCCACTGGCGCGCCGAATTCAACATGAAGGAACTCTGTTGGCCGCCCGGCGGGAGCTT
The DNA here is from genome assembly GCA_027490985.1 of Verrucomicrobiales bacterium. GTDB lineage: Bacteria > Verrucomicrobiota > Verrucomicrobiia > Limisphaerales > UBA9464 > SXXZ01. Next base: position 6,559 of record JAIXXC010000007.1, read on the forward strand.
CTGCGCGTAGGCGATCACGGCTTCCGGATCCTCATGGGCCCAGTGAGAACTCACCAGGTTCAGGGCGTTTTCTTTGGCCTGACCCTCCGGCAGTTTCTCCGCCCAAACCAGGGCCGCGGCGGCGTCGGCATGCCCCCAATTCGCTGCGACGTTGGAGACGAATTCATCACGGGCTTGGCCGGCCGGGAGTTGGTTGGCGAATTCGGCAGCGGCCCCGGGATCGGCTGCGGCCAGATGGTTGCCGGCTGAAAGCAACGCGCTCCGCCTGGCTTCGCCATCGGGCAGGGTCTTGAGCCACTCCATGGCCGTCTGCGGATCGGTTCGGGCCAGCATGCTGGAAATCCACCCGATGGAAGACTCCAGACTGCTGGGCGACATCAACGCCCCCAACCGGGCAGCCTCTTGGGGGGCCAGCTCAGCCACAGTCTGGATGACGCTCTCCAGAAGCATATTCCGCTCGACCCCTGGAGGTAGGTTTTGGATGTAGTTCACCGCGGCTTCCGGATGGTTCCCCGACCAACCCCTGAGGACCACACTCAGGAGTTGGGCCCGGTCGGCGCCCGCGGGCAGGGATGTGGCGTAATCGAGGGCCGCGATGGGATCCTGCCGCGACCAGGACGAACCCACACTGGTCATGGCTCTCTGCTTCTCGGGGCCTTCCGGCAATTGCTTCACCGCGGCCAACGCGGCGGGGACGTCGTTCTCCGCCCATTCCCTGAGCAGGCTCATGAGCACGTCGGTTTGGTCGGAACCCGTGGGCAGCGATCGGGCCCAACGCATCGCCCCCTGAGGATCACGCCCGACCCACTCCGAGGAAATCGCCTCAAAGGCTCGTGACCGCGCCTCGCGGGATTTCAGACCGAGCGCTTTGGCCGCGGCGGCCGCGGGGTCTTGCGTCGCCCATTGCTTGAAGATGGGCTGCAGGAAGTCGTTCCGAAACGACGAGCCTCCCAGACTTTCAGCCAACTCGAATGCCGCTGCAGGATCTCGGGCCGCCATGCCGTCGATGACCGAGCTCAAGCCCTGAGCACGCAAACGACCCTTGGGCAACTGCCTCACCCAGTCGGCCGCCGCCTTGGGATCTTGGCGTGCCCATGCTCGGGCCACGATGGTGATCCCCAACTCACGATCCTCGCGACTCGCCAGAGCTTTGGCATACGCCATGGCCTTGTGCACTTCTCTGTCAGCCCAATGAGAGAGCAATTGGAGCTGGAGACCCGAGCTGAGACTTCTGGGAAGTTGTCGACGGGTGAAATCCAGCAACTCCGGGATATCAGCGGGATCCAGATCGATCATGGCCTTCAACCACGCCCGCTGTTCCTCGAAGCTCAGGCCGAAGGCTCCATGACCCTTCAGCTCGAGGAGCTTGGCTTTGATCTCCGCCAGCGGGAGTCGGCCCGTGGCGGGCGTTTCCGCCGCGTCGGCGGCCGGTGCCGCCGGATGGCCCGCAGACGCGGAGGCCGTGGCGGCGGTCGACCCGGTGGCGTTGGCCGCTGTGGCAACCGCGGTCCGTTGGGTGTGGGTCGCAGGGGACCGCTGACCCAACCAATACCCCACGCCCGCGGCACACACACCGAGAATCATGGACTGTACGAAGCCTTTGTTCATTAGGGATTTTCCCCGGACGCGGGATCGGGGGTCTGCGATGGTGGGCGTTTTTAAGAGGGTGGATGCCGAGCCTCAGAGGCTGAAGGTGCCCAGGAAACCGGCCTTTGAACTCAGAAATCAATAGTCAATTTGGCTTCTATTCAGGAATTTGTTGATGAACCAAGTGCTCGATATTGGGTCTGTCAAGGGCGTGACGTGGAACCGGGTGATGATCCACTCCCACGCCTGGCGGAAACGGCGGCCATGACCTCCAGGCACCCCCGTGTCCATGACCCGGCTCTGGGATCCAAGCCCCTGGCGCCCGCGGGGTCATCGAGCCGTTACCGACGGGTCGGCCCGCATCGCATCCCACGCCCCATCCCGACCACTCGCACGGCCGTGTGCGGAATCTCCCTCAGAACGCATTCGGTTGGGCCGAGTTTCAAGCATACCGCCCATGAACTTTATCAGTGCCGCCCTCGTTCTGCTGACCGGGATGATTAGCCTGCTCGGAGTGCGACCCGACAACGGGTTCGGCCTTTCCGTGGGAGTGATCCTCTTCCTCACGGGGCTGATCCGAGGGTCCCGGAGTTGGAGACGGAACTCATGAGACCACCGGATCCTGGACAGGGACCTGAAGAGCCACGTGGTCCGGGGCCGATTCGCACCCAGGCCGGGTGATGAGCAATCCTCCTCAGCCACCCATCCTTTCTGCGCCAGCGGAGCGGCCGTCACTTGACGACCCAAGCAGTGGGCCGGTGCGTCTTCGGCATCGGTGGAACCTCCGGGCATTCCGTGGTCTCGAAACGCCCCCGTTTGAACTTGTGGGTCAATAACTGGGTCCGTCGATCACCAGGCCCCTTGTCTCTGCGATCACCGGAAGGCAGTTTGGACCTCAAGACCGTTCATGGACGCAGAAAACACCCATCAGGTCTTCGATTGGCTGTGGTCGTCGGGCCAGCTCTCGGAGCGGGACATCGAACAGCTGCCGGCCCTAGGCATCGAGGCCGTCATCAACCTGGCCCTCCCCACCTCACCGCAGGCTCTGGCGGATGAGGCCGACCGGATCGCTCGCCTGGGTATCGCCTACGTCCAAATCCCGGTGCTCTGGGAGGATCCCAAGCCCGAGCAGTTCCACCAGTTCGCTGCCATCCTGGCGGGATTCCGCGGTCGGAAGGTCTGGGTGCATTGCGCCAAGAACATGCGCGCGTCGGCGTTCATCCACCTGTACCGCCGGCGGGTGCTCGGTCACACCGAGGCCGAGGCGGGCTTCCCCATGCGCGAGGTTTGGAGTCCGGACGAAACTTGGAGGGCCTTCATCGAGCGGGTCCTCGTCGAGCACAAC
>JAIXXC010000022.1 GCA_027490985.1 Verrucomicrobiales bacterium
CATGGTGGATTGGACGGCCAAGACCTGGCGGCACTGGTTGCACCCGCGCGGGGAACTCCTGTGGATGTCCGAGCGCAGTGGCTGGTGCCACCTGTGGCGCATCGACATCGCCACCGGCAGCGTGAAAAACCCCATCACCCAAGGTGACTGGGTGGTGCGCTCCGTGGAGCACGTCGATGCCGAGCATCAGCAGCTCTGGTTCCTCGCCGGAGGCATCCGACCGGGCCAGGATCCGTACTACCTGCACCTGGCCCGGGTGAACTTCGACGGCACCGGACTGGTGGTGCTGACCGAGGGCGACGGCACCCACAAGGTGCAGTTCTCGCCCGATCGACGCTGGTTCCTCGACACCTGGTCCCGGGTGGACCAACCCCCGATCACCGAATTGCGCAGTGCGACCGATGGCCGCAAGGTGCTCGAACTGGAGCGGGCCGACATCGCCCGGCTTCTGGCCACCGGATGGTCGATCCCCGAACGCTTCACCACCCAGGGCCGCGACGGCACCACCGACATCCACGGCATCGTCATCCGACCCTCCCGCCTCGACCCCCGGGCGAAATACCCGGTGATCGAGGAGATCTACGCCGGACCTCAGGGGGCCTTCGTACCCAAGGAGTTCGGTCGCTTGACCCGGCAGCACGCATTGTCCGAATTGGGCTTCGTGGTCGTGCAGATCGACGGCATGGGTACCAGCCAGCGCTCCAAGGCCTTCCATGACGTGGCCTGGAAGAATCTCGCCGACGCCGGATTCCCGGACCGCAAACTCTGGATCCGGGCCGCGGCCCGGTCACGCCCCTGGATGGACACCGGGCGCGTCGGACTCTACGGCGGCAGTGCCGGCGGACAGAACGCCTTGCGCGGACTGCTGGACCACGGGGAGTTCTACCGGGTCGCCGTCGCCGACTGCGGATGCCATGACAACCGGATGGACAAGATCTGGTGGAACGAGCAATGGCTCGGCTGGCCGGTGGACGAAGCCTACCGCCGGTGCTCCAACGTCGAGGATGCGCACAAACTCACGGGCAAGCTCCTCCTCATCGTGGGCGAGGTGGACACCAACGTGGATCCGGCCAGCACGATGCAGGTCAGCGCGGCACTGGTCCGTGCGGACAAGGACTTCGAGCTGCTGGTGATGCCCTCGACCAACCACGGTGCCGCAGAGACCCCGTACGCCAGCCGGCGCCGCATGGATTTCTTCGTGCGACACCTGCTGGGCCGGGAACCCCGGTGGCATTGACCCTGTGGGCGACCCGGACTGCGCTCAGGCCAGGAGCGCCTGGATCGGGTGGGACTCCTCGACGCCGGTCAGGCGCTGATCAAGCCCCTGACTCTTGAAGGTGAAGCGCCGGTGATCCACGCCCATGCATTGCAGGATCGTGGCGTTCAGGTCGTTGATGTGCACCGGGTTCTCCACGACGTTGTAGCTGAAGTCGTCGGTCTCGCCATAAGAGATGCCGCCCTTGATGCCCCCGCCGGCCATCCACATGCAGAAATTGCGCGGATGGTGGTCGCGACCGTAGTCGGTCCGAGTGAGCCGCCCCTGGGAATACACAGTCCGCCCGAACTCGCCCCCCCAGATGACCAGGGTGTCTTCGAGCAGGCCCCGGGCCTTGAGATCATGGATGAGCGCCGCCGAGGCCTGATCGATGTCTTTGCACTGGGCCCGGATCTCGGAAGGCAGGTTGCCATGCTGGTCCCAACCCCGATGCAGGATCTGCACGCAGCGCACACCCCGCTCGACCAGGCGTCGCGCCAGCAGGGCGCTGGCCGCGAAGGTTCCGGGTTTCTTGACGTCATCGCCGTACAGTTCGGTCGTGGCCTTGGACTCGCTGGAGAAGTCCACCAGGTCCGGCACGCTGCTCTGCATGCGGAAGGCCATCTCGTACTGGGCGATGCGCGTCAGCGTCTCGGGGTCGCCCCAGCGTTCATGGGTCTGGGCATTGAGTCGATTGAGGGCGTCGAGCACCACGCGGCGATCCTCACGGCTGACGCCCGGGGGATTGTCGATGTACAGGACCGGATCACCGATGGACCGCAGGGCCACGCCGGTGTAGCGGGTCGGGAGGTACCCGCTGCTCCACATGCGGGTGAAGAGGGCCTGGGCATCGGCCTTGGAGGACCAGTTCGGCGTGAGCACCACGAAGGCCGGCAATTCGTTGTTTTCGCTGCCCAGACCGTAGGCCAACCAGGAACCCAGGCTCGCCTTGCCCGGCACCTCGCTGCCGGTCATCACGAACGTGCAGGCCGGATCGTGGTTGATGGCGTTGGTCTGGACCGACTTGATCACCGCCAACTCGTCCACCACCCGGGCCGTGTGGGGCAGCAGCTCGCTGATCCAGCGCCCGCTCTGGCCGGCTTGATTGAACTTGAACATCGTCGGCGCCACCGGGAAGCGGGCCTGCCCCGAGGTCATGGTGGTGATGCGCTGGCCGTTGCGGACCGAGGCCGGAAGGTCTTTGTCGAAATACTCCTGCAGCTGCGGCTTGTGGTCCCAGAGGTCGAGCTGGGACGGGGCGCCGTTCATGTGCAGGTAGATGAGTCGCTTGGCCTTCGGCGCGAAGTGCGGAAAGCCGGGCAGCGGCGGATGCACTCTGGGCACGGCCGAAGGGGTGGCCCCCAGCAGTCGGCCGGCCCCCAGACTGGCCAGGGCCAGCCCGCCGAGACGGATGCCGGTGTTGCCGAAGAACTGACGCCGGGTCTGATTCAGTTGGAATTCGAGGAGGGGATTCATGATCAGTTGCGGGTCACGGTTTCGTCGAGGTTGAGGAGCAGGTTGGCCGTCAGCGTGTAGGCGGCCAGTTCGGTCTCGGACAGGCCGGCCTGCGGGGCCGATTCACCGACCCGGACGGCTTTGCGCGCCGACTCGGGGTCGGCCTGGTAGCGCGCCAGAAAACGGCCGAGGCTCGAACCGACCACCTCGAGTTCCGACGGGCTGGGCGGACGGGACAAGAGGGTCTTGAAGGCGAAGCGGATGCGGTCTTCGGGGCGGGAACCGCCCTCGGTGATCATGCGACCGGCCAGGCCACGGGCGGCCTCGAAGTGTTGGACGTCGTTGAGCAACTGCAGGGCCTGGAGCGGCGTGTTGCTGCGCTCACGCCGCGAGCAGAACTGCTCCCGATTGGGCGCATCGAAGGTGGCCATGAACGGCGGCGGCGCCGTGCGCTTGAAGAACACATACAGGCTGCGCCGGTAGAGGGCCGAACCGGAATCCTGCCGGTAGGTGCGGGTGTTGGAACCGCTGTAGCCCACCGGCTCCCAGATGTTGGGCGGTTGATACGGCCGGACTCCCTTGCCACCGAGGGTGCCGTCCAGCAGCCCCGACACGAACAGGGCGTTGTCGCGCAACTGCTCGGCATCGAGGCGGAAACGCGGCCCGCGGGCCAGCCAGCGGTTCTCGGGATCGCGTTGCAGCAATGCCGGCGGGACGGCCGCCGATTGGCGATACGCGGCGGAAGTCACCAGGGACCGCACCAGGGCCTTCACGTCCCAGCCGGACTCCTGGAACGACACGGCCAGCCAATCGAGCAACTCGGGATGGCTGGGGGGCTCACCCTGGGAGCCGAAGTCATCGGCGGTCTTCACCAGGCCGACCCCGAAGAACTGCTGCCAGAGACGGTTCACCGTCACCCGGGAGGTCAGCGGATGTTCCGGTGACACCAGCCAACGGGCCAGATCGAGGCGATTGGGGACAGGCCCCGATGGCTTGAGCGCCGGGAAGGCGGCCGGCACCGCACGAGCGACCTTCTCACCCGGGGCATCGTACTGACCCCGCACCATCACGAAGCTGTCGCGGGGCTTGTCCATGTCGCGCCAGATGAAGGTCTGCGGGATCTGCTCCTGGAACTTGTCGCGTTGCTGACGCCAGTCGGCCACGGCGGCGTTCAGCGGGTCTAGCACCGGCCGGGTCTCGGAACAGACCCGAGCCAGGTAGTGCTCGCGCAGAAGGCGGGTCTGGTCTGGCGTCCGTTGGTCGGCCGACACGTCCTTGAAGATCTTCCGGAGGTTCTCCGGGACTTCCTTGGGCTCCTTGCCCTGATTCTGGGCCAGCCAGGCCGAGAATGAAGTCCTCGGATCCCGGGCCGGGTCGATGCGGCCCGTGATGCCGGCGCGGTCCCAATGCACGAGGCCTCCGTTTTGGGTATAGGCGATGCCGGTGACCGGTTGACCCGACTTGAGGCCCACGGCTTCGGCCTCGAACTCCAGACGGACCCATTCCCCGGCCCGGGGCAACGGACCGGCATGCTGACGGCTGGCCTTGCCCTTGACTCCCCAGTCGGTGGCATCCACATCGCCCCACACCACCCGGTGCTCCCAATCTCCCTGGAAGAACTGGAGCATGATCATCTTGGGCGGCGAGGCGGGATCGACCTGGACCCAGGCGAACACCTTGGCCGAGGCGGGCACATCGAGGGACAGCCCCTCATAGACGGCCTGGATCAGCCCGTCGCCCCGCTGCTTCAGCGCGGCTTGGCCGAACTTCACCGGTCCCTCCGCCGGCTTCACCCAGACGGGGGAACCCTGGACACGGGCACCCGCCGGGGTGCCGTCTTCGAGCCAAACGGTCTCGACATCCCGGGCCTGCGGCGGCGGATTGAGCGTGGCCGGATCGGTGTAGGACAGGCTCTCGACCCGGGCCAGCACCGCCTTCTCCGCTTCCTGGATGCGGGTCTCGAACTCCGCCAGCGTGTGGGCATCCTTCTCGGACTTCACCGGCACGACCGGCGGCGTCCGCAGGGCGTTGCCGTCCATCGCCGGATCGGCCGCGCTGTGGAAAAAGGCATAGAGCGAATAGAATTCCTTCTGCGAGATCGGATCGAACTTGTGATCGTGGCAGACGGCGCACCCGGCCGTGAGCCCCATCCAGGCCTGCGCGGTGGTGGCGGTGCGTTCAACGGCGTAGCGGAAGATGAACTCGGCATCGATGGCCCCACCCTCGCCCGTGGTGACGTTGTTGCGATTGAAGCCCGTGGCCACCAACTGATCTTGGGAGGGGCTGGGCAGGAGATCCCCTGCCAGCTGGTCGACGGTGAACTGATCGAACGGCAGGTTGCGGTTGAACGCCCTGACCACCCAGTCGCGGTAGGGCCAGATCTGACGCTCGTTGTCCAGATGGAGCCCATGGGTATCGGCGTACCGGGCCACGTCGAGCCAGTGACGGGCCATCTGTTCACCATACTGCGGCGTGTCCATGAGGCGATCGACCCACCGCTCGTAGGCTCCCGGACGTGAATCCGCCACAAACGCATCGACCTCGGCAGGCGTCGGAGGCAGCCCCCGCAGATCCAGGCTCAGACGACGCAGCAAGGTCGCACGATCGGCTTCGGGCCCCGGGGTCACCCCTTCCGTTCGCCAGCGCTCCGCCAAAAAGGCGTCGATGGGGCCACCCCCGTCGACCCGGTCCGCCGGGGGCTGTGCTTTTCGGGGCGCCTCGAAGGCCCAGTGTTTCTGGTAGCGGGCCCCCTGTTCGATCCATTGGCGCAGTAGTCCCTTCTGGGCTTCAGTGACCGTCTTGTGGGATTCCGGTGGTGGCATGACCGAATCCGGATCGCGGGTCTCCAATCGCTTCCAGAGTTCGCTCGAGTTGAGGTCGCCCGGCCGGATGGCCACACGGCCCTCTTTGTTGGGGGTGAAGGCCCCCTCGGCCGTGTCGAGGCGCAGGCCCGCCTTGCGCTTCTTGGCATCGAACCCATGACACGAGAAGCAATTGTCCGAGAGGATGGGGCGGATGTCCCGATTGAAGGTCAGGTCGGCCGCCAGGGCCGAAACGGCCGAGAGGCTCGCCATCACCGGAATCCACCGGAATGCTCCTTGAATCACGCGGTCGGGAATCATGCGTGAAGTGTGTCTGGAGACGGCGGAGTTTCAACCCCCCAACCCAACGATTTGCGGATCCTACA
>JAIXXC010000132.1 GCA_027490985.1 Verrucomicrobiales bacterium
CCCCGCAAGTCGCCCGGCAGCAACCCGCTGGAATAGGCACGTGCCCGCAACCGCACCGCCAGATTGGTGAACCGCAGCGGAGCCGAGTACACCGCCGAGGTCTCGGTGGGCATGGAGCCGTCGACCGTGTAGCGGATGACCGTACCGATCGGGACTGGCGCGTTGGTGGCGGCGCTCAACTGCACCTCCAACGTTCCGGTGTAGGTGCCGCTGGACACCGAGAACACCACCTCGGGCGCGAACCCATCGCCCTTGGCTCCGTTGGGGGCCCCGGGCGTGGGGACCACGAAGTATCCGTTCCGATTGGGGGCTCCCTCGGCATGGCCATAGGAAATGTCGGCCTTTTGCGGCGGATAGGTCGGAGCGTACTCGTCCTGAACCACCCCATCGGCATTGATCAGGGCCAACCGCTCGCCACTGGAACCCAGCTTGAACGACGTGTGCAACCGGGCCGTGTCGTTCGTGCGGTTCTTGCCCGAAGCGAACACCCGCAAGCGTCCATTCGGCGCCAGGAACAGCGAGGGAAACACCCACCGGTCGGTCCCCGCCACCAGAGACCATCCCTGAAGCGACGCCAGCGAGGTCCCGCTGTTGAGGAGTTCGATCCAGTCGGAGTTGTCGCCGTCCTCATCGCGCAATCCCTTGCTGTTGACCGCGAGGAACTCGTTGAGGATCACCCCTTTGGCCTCGGAACCGCCCTCGACCGTCACCGACCAGGATGCCCCGGCAAACGGCAACGCGGCCGAAGACAGATCGGTGATCCCGTGGCCGGAGACGAATTGGAAGCCAGCCGTTCCCACCCCCACCTGCGGGAAGCTGAAGAGGTATTGATCGGGCGCGATGGCGACCACCGACTGCGCGGCCACTCCATTGACCTTGAGGTCGCTGGCATCCACACCGCGAACCGGTTCGTCGAAGAGCACCTCGACCGAGGTGAAGGGAGCCACCACCGAGCCGTCGGCCGGAAGCACCCGCAGGATCCGCGGTGCCTGCTGATCCACCTCCGCCTCCAATTCCGCGTCGAGCACCAGATCGCTGCTGCCCAGCGACGCGTTGAAGGCCTGGATGGCCAGCACGTTGGCCCCTGCACGGAGCACTTCCTTGGGCAGAGCCACCCCGTAATCGACGAACTCGACCGGCTCGATCGCCGTCACCGAGGCCAGCGAAGCGGCGGTGAAATCCCCCTCGGGCGCACCGAAGCGGGCCACTTCACGACCATTGATCCAGGCGATGAACCCATCATCGACCTTCACACGCAGGGTCAGAAGACGCACGTCGGCCGGCGAGGCCACGGTGAAGGCACGCCGCAGGAACACCGACGAATACCGGTTCTGCATGTCGGTCAGTTCGGTGCCGGTCAACGCCTCGCCGTAGAAGAGCGGCAAGGTCGCCGCGGCCCAGTTCGCGTCGTCGAACGTGCCCGACCTCCAAGCGGTGGCGTCCGGAGTCGAAGCCTCGGAGGCACCCTTGGCCCATTGCCAAAGACCGCCTCGGGGCACCCAGCGCAAGGTCTGGCACTCGGAGGGCAGGGCAAAAAACAGGCCCAGCAGCAGGGCTGCAGCCGATCGGGTCCAACGGGTCATCAGCGGGACGGTAGGCAATCTCCCGAGGTCGGCAAAGCCCCGACCACCCGCCGTTCCCCGGAAAATACCCGTTGCCGGTGCCGTAGGGGCTTCGATAGCGTCTCCCCGTGATTCCGAAGTGTGAACAGGTAGCCGTACGTGTAGCCCCCCGGGGCTGACGCGGATTGGCCGACTGTTTGGAATCCAGGTCGCCCGCGTCTCCGGCAACGGATCGCGGGCTTCGGTTCTGTGCGGGGCCCGTTTCCAAAGCCGGTGCGTCCAGGCCAGCCTCCACGAACCGAAAGACCGATACCGAGAACATCGAACATCCCATGCGCCACACCATCTCCGTGCTCGTCGAAAACAAGTTCGGCGTCCTGACCCGCGTCACCGGCCTGTTCAGCGGCCGCGGCTACAACATCGACTCGCTGAACGTCGCCCCGACCCACGACGCCACCCTCAGCCGGATGACCATCGTCACCCGCGGCGACGACGCCACGGTGGAGCAGATCTGCAAGCAGCTCGAGAAGCTCATCGATTCGGTCAAGGTCATCAACTACAGCAAGACCGACTACATCGACCGGGAACTGGTGCTCGTGCGCGTGGCCGCCAATGGCCAGAACCGCGCCGAGATCTGCCAACTCGCCGAACTGTTCCGCGCCAAGGTCGTCAATGTGCAACCGGACAACATCGTCATCGAGATCACCGGAGCCGAGACCAAGATCGATCAGTTCCTGCTGCTGGTGAAGGATTTCGGCATCCTCGACCTGACCCGCACGGGTGTGGTCGCCCTGCCCCGGAACTGACCCGGAAATCCGGACCGGCGATTCGACCCGGAACCCCACGACATCAAAAGCCCGCCGAAAGGCGGGCTTTTGTGTTTTCAGATCATCGACCAGTGGCCGGTGGCCTGTGGCCGACCCGGTGGGCGGGACCGGAGGCCGCGGCTCACTTCGCCTTCAGCGCGGATTCGATGGCCGACACCACCTCGGGGGCATCGGGCTGGGTGCGCGGGCTGAAGCGGTGGAGCACCTTGCCGTCACGACCCACAAGGAATTTGCCGAAGTTCCACTCGATGGGGCCGGGGAAGGCCGCTTCCTTGCCGGTGAGCACGGCGTACAACGGGTGCTGCTCCGGCGGATTCACGTTCAGCTTGGCGAAGAGCGGGAAGCTCACCGAGTACTTGGTGGAGCAGAAGGTCTTGATCTCCTCGGCGGTTCCGGGCTCCTGGGCGCCGAATTGGTTGCACGGGAAGCCCAGCACCTCGAGCCCCTGTCCGTGGTACTTCTTGTAGACCGCCTCGAGTTGCTTGTACTGCGGCGTGAGCCCGCACTGGGAGGCGACGTTCACGACGAGCAGGACCTTGCCCGAGTAGGCCTTGAGCGACGTGTCTTTGCCGTCGATGTCCTTGAGTTTGACTTCCTGAAGCGGGGTGGCGGCGATCATGGTGAGGGTGGTGAGCGTGGTGGAGGCCAGGAGCAGGCCGGTCAGCAGGGTGCGTTTCATACCCGCAATGTTGCCCGATGGCACCGGGAGTCAACCGGTCCTTTCAACCGATGCTTGCCGACCGGACACCGGAGCCCACTCTCGGCCGGTGCGCATCATTGGAGGACTCGCTGCAGGGCGGATGTTGAAGGTTCCAGAAGGTCTGGGGGTTCGACCCACACCCGACAAGGTGAAGTTGGCGGTCTTCAACAGCCTGGGAGCCTTCCTCGACGGCGCCCGGGTCCTGGACCTGTTCGCCGGCAGCGGAGCGCTGGGGCTCGAGTGCCTGAGCCGGGGTGCGCGAGAGATGGTGAGCATCGAGAAGTCCGAGAAGCACGCCCGCTTCTTCCGCCAGAACCTCGCCGCCTCCGGGCTCCCGGTCGCCGCCGTGAACCTGCGGGTCCAGGATGTGTTCCTGGTTTTCCCCCAACTGGCCCAGAGCGGGCGTCAATTCGACCTGATCATCGCCGACCCACCCTACGGCGAAAAGAATGTCGGCCGTCGATCCACCTCCCTCGCCCAACTGCTGCTCGACGACGGGGTCCTGCCGGGACTTCTCGCGCCCGGCGGGTTGTTTGTGGTGGGGCACACCAAGCGCGACACGCTGGAGATCCCCGCCACTTGGAAAGAGCGCAAGGACATGCGACACGGCGACACCGTCATGCGATTCCTGGAGCGACCCGATGAGACGCGCGATTGAACTCATCATGGCCGGCATCGTTTCCGCCTGTCTGGGGATCACCCCTTTGGCCGCCCAATCCGGGCTTGCGGGCCATGCCTCGGCCACCCACTCGCCGGCCCTGCAGCGTTCGGTCGATCGGGCCGTGGCCCAGACCTTGGAGCGAACTTGGAACCCACCGCTCCAGGCGAGCCAACTCGCGGTGAGCGCCGTCGACCTGAGCGAGCCCCAGAAACCCACCTTCGCCTCCGTCCGCGGGGGCGAACCGGTCTACCCGGCCAGTATCATCAAATTGTTCTATCTGGCCGCGGTGCATCGCTGGATGGAGGACCGGAAGATCGCCGACACGCCCGAGGTCCGCCGGGCGCTGCGCGACATGATCGTGGAGTCGTACAACGAGCCCACCCATTACCTCGTCGACCTCCTCACCGGCACGACCAGCGGCCCCGAGCTGCCGGAGGCGGAACTGAAGCCCTGGTGGGACCGTCGTAATGCGGTCAACCGCTGGTTCCAGTCGCTGGGATACCCACCCACGATCAACGCCAGCAAGAAGCCGTGGTGCGAAGGTCCGTACGGGCGGGAAAGCCAGGCCATCGCCGCCTTCGAACCGCGCCGCAATTTCCTGACGACCGAGGCGACGGCGCGCCTGATGCTCGAGATCGCGCTCGGACACTGCGTCAACGCCGAGCGCTCCCGACAAATGCTCGCCCTGATGGCCCGGGACTTCACGGCTCCGGCCACCGATCCGGAGGATCAGGCCCATGGCTACACGGGCATCGCCCTGAAACCCGGGGTGAAGCTGTGGTCCAAATGCGGACTCACCAGCCAGACGCGCCATGATGCGGCCCTGGTGGAGCTGCCCTCGGGACGGCGGTTGATCCTCGTGATCTTCACCACTGATCACGCCACGGAACGGAACCTCATCCCCACGGTGGCCCGGGAGATCCTCGATTCGCTGCCGCCCCGCTGAGCGGCCGGAACAGCGACTCAGCTCAACTGGTCCAAGCGGCCGGTGCTGTCGCCGAAGCGCTCCGCAGGCGCCCCCATCCGGTCGAGCATCGACAAGAAGAGATTGGCCATCGGGGTGTTCTTGGCATAGCGGATGTGACGCCCGGACTGGAGGGTGCCCCCGCCCCGCCCCGCCAGCAGGACCGGCAGATCATGGTGGGCGTGGGACATGCCGTCTTCGATGGCGCTGCCGTACACGATCATCGAGTTGTCGAGCAGGCTGCTGCCATCGGCCTCGCGCGTCTGCTGCAACTGCTGGAGCCAGGCTGCGAACAACTGCATGTGGAAGACGTTGATCTTGGCGATCTTCTCCTTCTTGTCAGCGTTGCCCTCGTGGTGGGACAGGTCGTGGTGCCCCTCTTTGACACCGAGGATCGGGTAAGGCCGATTGCTGCCGTCGTGGGCCATCACGAACGAGCCGATCCGCGTGCTGTCGGTGCGGAAGGCCAGCGTCATGATGTCGAACATCAGCTTCACGTGATCTTCGTACCGGGCCGGAACACCCTGGGGGCGGGTGTGGTCGGGCAACTCCACGCCCACCTTGTCGGCCATGGCGATGCGGCGCTCCACGTCGCGCACGGCGCTCATGTACTCGTCGAGCTTGCGCTGATCATTGCGACCCAACTGACCCTGCAGCCGCTTGGCGTCTTCGAGCACGAAATCGAGGACACTGGCCCGGCGGGCCTGGCGGCGAGCGCGCACCTCGGCCGTCTCGTCGGAGTCGCCGGCCGTGAAGAGCCGGTCGAAGGCCAATTTGGGATCCACCTCCGGAGGCATGGGCGTGGAGGCCGAGCGCCACGAGACATTGAAGGAGTAGGCGCAGCTGTAGCCCGAATCGCACTGGCCGGAGAGCTGGCCGCGGTCGGTGCCCAATTCGAGGCTCGGGAACCGGGTATGGTTGCCCACCTTCTGGGCGGCCCATTGGTCCACGGACACACCCACCCGGATGTCGGCGCCCTGGGTCTTGCGGGCCTGACAGGCCGTCAGGAAGGTGGCCGAGGCCCGTGCATGATCGCCGGCACCGTCACCGTTCGGACGGGCCTTGTCGTGGGCCAAGCCGCTCAACACCGTGAGGTGGCTCTGCACCGGCGCCAACGGCTGGAGGATGCGGGGAAGATCGAAGCCCGTGCCCAACCGCTCGGGCGTCCAGTCTTTCATCATGGCGCCGTTCGGGATGTACACGAAGGCCATCCGCAACGGGGGCTTGCCCGCCGCCGCCGCGGCGCCCGCAGCCGCTCCCAAGGCCCGGACCGCCGGGGCGGACGCCAGGAACGGGAGTGCGACGGCGGTACCCAATCCCCTGAGGAAGGTCCGGCGGGGCTGCTGTTGAAAAAGGCTCATAACGCTGGCGGTCTGGACGGCTGAAGTTGTTCGAGAATTTAATCCGATTCCGATCGAACTCAAGGTTTCCACGCCGTTGACTTCGAAGCGACCCAGAGAGCCCCGCTGTTCCGGTGATTTCCCCTCGCCCGGACTTTGGCGTCGGGCCCGGGATCGGTTAATCTCGCCTCCATGCGGAGCCGCCTGTTGCCTCTGACCCTCGCCTGGGTGGGTTCGGCCATGCTGGGCCAAGCCGATGTGCTCCCGCCATCGAACCCACTGGCTCCAAGCCCGACGCTCAACACCCCGACCGCCCCAACCACTCCCTCTCCCACTGCCACCCCCTCTCGGCGGGGATTGCACTGGAACCCGGCCACCGACCGCTACGACGCCTCCATTCCCGGATGGCCGGTCCAGCGCGTTCTGGCCCGCCTGGGCGGCCAAACCGGGTGGCGAGTGTGGATCGAAGAGGGCATCGACACCCGGGTTCGGGCCCAATTCCGCAACCTGCCGGCCCGGGAGGCGCTGCCGCGGATCCTCGGAGGCCTGAATTACTCGCTGACCACGTCGCAAAGCGGTCGCCGGGAACTCAAGGTGTTCGCGACCCAGGCCCGCTCCAGCACCCGCGAAATCCTGGCCGAGGCGGGCGAGGGAGTGGTGCCCGACGAATTGATCGTGCGCTCCAAATCGGGCACCCCGATCGATCTGAAGCGATTGGCGGGGCTGGACGGGGCCCATCTGGTGGGCACCAACGGTCTGTCCGGGGCCTACCGACTGCGCTTCGATTCGGACGCCCAAGCCGAGGCGGCCCGCCGGAAACTGTCGCTGGAGTCGGACGACCTCGCGGTCGAAAACAACCAGCGGCTGGAGACTCCGGATGCCCCGATGGCCGTCACCGGGGCCAGCGTCCCTCCCCTGCGCTTGACCGCGACGGTCCGCCCCGATGGCGGCCGACGAGTCATCGCGCTCATCGATTCGGCACCTCAACCGCTGGCTCCGGCATTCCAGGCGTTCTTGCTGCCGACGGTGGATGTGGTCTCCGGGGCGGCCGCCATGGGGTCACCGTCGCACGGAACCTCCATGGCCGAGGCGATGGTCCGCGGACTCGGCGCCGGATCGCCCGACATCGGTTCCACGACCCGGATCCAACCCTACAATGTCTACGGTGCCGGCGAGTCGACCTCGACCTGGGATGTGGCCCGGGGCATCGCGCAGGCGGCCCAAGATGGGGCCACGATCATCAATCTGTCGCTCGGCAGCGCCCAAGACAGTCCATACCTCCGGGAGGTGATCCAACAGGTCACCGATCAGGGGGCTCTGGTGATCGCGGCCGCGGGCAACAACGGGAACGCGGATCCGTTCTATCCGGCGGCCTACGAGTCGACCCTCGCGGTGACCGCCACCGGTCGCTCCGGCCAACTCACGCCCTACGCCAATCGAGGCGGCTTCGTGGACCTCGCGGTGCCCGGTTCCACGGTGGTCCAGATGGCGGGGCAGTCGTGGGTGGTCCAGGGAACCTCGGTCTCGGCGGCCTTCGCCTCGGGCATGGCCGGAGCCTTGGCGCAAAACCCGCAAACTCCGCTGGCTCCGGTCCGTTCCAAACTGATCGAAACCTTCCCCATCCAACCGGTGAAGGGCCCGTGATCCCGGCGAAAGCGGGTCACGGATCACTCGACCTCGACCGCGTGCGGTTCGGGGAATTTCGAATCAGGGCATCGGCCGCACGCGATAAAACCGCCCTTCACCCCCGATCGGGTCGACCACGAACGTGCCTCCGGCCTGACCCACCACCTCGGTCTGGAGGGCATAGGGGCCCTGGACCACGGCAGCCGACTCGACGGCGTACCGGCGCCCGACGATCGCATTGAAAGGCAGTTGCACGGAACCCGCGACCTGAGTGGGCGTATCCCAGCGCACAGGACCCACCACCAGCACGGAAGCCGCATCGCTGTCGACAGAACCACCCGGGTTGGTGATCCGGACCCGGTACACGCCGGCCGCGGCCGCCGTGACATTCGTCAGGACCAACGTGGGTCCCAGAGGGCCAGCGCTACCCACGGCCACGCCATCCCGAGTCCACGCATAGGTGAGGTTGGTGCCGGTCACCGACACGGCCA
>JAIXXC010000151.1 GCA_027490985.1 Verrucomicrobiales bacterium
ACCATGGTCCGGAGGGGTTGACGGCCATCGCCCGGCGTGTTCACGGACTCACCGGGCTTCTGGCGGCCGGCATCCAGCGCCTGGGACTCCATCTGACCGCCCAGACCTTCTTCGACACGCTCACGGTGCAGGTGGCCGATGCCGCGGCCGTCCACAGGGTCGCCGAGTCGCTTCACATCAATCTGCGTCGCATCGATGCCCGCCATGTCGGGGTGTCCTTGGACGAGACCACGGGCCTGGAAGAGGTGTCCCGCATCCTGGGTGCCTTCCATCGCGGTGAGGCCTTGCCCTTCGGCCTTCAGGATCTGTCGGCGCTTGAGCCGGTTCTGCCCGCGCGGTCCAGCGCCTTCCTCACCCATGCGGTGTTCCGGAAACATCGCAGCGAGACCGAGATGCTCCGGTATCTCCGTCGTCTGGAATCGAAGGACCTGTCGCTCTGCCACAGCATGATTCCGTTGGGATCCTGCACCATGAAGCTCAATGCCTCGGCGGAGATGTTCCCCGTCAGTTGGCCGGAGTTCGGAGCGATCCACCCGTTTGCCCCGCTGTCGCAGACCCGCGGCTACCAGCAGATGTTCGAGGAACTGGAGGCCTGGTTGGCCACGTGCACCGGATTCGCTGGCGTCTCGCTGCAGCCCAATTCCGGATCCCAGGGTGAATATGCCGGTCTGCTCATCATCCGCGCATGGCATCGCAGCCGGGGCGAGGGGCATCGCGACGTGTGCCTCATTCCCACCAGCGCCCACGGCACCAATCCGGCCTCGGCCGTGATGGCCGGCATGAGCGTGGTGCCGGTGGCTTGCGACGCCGAGGGCAACATCGATGTGACCGATCTCCGGCTGAAGATCGCTCAGAACGCGACCCGACTGGCCGCCCTGATGATCACCTATCCGAGCACCCATGGCGTGTTCGAGGTGGCGGTCAAAGACATCTGCCAGTGGGTCCATGAGGCCGGGGGGCAGGTGTACATGGACGGGGCCAACATGAACGCGCAGGTCGGCCTGACCTCGCCCGGAACCCTCGGGGCCGATGTTTGCCACCTCAATCTCCACAAGACCTTCTGCATTCCGCACGGCGGCGGGGGGCCCGGGGTCGGTCCGGTCTGCGTGGCGGCCCACCTGGTCGATTTTCTGCCCGGTCATTCCGTGGTGAACCTGGGGGGTGAAGATCCGATCGGCGCGGTGAGTGCGGCCCCGTGGGGCAGCGCCTCGATCTGTGTCATTTCGTGGATGTACATCCAGATGATGGGGGCGGCGGGACTGACCACCGCCACCCAGGTGGCCATCCTGAACGCCAATTACATCGCGCAGCGATTGCAGCCTTTTTTCCCGACCCTCTACCGGGCCAATGGTTGTGTGGCGCACGAGTGCATTCTGGACCTCCGGCAATTCAAGAAGGTCACAGCCGAGGATGTGGCCAAGCGCTTGATGGATTACGGCTTCCACGCACCGACCCTCAGCTGGCCGGTGGCGGGCACGCTGATGGTCGAGCCCACCGAGTCGGAACCGTGGGGCGAATTGGACCGGTTCTGCGAAGCCATGATCGCGATCCACGCCGAGATCATGGAGGTGGAATCCGGTTCGGTGGATTCCAAGAACAACCTGCTGAAGAACGCCCCCCACACGGCCGATCAGATCGCCTCCGAGACATGGGATCGTCCGTACAGCCGAGAGCGGGCGGCGTTTCCGGTGGCCGGCCTCAAGGACTTCAAGTTCTGGCCGGCATCGGGTCGGGTGGACAACGTGTTCGGTGACCGCAACCTCGTCTGCTCCTGTGCGGGGATGGAAGCCTACGCGGTTCAGTCGCCCCAGTGATCCCCCCCCGGGCAGCCGGCCCGCCTGTTCGTGACCCACGCCAAAGACCGCCCTCGGGCGGTCTTTTTGCTGTGTGCCTCAACGGCGCCAGTGGCCTTCTGCGGCGCCACGAGCCGGTGACTGGCTGGGACGGCGCGTGCGGCAGGAGGCGTCAACGATCGCGGTCAGACAGAATGTTCGGGAGTGCGATCGTGCTGTGGGGAGAGGGCCCGCTCGAGCCGGGAGATGACTCGATAGCAATACGCCGAGAAATGGATCGACCGGTGGACGATCGGGGGAGAATGGTGCGCGATACAGGGTTCGAACCTGTGACCCCTACCGTGTCAAGGTAATGCTCTACCACTGAGCTAACCGCGCAACGCTCGAAGCGCGGTGAAGGTATGTGTCGTGCAGGTTACTGCAAGGCTTTTATTGTTCATTTTCCGGGCCCGAGGGATCAAGTGCCCCCAGATTCCGTTTTCCCGAAGTGAAAGTGATCCTTAGCCTCCGGGAGTCACATGAGCGCCTATTCGACCAGTTATTACGAGGGACTGAAGGAGGATTCCGCCGTTTCAGCGCGGGAGGTCGTCCCGTTGTTGCTCGGATTGATTCCGGCGAAATCCGTCGTGGATGTGGGCTGCGGTTCGGGCACCTGGGCGCAAGCCTATTCCCAGGCGGGCTGCGAAGTCTTGGGCATCGACGGCGACATCGTCCAGGTGGATCAGTTGCTCATTCCGGCCGATCGATTCCTGAGGCGGGACCTGGCGCAACCGCTGCGGTTGGATCGGCGTTTCGATCTGGTGAACTGTCTGGAAGTGGCCGAGCACTTGGATGCGGCCCGTGCCGACGGTTTTGTGGCCGACCTCTGTGCTCTGGGCGATGTGGTCGCCTTCAGTGCCGCGATCCCGGGCCAGGGGGGGACGCACCATGTGAACGAGCAGTTCCAAAGTCATTGGATCGAGCGGTTTCGTGCGCGGGGATTCGTCGCCCTGGATTGTGTCCGCCCTCGGATCTGGGGCAACGATCGGGTGGCCTGGTGGTACGTGCAGAACCTCTTCCTGTTCGTCCGGGAGGATCGCTTGGGCGATTACCCATTGGCGCGCGAGGCGGCGCGTCCGTGGCCGCACGATCTGGTGCACCCGAGAGCCTATGTGACGGCTACGGTGCCGTCTCAGATGTCGCCGCGGATGCTCAAGGAGGTCCTGCTCGCCCTGCCTCATTTCCCTGCGAAGATCCTCCGCCATTTGCGGAAGTGAATCCGGGCATCGTTCCATTTCGGCCTCCGGGGAGTCCCGGTTTGCCGGGGTGAGGGACTGCAGACATTCGGGGCCTATCGGGCCTCGTGCGGAAGCACCAACCCGTCGACAATCTGTCGGTCAAGGCTTTGCGGCCAGACGCCGGTCGAGCTCTTCCAACGTGAACCGGACCGAGATGATGTACGGCGGTTTGCCCGCGTCCCAATGGCCGTAGGTGGTCGCGAGAATGGTTCCATCGCCCAACACTTCGACACCCGGATAAGCGCAATCCCAAGCATGCTGGTTGTCGCCAAGCCGGACACGGCAAAGCCCCTCGCGGCCCTGGAGGAGATCGGAGAACTGTCCGACCCAGGCGACCCAATCCCCGGCCGTGGGCGATTCTTTGGCGGCGTCGCGGAAGGAGATGACCAAGCGGCCATCGCGGGCGTATTTGGCGGTGTGTCGGTCACCGGTGAGGCTTCGCGGCAACTCTTTCGGAGTGCTCCAGGTGGCGCCCTCGTCGGTGGACACGATGAACTGGGAATTCCGCTTTCGTCGATTCTCCCGCAAGAGAAGCACGAGCGTATTGCCATCCGGGGAGCGGATCGCTCCGGGTTCGCAGAGGTGGCTTTCGGAATCGGACCAGAGCACCCGGGGTCGGGACCAGGTGAGACCGCCGTCTTCCGAACGGGTTTGATAGAGCCGAAACACCACGGGGTTGCTGGCTTTGGCATCTTGGGAGAAGTAGCGACCATCATCATGGAACCAGGCCAGATAGTGCCCGTTTCGATGGCGTACGGGTTCCACGGATCCCATCACCACGATGCCACCCCAGTCTCCGACGGCTTTGAGAGGCGACCAGGTCGAGCCGTTGTCTTCCGAGAC
>JAIXXC010000033.1 GCA_027490985.1 Verrucomicrobiales bacterium
CCGATGGATTGGGTGGGCAATCCCAGCTTTTCAACAGAATACCAGGCCACGAACGCTCCCAGCATGAACACATCACTGTGGGCGAAATTGATGAAGCGGAGCACGCCATACACCATGGTATACCCCAGCGCGATGAGGGCGTAGATGGCCCCCAGGAGCACTCCATTGAGCAGTTGTTGCAGGAACTCGGTCATCGGGCTCGGTGCGCGTGTGCCCACCGACGAGTCCTGAAGAAAACCCCAGTCGCCGCCAATGTCGAGCGCGGGCGAGGCGCCAAGGGTGGGCACCTCATCGTTGCAACGACGCTTGAGTGGAGACGATCACCCTCCGAGCGAGCATCTGAAGACCATCCTCCCCACCCATCCTGTCCGGATGGATGTATCCCATGCGACCGAAACGCAGGACCTTATCGAGGGCGCTCTTCAGATCTCCGACCCGAAGATCGGCATCGATCAATCGGGCCATCATGCCGGGGGGACATCCAGGGTCCCCCGAAAAATCCAGGGTTCCGAAACGGGACTCGTCCGGATGGAGCGCCTCCTCGAACAGAGTGCGGGCGCGGGCGTCGTTGCCCCGGTCCCAACTGACCTCGGCCAAGCGCATGCGATGCACCCGCTGCAGGGCCGGATCCAACTCGATCAGGGCTCCCAGGAACACTTCGAGGCGCACCGAGTCGGGCACATGGAAGGCCGAGCGTTGGGTCCTGTGACGCAGCAACAGCAGGTCGGCCAACTGACGCATGAGCTGGATGTCCCGAAGCTGCTCCTCGCTCGAAAAGGCGGGATGGGCCGCCAGTGAGGCCACCTCCCCGTCTGGCGCGGGATTCTGGATGGCGTAGGTGGACAGGAGTCGGACCACGGTGGAATCCCGCGGCTCCAGCTCCTGCCACCGGCGCAGGATGGACCGGAAGACCGGGAGCTGAGGCACGCCGAACTTCGCGAACTGACGAGCCAGGGCACGACAATCGGCGGCGTCCATGGGTCGCGAAGCCAAATGCTCGCCCAGAAGGGTCCGGGGCCTCGGATGCCTGATCTCATTCAGGCGGTACGGGACACCCGCCATGCCCCGGGCGAAGAACGCCCGCTGGGCCCGGTACTCCAGCACCGGATGAAAATCGCTGTGGAGGGGGGTGTTGTCGGGGGCGATGAAGAAGGCGTCATCGAAGGCGATCATCTGGAGCGACAGGACGTTGACCGGCCGGGTGATCTCGATGCGGGCGAGGTCGGCCGCGACGGCGGGCTCGGCGAGGCGGCGGGCCATGGCCTGCAGGTCCGGCCGGAAGGGTTGGGCGGCCCCGATGAGCAGCAGGTCGCTGGTGGAGGTCTGCCAGAGGCTCAGGTGGGGGAACACCGAACCGAAGGTGGCCACGACGGTGGCGAAGGTCTCGTCGTCGGTCTCGTAGGTCTGGACCCATTGCGCACAGAGCCCACCGGGCTTCAAGCGCGTCAGGCAATCCTGATAGTATTCCCGGCTGAACACGGCCGCGACACCGGCCATCCAGGGGTTCGAGGGCTCGGTGACGATGATGTCGAAGGACTCCGGGGTGGTCTGGAGGAAGGTCTTGGCATCCTCGATGTGGGTCCGGCACCGGGGATTGCGCAGAGCGTCATGGTTGAACGGCGCGAAATGGTCGCGGGCGACTTCGGCCACCTCGGGCGAGATCTCGACCAGGTCCACGGACTTGACCGACGTGTGCTGGAGGATCGAACCGACGGTGACGCCACTACCCGCCCCGACCACGAGAACCCTCTCGGCGGCCGGAAGGAGCAACATCGGCAATTGGCCCGCCAGGATCTGGGTGCTCATGTCCTCGCCGGAACTGGCGTCGGCCTTGCCGTTGACCTTGAGGCTGATGTTCCTCTGTCCCGCGAGGTTGGTGACGGCCAGGATCGCGACCGTCGATCCGGCTCCGTCCCGGTGGTAGGCCAGGTCGTAGAGGTCGGCGCGCTTGCGGAACTCGGCGATGTTCGCAGGGGGACGCACGTCGCGCCAAAGCCCGAGCACGAAGGCGCGCGACCACCGTTCGCCCAGGGTGAACGAGACCGCCGCAACCAGCAGCGCCGTGGCCACAAGCCCCTGGACCACGGCCTTCGCCACGGCACCGCGCCGGGAAGCCAGAGTGACCCATCCGATGAGCACGTTGATGCCGATGCCCAAGGCCAGGGTCGATGCCAGCCCGAGAGCGGGCAGAAAAACCAACCCGGTGAGGACGGCCCCCAGCACCGTGCCGACCGTGTTGACGGCGAACACCCGGCCGACCGAACCGCCGGTCCTGCGGAAATCCGCCGTGGCGACACGACTGGCCAGCGGCAGGGTCATGCCCAGGCACACCGCCGGCACGAACAGCACCCCGAAACACACGAGCGTCTGGACCAATTCATACAACGGATAGGCCGCAGGCCTCCGGGCGATGATGTCGGCGAGATGGGAGAAGGCGTAGGGGATGAGGTCGTAGAAGAAGATCGAGACCAGCAGCGTACCGGCCAACGCCCATTCGGCGATGGCGAAGGCCATGAGCGTGTCGAAACGCCGACGCCAGGCCGAAACCAGCGCGCTGCCGACGGCGATGCCGCTGATGAAGGTGGCGAGCATCAACGAGTAGGCGTGCGTGCTGGACCCGAGCGCCAGGGCCAGCAGGCGGGTCCAGGCCACCTCGTAGAGCATGGCCACGAACCCCGAGAGGCCGGCGGCCACCAGAGCCACCCGGCACTCCAGAGGCGTAAAGGATTCGTCGGTCGCGGAGCGCGCCACAGCCGGGGCCGGCTCATCGAGGCCTTCACCGCTGCGGGAACTCAAAACGTAAGCGACCAGGGCGATGCCCAGGCTCAGCGTCGCGCCCAGTTGCACCACCGCCTCGAGGCCGAGGGCCGGAATCCACCACCAATCGGCCAGCAGGATGCCGGCGACCGCTCCCGCGCTGTTGATGGAGTAGAGGGCCGCCACCCGCCCGCGGAGCTCCGAGAGGGAGCGGGTCACATACTTGGTGAGCACCGGAAGCGTCGCCCCCATGAGCACGGTCGGCAGGAGGATGGTGAGGACGGCGAAGCCGAACTGCAGGGCCAGGCGCGGGGTGCCTTCGGGATGAACCGCCCGGACGACCGACAGGAATCCCTGCCGGACGGCCTCGAAATACCACGGGAACACCACCGCGAAGAGCCCGATGCCGGCCTCCAGACAGGCGTAGAAGAACAGCGGCCGTCGGAGCGAGTCGGCACGGGTGCCCAGCAGGGCGTTGCCGGCGGCCAATCCGCCCATGAACGCGACGAGAACCGCCACCACCGCGTAGCTGGTGCTCCCGAGGAAGAGAGCCAGATATCGGGTCCAGACAACTTGATAGAGCAAACCGGCAAGGCCTGATACGAAGAACGAGGCCAGGATGGTCCAGAACACCCCGCGGGAATTCGACTTCATGGTACGAACCGAATCCTACACCGGGTTCCCAAAAAAACTAGGCCAAGGTCGGGGACCCGGATTTCAGGCGGTCCCAGATCACCCGGAAGGCGCTGGCGAAATCACCCGGGCGCCGATCGATCCACTCCGAGACCGCCTCCGGTGAAAACCAAGCCCCACCCCGGATCTCCGAGGCCTGGAGCACGAACGGCC
>JAIXXC010000235.1 GCA_027490985.1 Verrucomicrobiales bacterium
CCATCGACCATGTAGCCACCGGCCTTGGCATTCGGCTGGAACACCAGCGGCTCGATCATCAGCGGCATGGCATACCGATCGCACTCGGGCTTGATGCGCAGGATGTTCTGGATGCACTGATCGGTGACCTCGGGCTGACCCGGGATGCGGAAGAGGTTCACCACCACGCACGTGGCGTCGAGCCGCAGGGCCTGTTCCACCGGAGCGTCGATCATGCGGCTGAAGAGACTGCGCGGCAGATCCTGTCCGTAGACATTGGCCACGTCGGTGCGCAGCACCAGCGCGGGCTTTTCCTTGCCGGGCAACGCCTGGAGGTGCCGAGCCTGGCCGACGGTGAGCTGCACCGCGTCGGGCGCGGCGGTCACCACGGTCTGTACCGCCTTGCCGAGGTCTTCGATGCCGCTGAGGAACCCGTATTCGTTGAAGAAACCATGATCCATCGCCACGTCGAAGCAGCGGTTGGACTTGGCGTTGAACAAGCGGTTGAGCCGGTAGGATTTCATGAACGCCGGGATGATCACCCACCCGACCCACGGCCGCCAATCCAGAAACCAGCCCTGACGCAACCGACCGGATGCCTCCACGGCCAGCCCGATACCCCGCTGTGCGACTCCCCTATCCAATGCCCGGGTTTTCGCGCACAGTCGCTCCCGTGTTCGAACTCCTCTCCAAGGATCCTTCTTCGCGG
The DNA here is from genome assembly GCA_027490985.1 of Verrucomicrobiales bacterium. Lineage (GTDB taxonomy): Bacteria > Verrucomicrobiota > Verrucomicrobiia > Limisphaerales > UBA9464 > SXXZ01. The sequence continues at coordinate 689 of JAIXXC010000235.1, forward strand.
GCGCGGTTGGGCCGCCTGCACACGGCGCATGGCGTCGTCGAGACTCCCGTGTTCATGCCGGTGGGCACCCAGGCCAGCGTCAAGGCGCTGGACAACCGCGAACTGCTCGAGATGGGCACTCAAATCCTGCTCGGCAACACCTACCATCTGTCAATCCGACCGGGCATGGACATCATTCGCCAGGCCGGTGGCCTGCACCGGTTCATGAACTGGTCGGGACCGATCCTGACCGATTCGGGCGGTTTCCAGGTCTTCTCGCTGGGCAAGATCCGCAAGATCCGGGAGCACGGGGTGGAGTTCCGCAGCCACCTCGACGGGTCACCGATCTTCCTCGGCCCCAAGGAGAGCATGGAGATCCAGCGGACCCTGGGCTCCGACATCGCGATGGTGTTCGACGAATGCCCGCCCCACACCGCCGACCGCGACGAGGTGAACCGGGCCGTCAAGCGCACCCTCCGCTGGGCCGCCGAGTGCAAGGCCCAACCCCGGGCTGAAGGCCAGCTCGTCTTCGGCATCGTCCAAGGCACCCACCACGCCGACCTGCGCAAGAAATGCGCCGAGGCGCTCGTGGAGATGGACTTCGACGGGTATGCCATCGGCGGGGTCAGCGTGGGCGAACCCGAGCCCGAGATGATGCATGCGGTGGAAATCTCGGAGCCTCACCTGCCGGAGAACAAGGCCCGATACGCCATGGGTCTGGGCACGCCGGCCCAGCTCATCGAGTTGGTCGCTCGCGGCGTGGACATGTTCGACTGCGTGCTGCCCACCCGCGTGGCCCGCAACGGCACGGCGTTCACCTCGAAGGGCACCTTCGCCATCAAGGGCGGGGCCGTGAAGGCCGACTTCGACCCCATCGAACCGGGGTGCGAGTGCTTCGCTTGTCGGAACCACACCCGCGCCTACATCCGTCACCTGCTCAACGTGAACGAGATCCTCGGCCTGCGTCTGGTGAGCATCCACAACAGTCACTTCTTCCTGAAGGTCATGAACGATGTCCGGATGCACCTGCGTCAGGGGACGTTCGGTGAGTTTCGCCGGCAGTTCATCGCTCAATACGTGCCCACCGAGAAAGTCCGCGCCGCCCGGGAGGCCCATCAGGCGCGGAAGAAGGCCACGCAAGAGCCTCTGCCCGGACCGGCTCCCGAATGAACGACGCCCTGCCCGGCTGAGGATTTCCCGGGCCGGGTTTCCGTCGAGTCGCTTGCATCGGTGCCCACTCGACGGTTTGATCGACGCCACTCTCCCGATGACTTCCCGGATTTCATGGTTCCAGCACGCCCGCCGCGTTCGCGCCGGTGGGTGTGCCGGCTTGGGTGACTCGTTGGGTTTGGCCTGGAGCCGCCTCGTGGGGGTGCTGAGTCTCGGGTTTCTCGGCGGAATGCTGTCGGTGGCCGCACCAGCGGGGGCTTCGCCCGAGAAGCACTGGGCGTTCGAGCCGATCTCGCGGCCGCCGGTGCCGACGGGCGAACATCCGGTCGACGCGTTCGTCCGGGCGGCCTTGAAGTCCCGTGGGTTGGCTCCGAATCCCCCGGCTTCACCCCGGGATTGGGTGCGAAGGATCCACTTCGACCTGACGGGTCTTCCGCCCGAACCCGGAGTCGTGGCCGAGTTCGAGCGGGATCCCTCCCAGCCTCGATCTCTGGCTCTGATCGATCGGTTGCTGGCCTCACCCCACTACGGAGAACGGTGGGCGCGCCATTGGCTCGATGTGGTGCGCTACACCGAGAGTCAGGGGTTCGAGTACGATCGCCCCCGCGACCACGCCTGGCCGTATCGCGACTATGTGATCCGCAGCTTCAATGCCGATCTTCCGTATGACCGGTTCATGCGGGAGCAGGTGGCCGGCGACGTGCTCGAACCGGTCACCACCGACGGCATCGTCGCGTCGAGCATGCTGGTGTCCGGGCCCTGGGATCAGGCGGGCAACGCGCAGGCCAACGCCACCCAACGGGCCATCACCCGTGAAGAGGAGATGGACGACCTCGTCAGCGTGGTGAGCCAGACCTTCCTCGGACTCACGGTCAATTGCGCCCGATGCCACGATCACAAGTTCGATCCCATTCCCATCGGCGATTACTATCGGGTGAAGGCGGTGTTCGACGGTGTCCGACATGGAGACCGCCCCATCGAAGGCGACACCGAGCGCCGTCTGCGAGAGGGCCGCAAGGAGCGTTTGCGGCGGACCGTCGAAGCCGAGACTCGAGCCGTGGCGGCGATCGAAGCCCGGGGAGCGGCCCGCGTTCCGCGAATCGCCGGCCAGACACCGGTCGCGCCCCAAGCCCGATTCCAGTGGCGGTTCGACCGACTCGAGTCGGCGGAAGTGCCTGGCGAGAAGCACGGCCCTGCGCGGGTGGCTGGTGGGGTTCTCGAGCTTCCCCAAGCGGGGGCCTGGTTCCAATCGCGCCCGCTGACCCAGGACATCCGTGAAAAGACCCTCAGCGGTTGGGTCCGCCTGTCCGATTTGCAGCAGAGCGGCGGAGCGGTGATCTCGCTGGAGCAATCGGGGGGTCGGGTATTCGACGCCATCGTCTTCGGCGAACGGCAACCCCGCAAGTGGGCCGCCGGCAGCGACGGCTTCCAACGGACCCGGGACCTTCAGGCGACCGAGGAGACCGAGTCCCACGGCGGCTGGGTCCACCTCGCCGCGGTGTATTCGTCCGATCATCGGGTGGCCCTCTACCGCAACGGGCAACCGTATGGTGCCCCGTATGAAGTCCCCTCGCTGGTCACCTTTCTGGCGGGCGATGCCCGGGTCACGATCGGTCGCCGTCATGAAGGCGGTGGCAAGCCCTGGCTGACCGGCGCCGTGCGTCAGGCGGCGCTGCACGATCGGGCCTTGTCTTCGGCCGAGATCCTGGCCCTGTTCCAACAAGGCGGCGGCGGACCTTCGCTGGCCGAATCCGTGGCCCGATTGACCCCGAAGGAACTCCGGGACCGTGAGGCGGCCCGGCAGCGCCTCCAGGAAGCCCAGCGCGCCCTCCAGTCGGAAGACCGCCCCGCGGCACAAGCCTACGCGGGCCGCCGCGAACAACCGGCTCCGACCCGGATCCTGCGTCGAGGCGATGTGAAGTCGCCGGGCGATACGGTCAATCCGTCGGGGCTTTCGGCGCTGGCGGCGCTTCCGGGAGACCTGGGGTTGTCTCCGGATGCCCCCGAGGCCGAGCGGCGCCGGCGGTTCGCCGACTGGCTGGCCCACCCCCGCAATCCCCTGCCCGCCCGAGTGATGGTCAATCGCATCTGGGCCTTCCATTTCGGGCAGGGGCTCGTCAGCACGCCCAGCGATCTGGGACGCAGCGGGACCCGGCCCAGCCATCCGGAACTGCTCGACTGGTTGGCCTCCGAATTCATCGCCCAGGGCTGGAGCATCAAGGCCCTGCACCGCCTCATCCTCTCCTCGGAAACCTACCGGCAATCGTCCGAGGCCAGACCCGACGCTGCGGCCATCGATGCCGATGCGGTGTCTCTCTGGCGATTTCCACCCCGCCGTCTCGAGGGCGAAGCGGTCCGCGATGCCATGCTCGCCGTCAGCGGACAACTCAACCTGCAGGCCGGCGGCCCCAGTTTCCGTCCGTTCACGACCAGCGACTACGGGGCCACCTTCTACCACCTGGTGGATCGCGGAACCCCGGAGTTCAACCGCCGGACCGTCTACCGGATGAACATCAACTCGGGCAAAGAACCCCTGCTGGATGCGTTGGACTGCCCTGATCCGTCGGTGCGCACGCCCCGGCGCGGAGTGACCACGACGCCCTTGCAGGCCCTGGGATTGATGAACAGCGGCTTCGTGCAACGACAGGCCGACCACCTCGCCCGTCGAGCCCTCGCCCGGGGTGCGGGCGATGTCGAACGGGCGATCCCGGAAATCTGGTGGCTCGCCCTGGGCCGCGAACCGCGCGCCGACGAGTTGCTTCTCGCCCGGCCAGCGGCCCGCGACCGGGGATTGTCCCATGTCGCCTGGGTGCTGCTGAACACCACGGAGTTCGTCTATGTCCGCTGACTCGTCACCGCTCAACCGTCGCCAATTCCTCACCAGCTCGGTCGGAGGCCTGGGCCATATCGCGCTGACGTGGTTGTTGGCCCGGGATCGGGCCCTGGGCGCCTCGGCGACCCCGGCTCCCATCGGAGCGACAGTGCACCATCGCCCCCGGGCCAAGCGGATCGTGCAGGTCTTCTGCTGCGGAGGTGTCAGTCATCTGGACACCTTCGACCACAAACCGGAACTCGAGCGCCTGCATGGCACCGAACTCAAGGGACGGGGCGAAAACCTGGGGTTTTTCGGTCAACCCGGAAAACTCATGAAGAGCGTCTACCCCTTCCGCCAGCGGGGTCGGAGCGGCGCTTGGGTGAGCGATCTGCTGCCGAACCTGGCCGGGTGCGTCGACGATCTGTGCTTCATCCACTCGATGTTCGCCAAGAGCAACAACCACACTCCGGCGACCTTCCAGATGAACAGCGGATTCACGCTCAACGGATTCCCCTGCATGGGAGCCTGGTTGAGCTATGGACTGGGTTCGGAGAACGAGAATCTGCCGGCGTTCGTGGTGCTGCCCGACCCGCGCGGATTGCCGGCCGGCGGATCGATCAATTGGACCTCGGGATTCCTGCCGGCCAACCACCAGGGTGTCCCCTTCCGGACGCAGTCCCAGGAACCGGTGGTCGACCTGGAGACCCCCGCCTCCATCTCGGCCGAAGCCCGGACGGCCGACCTGCGGATGCTCAACCAGATCAATGCCGACTTCGCCTCGGCCCACCCGGGTGACCGGGCTTTCGCCGCCCGATTGCGCTCGTACGAATTGGCCGCGCGCATGCAGGTGAGCATCCCGGAGGCCACGCAGTTGACGGGCGAAAGCGAGGCCATCCGACGACTGTACGGGCTCGACGACCCCGCCAACAAGGGCTTCGCCCGCAATTGCCTGATGGCCCGACGCCTGCTCGAGCGGGGGGTCCGGTTTGTCCAGATCATCAATGGCGGGGCTTTCGGCAGTCCTCGAATCAACTGGGACGGACACGAGAACCTCCGCGAGAACCACGACACCCAGGCTGCCACGATGGATCGTCCGGTCGCGGCCCTCATCCAGGACTTGAAGCAACGGGGCATGCTCGACGACACATTGTTCGTCTGGTCCACCGAGTTCGGGCGCAGCCCGGTCACCCAGGGCATCGATGCCCCGGGGCGCGATCATCATCCGAGTGTCTTCACCACCTTCCTCGCCGGGGCCGGAATCCGTGCGGGCCACCGCTACGGCTCTTCGGATGAAATCGGTTATGGCGTCGGTGAAAACCGGGTCACCATCCCCGATCTCCATGCCACGATCCTGCACCTCCTGGGGATCGATCATGAACAGCTCACCTTCTATCACAACGGCATCAATCGGCGTCTGACCGATGTCCACGGCGAGGTGATCCGCGGTGTGATGGCCTAGACCGACCGCCTAGACCGCCTAGGCCGCCTGAAGATCCCCCGGAGATCCCCCGGAGGTTGACTTCAAGGCCGGCGCCCCTTTTGCTCCGCCCGTATTCATCGAACGCCATGGCCACGATCACCATCCTACCTGCCCAGAAAACCGCTGAAGTGCCCGACGGAGAGTTGCTCGTCGAGGCCGGTGAATTGGCCGGAGTCGAGATGGAGGCCGGCTGCTTCAACTGCTCCTGCGGCACCTGCGCGGCCGAGGTGGTCTCGGGCATGGAGAACCTGTCGCCTCCCACCGACGAGGAGTTGGATGTGCTGGATCAGTGGAACAAGGATCCCGACAAGTTCCGCCTCACCTGCTGCGTCCGCCTGCTCCGGGGGCAGTGCACCTTGCGGGCCGGACACTGAGGTTCCACGCCCTCGGCGATAACCTCGGCACGACCTCCGGTCAGCGCTGAATGGGCCCTGCCGCCACAAGGGTTCATTCGACCATTGCCGCAGCCCGCTGGGCCGCTCCAGACTGACCGGCACCATGAGGTCCGGTTCTCCGCTGCTGGTCATCTTCCTGACGGTCTTCATCGACCTGATCGGGTTCGGCATCTGCCTGCCCCTGCTGCCCAAATACGCCGAGCGCTATGGAGCCCAGGGTTGGCAGATCGGCGCCGCCATGGGGGTGTATTCGCTGATGCAGTTGGTCTTCGCCCCGTGGTGGGGCCAGTTGAGCGACCGCATCGGACGCCGACCGGTGCTGCTGGTGAGCAACTTCGGTTCGATCATCGCCTATGGCTTGTTCGGGTTGTCCGCCCGGTACATCGGCGATACCGGTTTCTGGATCCTCGTCGGTTCCCGCGTGTTCGCCGGCATTTGCGGAGCGAACCTCTCGGTGGCCTCGGCCTTCATCGCCGATGTCACCACCCCGGAGAAGCGATCCAAAGGCATGGGCCTCATCGGCATGGCCTTCGGGTTGGGCTTCATTCTCGGACCCGTTCTGGGTTCGCAGGCCTTCAAGCATTTCGGGCTCGCCGGTCCCGGAGCGGTGGCCGCGGCGATTTGCGCGCTCAATTTCATCCTGGGGTGCTTCATCCTGCCGGAGACCCGCAAGACGGAGGTCGCTCCGCCGCCCCGGCGCCCGCGGTTGGCCCAGATCCGTCACGTGCTGGCCATGAAGGAGGTCGGATTCCTGGTCGGCATCTACTTCCTGGGAACCTTCGCCTTCACCGCCTTCGAATCGACCCTGCCGCTGCTCCTCGACGCCAAACTGCGCTTCGACGAAGAACATGTCGGGTATGTGTTCGCCTTCTGCGGCATCATGGCCGCGATGGTTCAGGGCGGTGGCATCGGACGTCTGGTCAAATCGTTCGGGGAGCGCCGTCTCATCGGAGCCAGCCTCATCGTGGTGGCCGTCAGCCTCCTGCTGATGCCGCTGGCCAATTCACTGCTCACCCTGCTGCTGGCCCTGGCGGTGTTCGCGATCGGCTCCGGAATCAACCGGGCTCCCACCATGGGTCTGATCTCCCAGTTGAGCCCGCTCGACGAGCAAGGCACCACGCTGGGCATCGCCCAGAGTGCCGGAACGCTGGCCCGAGTGCTCGGGCCGACCGTGGCCACCACCCTGTACGATCTGTGGTTGCCCGCCCCGTATCTGGCCTGTGCCACCATCGCGCTGCTGGCCGGACTGCTTGCGACCCTGCGGCTGATGGGGTCCACTGAAAAAGCTCCCACGCCATGAAACTCGCACTGCTCAGTCTGGTCTCCGCAGCTTCGCTCCTGGCCGCCGACAAGAATTGGCCCGAATTTCGGGGGCCCCGTGGCGATGGCGTCAGCACCGCCACCCGGCTTCCGCTGAACTGGTCCGAACACCGGAATGTGGCCTGGAAGACGGCCATCCACGACAAGGGGTGGTCGTCGCCGGTGATCCACGGGGATCAGGTCTGGGTCACCACGGCCACCGACGACGGCCGTCGTCTCTATGCGGTGTGTCTCGACCGGACCTCCGGCCGTGTGATCCACGACGTGCTGGTCTTCGAAGCCGAACAACCGGCGCTGTGGAAACGCTACAACAGCTACGCCTCGCCCACGCCGGCCATCGAAAAAGGGCGCCTCTACGTCTCCTTCGGTGAGGCGGGCACGGCCTGCCTCGACACCCGCACAGGCAAGAAGCTCTGGGAACGGCGGGATCTGAAGTGCAACCACTTCCGCGGAGCAGGCTCATCGCCCATCCTCCACGGCGGGGTGTTGTACCTCAATTTCGATGGCAGCGACCGCCAGTTCATCGTGGCTCTCGACGCGAAAACGGGGGCCACCCGGTGGCAGCAAAACCGCTCGATCGACTACAAGGATCTGGGACCGGAGGGCAAACCCGAGGCCGATGGCGACCTGCGCAAGGCGTTCGCCACCTGCGGCCTCACCACGGTCGACGGGATTCCGCATCTGGTCAGCCAGGGGGCCAAGGCGGTGTATGGCCTGGATGCCCGCGATGGCCATGAGTTGTGGCGGGTCGAGGAGCGGACCAGCCACTCGGCGGGGACCCGACCGGTCATCGGTCACGGGCTGGTGTTTGTGCCCAGCGGATGGTCGCAGGGGCAGACTCTGGCGATCCGGCCCGGCGGCCGGGGTTCCGTCCTCGATGCCAACGCCGAGGCGCCCCTCACCCAGGGCGTTCAACTGGCCTGGAAATCGAAACGGGGCACGCCCAAGAAACCGTCGCTGACGTTGGTGGGGGATCTCCTCTTCGGTATCGAGGATGGCGGCGTGGCCAACTGCTGGGAGGCGTTGTCGGGCAAGCTGGTCTGGAGCGAACGCCTGGGGGGCAATTATTCGGCTTCACCTCTGGCCACGCGGGATCGCCTCTACTGCTTCAGCGAGAGCGGCAATACCGTGGTCATCGCCGCCGACCGGACGTTCCGGCGTCTGGCCGACAACCCGTTGGACACCGGATGCATGGCCTCGCCCGCGGCGGCCGGCGAGGCTCTCTGGGTTCGCACGCAGACCCACCTCTACCGGCTGGAAGAACGCCCTTGAGCGGGCCGAACCGGGGTGGGCCGAAGCCGGAAAATTCCGGAGAATCCATTTCCATGCCCCTGAAGCGGGCCAGGCGGGCTGAAACTCCCCGATTCAGGCATGCATGAAATGTTTGGGTCGTATGAATCGAATTCTTATTCGTCTGGCGAACTCGGGGGTTCTCCTGACTGCATTCCCGGTGTAAGGGTAGCCTGTGCTGAGCGCTTACGACCCGAGCGGCTACTTCGACGAGATGTCCCCGCAAACCGGAAGCTTCCGGAAACCCTACGAAACCTTCGCGCAGCGCTTCCAGCAGATCACCCCCGAAGATTTCGACGACCGCAGGAGAGCTGTCGACACGGCCTTCCTGCGTCAGGGCATCACCTTCAACGTCTACGGCGACTCGGCGGGCACCGAGAAGATCTTCCCGTTCGACCTGATGCCGCGGATCATCTCGGCCAAGGAGTGGGAGTATCTGGAGCGGGGGCTCATCCAACGGATCACCGCCCTGAATCTGTTCCTGCACGACATCTATCACGAGCAGCGGATCCTGAAGGACGGGGTGGTGCCGTCCTACTTCGTGCTCTCGGCCAAGCACTTCCGCCGTGAGTTCGTCAATTTCAGCGTCCCCAAAGACATCTACATCCACATCTGCGGATCGGACCTGATCCGCGGGGGAGACGGTCAGTGGATGGTCTTGGAAGACAATGGGCGATGCCCGTCGGGCGTGAGCTACGTGCTCGAGAATCGGCGCGCCATGAAGCGCACCTTCCCGGCGATGTTCGAGAGCGTGGGTGTGCGTCCGGTCGATCAGTATCCGCAGGAGTTGCTCAAGATGCTTCAGTACATCGCGCCGGCGGGCGTCGCCGATCCCACGGTGGTGCTGCTGACGCCGGGCGCCTACAACTCGGCCTACTTCGAGCACACGTATCTGGCCCGGGAGATGGGCATCGAAATCGTCGAGGGGCGCGACCTGGTCGTGCGCAACGCCCGGGTGTTCATGCGGACCACCAAGGGGTTGCAACCGGTGCACGTCATCTACCGCCGGGTGGACGACGATTTCATCGACCCCACCGTGTTCCGCCGCGACTCCATGCTGGGAGTGCCCGGATTGGTGCACGCCTACCGCTCGGGCAATGTGTCGCTGGCCAACTCCATCGGCACGGGCATCGCCGACGACAAGGTGATGTATTACTTCGTTCCGCGGATGATCAAATACTACCTCGATCAGGATCCGATCATCCCCAACGTGCCCACCTATCTCGCGAGCGAAGAGTCCGACCGCAAGTACATGCTGCAGAACCTCGACAAGCTGGTGGTCAAAGCGGCCAACGAGTCCGGGGGCTACGGAATGCTCATGGGACCGATGGCTTCGACGGCCGAGCGCGAGGCCTTCCGCGGCGCCATCGAGAAGGATCCCCGCAACTACATCGGTCAGCCGATGATCAATCTCTCGACCCATCCGACCCATGTCGGCGGGGGGAAGTTCGAGCCGCGTCACATCGATTTGCGCCCCTACATCCTGTACGGGGAGAAAACGGTGATCATCCCCGGCGGTTTGACCCGTGTGGCCCTGACCAAAGGCTCGCTGGTGGTCAATTCCTCCCAGGGCGGCGGCAGCAAAGACACCTGGGTCCTGTACGGCGACGAATAACCGCAACCCCCTTCCCCGACGACCATGCTCTCCCGAGTCGCCAATTCTCTGTACTGGATGTCCCGGTACATCGAGCGCGCCGACAACACCTCGCGCATCGTGGATGTCAACCTGCAGTTGCTCCTCGACCACCGGAACATGAATTCGCAGCAGTTCTCGGAACACTGGCTGCCGATCATCGAGGCCACGGGCGACGCCAACGCGTTCTGGAAGCTCAAGGATGTGGCCACGGCCGAGACGGTGACCGATTACCTGGTCTTCGAGCCCAAGAACACCAACTCGCTGGTCTCGTCCATCTCCCAGGCCCGCGAGAATGCCCGCATGGTCCGAGACCAGCTCACGGCCGACATCTGGGAGGAGCTCAACCGGCTGTACCTGTACCTGCACTCGCAAAAGGCCCGCGAAGACTGGGAAACCAGTCCCTTCGATTTCCTCCATCAGGTCAAATCGAGCTCGCTGACCCTGCAGGGGCTGACCGATGCCACGATCCCGCACAATGAGGGGTGGCTCTTCCTCCAGGCCGGCAAGTTCCTGGAGCGGGCCGACATGACCTCCCGGATTCTGGACGTGCGCCACGGGACACTCCCCGAACGCGGGGTGCCCACCACCGTCAGCCAGGTGGACGCGCTGGCCTGGGCCTCGGTGTTGCATTCCTGCAGTGCCTGGGACGCCTACAAGGCGATCCATGGCGCCGAGGTGCACCCGCGCCTGGTCGCCGAATTCCTGTTGTTGTCCGACAATTTTCCGAGGTCGGTCAAATTCTGCGTCGAACAGTTGAACCGATCCCTCAGGCGGATTTCGGGGGTGGCCGACGGCCGTTTCTGCAACGATTCGGAAAAGTTGGCCGGTCGTCTGGTGGCCCAGCTCCAGTTCGGCACGATCGACGAGGTGTTCCAACTCCTGGGGCTGCATCAATACATCGATGCCCTCCAGATCCAACTGATCGACATCGGCAACGCCCTGTTCAACGCCTACATCTTCCAACCCTTCCAGAACCTCGAGGCCGAGATCCTCGTGCAGCAGGAAGAACAACAACAGCAAGTCAAGGCCTGCCCTGGGGCCGCCTGAATCCGGGGCGAACCGGCCGGAGCTGTCGAAACCTTCGACGGATCGCCGGGGCGGGCTCGCCCCCCAAGCCGCAACGCCTCCACCGAACCCTGACGGTGGTCTTTGACTTCCGGGCCAACCTCCCGTTTCTTGTCCGGACATGTCGTTCGACGGAAAAAAACTGGGGATCCTGATCTCCGCGCCGCCCGAGGCAGCGGCCTTCCTCCATGGGGTCCGCTTCGCCGAGACGGCGCTGCGGGCCGGCTGTGTGGTCTATTTGTACTGCATCGATTCGGCGGTCGCCGGGGTCGGCCATCCCGAATTGCAGGCCCTCCGGTCTCGCGGGCTCAAGTTCTACGCCTGCGCCTATGGGGCGCACCACCACGGGGTTCCGGTGGACGACCGCGCAACCTTCGCCGGGCTGACGGTGGTGAGCGACCTCATCGCCAGCACCGATCGGTTCGTCAGCTTCAACGCACCATGAAGCCCAGCCTGTTGATCGTCGTGGAATCCGATCCGCGCACCAGCGGGCGGCCCGCCGAAGCCATCCGGGTCGCGGCCGGCATCGGCACATGGAAGAAGGTCGAGGTGCGACTCCATCTGAGAGGAGCGGCCATCCTGTCGTTGGCCGAGTACTCCGACGAGTGGATCGATGAGGACAATTTCAGCCGCTATCTGCCCATCCTCAAGGAATGGGGATGGCCGGTCACGGTCCAACAGGGGGCCGCCGCCGTGGCGGAACTCGGAGAACCCCTGATCCCTTTCGAGGAGATCTCCGATGCCCAGTGGGCCGCTATGGCCGCCCGCGCCACCTATGTCTTCCGATTCTGAGGAACCGCCGATGACCCGCATTCTCCACATTCTCACCCGGCCTCAAGATCCGGTGATCGATCGGTTGATCCAGGATCAACGGCAACAACCCGACCACGAGATCGTGGTGGTGTCGCTGACCTCGGCCACGCCCGATTATGATCGCCTCCTCGATGAGGTGTTCCGGGCCGATTCCATCGCCAGCTGGTGAGCCCGACCCCGAACCGGATGGGCGGTCAGGTGAAGTGTTGCCAGAGTGACTCGCCCGGCGGACGAGCGCCGTAGCTGCTGCGGAGTTGCTGGGACTGTTTGCGGTGGGTCTCCCACCGACGCTGCTCGGCCTCCAACTGGACCCGGACGCTCAGGAGGTGTTCGCCGATGGCCTTTTCCTGATCCAGGAGTTCCCGCAACCGGAAACGCTGCTCGGGAGACAGCGACTCGGGGAGTGCCAACAGCGATTCGAGGGAAGTCTGGCAATCGGTCTTCAGCCCCTGCAAGGAGTCCACCTCGGGCCAGTCTTGCCGATCGATGGCCGACTTCAGGGAGGCGTTGAGAGTCTCCCACGACGCGAACGTCGCGCGAATGGACTCCGCCCCTGAGTCGTTCGCGTCCATCAGACACTCATGTTGAAGTTCACCCGCTCGGCCGCAGGAGCACTGGCTGGTCGTGAGGCCGATGCGTCCATGGACACCCCCATGGATTGAGCAGCGAGCATCTCCCTCCAGGCTTCCTGAATCACCGTCAGGTGCCGCTTCGCCTCGAGCAACGGTTCCGACTCCTTGCGCAGATTGCCTTGGATCAATTGTTCACCGATGTAGCCGTAGAGACCGAACAGCTTTTTGGAGAAGTCGCCGCCGATCTCCAGATCCAGGGCCAGACGCAGCTGGGAGACGATGGCCGCGGCCTTGGTGATCTGATTGTGGATGGTCTGCTGACGCAGGCCGAACTCCTCGATGTCGAAGCCCTCGATGGCCCGTTGGATGGCGACGACGGCTCCGTCGAGGAGCATCTGCACGATCCGCTGCTTGGAGACCGTGGCCTCGGTGGCGGACCGATAGGCCGCGAATGCTGTGCGGGCCTGGGACATGCGATCGTGCTAGTCCGAACGGGTCAGGCTTTCGCCGCTCCGAACAGGTTGGCGATGCGGTCGACTCCGTCCAGCGGCGGATACGCGCTGTCGGGGCTGGCTCTCCGGACCAGTTCCTTGACCATCTTGAAGTCGTTCTCGGCCTTGGCTTTGGCCTGGATCAATTCCTCGCGAGTGACCTTGGGAGCCGGACGCAAGGACACGGATTCACCCGGCTCGGGCTGCTTCCCTGGTTTGACCTTGGCCTCCGGGGCGACGGTCGGTTCCTGAGTCTTGATGGCTTCTATTTTCACACTACCTCCTCCATCGAGGACTTGCGGCAGCTTGGGTGGGGCCTTAAGGGGAAAAAGAGCGGATCCTAGTTTTTTTTCTCGGCTGGCCGAGCCCCGCCCGGTTTGGCGTCCTTGGGATCGGGTTGAACGACGGGCGGAGGCAGGAACGCCTTCTTCAGCAACCGCGAAGCCTGAGCGACTCCATAACGGATGAACCGCTGGGGGCTGTCCACCGACAAGGCCGGGGGCGGATCGGTCTCGATCCCCATGGCTTCCCGCAGATAACGGCGGGCGTCGTTCAGGGTCGGTGTCTCCCCGGCGTTGAATCCGTCGTCGAACTGCCAGAGCACCACGCCATCGTGCACCCGCACCAGGGTCAGTTTGATTCCGACCCGGAGCGGTGGGTAAGGCTGGTATCCCGAGAGGCTGGAAAAGAGGATGGCTTCGGCCGCCGTATGACGCTGAACGTCCTGAAGCAAGTGACTGGGCAGCGCATCCGTCGTCCGCAACTCGGAGGCGCCCTGCAACCAACGCCCGTTCGGAGGCGTGTAGAAGACCACCTCGAAAGGGCCCTCCTGGCGCAATTCGGCCACCAGGCTGGCCTGAACCTGCCCCGCCGCCTCGGTATGCGGGTTGCCCAAGCCCCCTTCGGGCAAGGCCGTCGGAAGAATGGCGACCCGACCGATGGGCTTGAGTGCTTCAAGGCCGATGGACCAGTGGTTGTACTGGCTTCGGAATGGGCCGATGTAGGAGCCGTCGGTCAGACGCTTGGCCACGGAACTGCAGCCGGCTCCCAGCAGGCAGACGGTCCCCAGAACGATGGCGTAGAAGGGCCTGGTCATGAGGTGATGCCGAGCTTCTGATTGAGGAATTGGATCTGAGAATTGGATTTGGCCTGGGCGGCTTCCATGGCCCGGAACCCGGCCAGTAGGCGTTCGCGGTTGGCCACCACCCGGCGTTCCATCGCGGCCAATTGGTCGTCCAACCGGGCCGACTGCTCGGTCAACCCCTTTTGCCTCTGGGGCAGGGTCCCCGAGATCTCATCCACCATGGGCTTGATGAAGGTGGTGAGTTTGGCGCTCAGACCGGTGGTGGTGGTCGCGAAGAACTTCTGGACCTCGGACAACTGGCTGGAAAGCGCACCGGTGAGCGAGGCCGCGTTGGTGGCGGTCATTTCGTTGCTGTAGCCCGAGGTGCTGTATCCCAGGTCGGAGAGGCCCCGGATCGTGGAACTCGGACTGCCTGAGAGTTGGGGCGCCAGCAGGCTTCTCAGACTCGAACCCAGGTGGAAGATCGTCTGGTCGTAGGCCAGCACTCCGGCCGTGATCTTGCCGGCCGCATCCCGGTTGCTGACGGTCAACGAGGCGATCAACGACTGGACCCGGTTGACCGACGAGACCAAGGCATCGATGGCCGACTTGGCCGCGCCGGTATCGTTGGCGGAGGTGATGGTGGTGGTTCCGACCTTGGCCGCCGTGATCGTCAACCCGGTGAGCCCGGAATCGGCGTCGGTGATGGTGTTGGAGCGGGCCTTGAGAGTGCTTCCGCCATTGATGCTGTATTCGAGATCGGTGCCGCTGTTCAAGGTGCCGCCGATCAGGCCGAACGCTGTCAGAAAATTGCTGCCGGCCGTGTCCGACAACACGACACCGCGGTTTCCCGGCTCCTTGTTCTTCAGGACGATGCGGTTCTGACTCGAGTCGAACGAGGCCTGAACACCGGCCGCCGAATCGTTGATGCTGTTGAGCACCGACGAGAGCGTGCTGGTGGAGGAATAGTCGATGGAAACCCCGTTGATTGAAAAACGGCCGGTAGTGGCGCTCACCCCATAGGTCAACGCCGTGGTCAACGGTTGAGCGGTAAGGGTGGAGGAAAGGCGCAAAGAACCGAGTTTCGAAGCACTGACGGCGTTGGCCCCGGCCGCCGGCGTGAACAACTTGAGACAGCTCAGGAGGTTCGAGGTGTCGGACGACGCGCCGAGGATGAGGCTCGAACCGGCAGGCGGTGTGAGGGTCACCTGGTCGGTCGCGTTCGAATATTTGGCGCTCAACGCCGGCCCGATGGCCGTGTCCAGCTTGCTGAGTACCTCCTTCAGGGTATCCGTCGCGGCGACGGTGATCTGCCGGTTGGTCACCGTCCCGGTGGTGTTGTCTTTCACGCCGACGGTCACGGTACCGGCCGTGAACGTCGCGCCCCAACCGGCCGAGGCCATCGTGGACCCGGTCGCGGCCGTGTTCGCGTCGACACTCGCGGAATTCAGGGGGCTGATCACGCCCGAGGTCGCCCCGAGCCAACTGGAGGGCGTGGCCAGCGTGAGGACGCTGATCGTGTTGGTGCCGGTCACGGCCCCGTCGGCCGCACTCACCGTGGCCACCGAAGAATCGGAAGAACCGCCTGAACGGCGGGTGTACAGCGTGGCATCGCCCAGGGCGGTGGCCTTGGTCTGAAGATCCGTCAGTTGGGTGGCGATCTGCCCCAGGGCATCACGCCGCCGGGACAGCGTGGCCTGCTCGGTGCGCACCGTCGCCTGCGGGGTGCGCTCGACGGCCGTGAGTTGATCGACCACCGACTTCCAGTCGAAACCGGAAGCCAGACCCGAGATGGACATGTCCAGACCAGCCATAATCAGAGCGACTCAGTAGACGCAATCGAGCGAGATCCGTTCGCCGCAAGGGCATTCGACGGTGACCTTCTGCACCACCTCGCCCACCCGGGTCACCACGATTCCGGGCGCCTTGGGATCGCTGGATTCGGGCGGTGCGGGCGTTTCCGGAGCATGCAGATCGCGCAGAGGAATCGGGCGGGCCTTGGTGGAAAGCCGCGGCGACTTCATCCCGGACAGGATGGCTTCGAGCGTCTCCTCATCCAAACCGATCCGCAGCGCTTCCATGAGGTCGGCCATGGCTTTGTCGGCGGGGATCGTTGTCGCAGTCTTCGATTCGGCCGGTGGCGTCACCGGCGCAAACTCGGGAACCGCCGAGACCGGAGCGAAGTCATACCTCGGAAATGGAACAAAATCCGCGCCCATGGATCACTCCGGTTTGCCCGCCGACTTCCCCGCCCTGACCACGATGGCCACCCGGCGGTTTCCGGGGTCGTCACGGGGGCGATCCGGCAGCGGTTGTTCGCTGCCCATGCCCGAAATCTTGCGGATTTGCGAGGGTTTCACGCCGAAGGAAAGCAGCAATTGGCGGGCCGAATTGGCCCGGTTCGCCGACAATTCCCAGACATCGCCACCCACCCCACCCGCCTCGCCTGAAGTGTGCCCGTTCAGCTCCAACTCCACCTGGGGATAGCGGGCCAGCTCCCAGCCAACGGTCTCGAAGACCAACTGACCGAACTCGGTCATGCCCCGCGCTCCGGGCTGGAAGAGCGGTTTGCCGGGACTGTCGAAGAACGTGATCAACAAACCCTCGCTGCTGCGCTCGACCTTCACCGATTTGGTGTCCTTCCATTCCGGGTTCTCCATGACCGCCCGCTCGAGACGCTCGTCCAGTCGCTGCATGAACTCCAGAGGGACGGCCGACTGGTTCTCGAAGAGCTTGGATCGATTCTGAGCCCCGTCGGATTCCGAGGTCTTCTGGGGCAGCACTCCGAGGGAGTTCTTCACCGTGGACATCATCCGGTTGCGGAAGTAGCTGGCCAACTCGCCCTTGGTCTTCTCGTCCTGGGCCACGATCCACATGACCATGAAGAAGGCCATCATGCCCGTGACAAAGTCGGCATACGCCACTTTCCATGCACCACCTCCTCCAGCTCCCATAGGTCAGTTCTCCGGTTCCAATGCGCTCACTTCATCGTCTTGAGCATCGTCTCCAACTCGGAGGATGCCGGACGAACATCATCGCTGAGGACGCGCCGACCCACTTCGCAGGCCAGCAACGGGGCCGCGCCGTTGGCGAAACTGACGGCGGCCTCCTTGATCACGTTCATGTACATCGATTCGGCGCGGCCGATGAAGTCGATGTTGGTGGCCAACGGGGCCACCACGCCGTACGAGGCGAAGATTCCGTAGAAGGTTCCGCACAGAGCCGAACTGATGCTCGCACCCACCACCGTGGTGCCCTGGTCGATCTTGCCCATCGTCAGCACGATGCCCAGCACCGCCGCGACGATCCCGAAGGCCGGCATCGAGTCGGCAACTTTGCCCAGCACCTCCACCGGCTCGTGATGTTCGGCATGGGCTGTGGCCAGGGATTGCTTCATCAGCGATTCCAGCTGATCGGGCTTGATGCGTCCGTCCACCACGGGTTTCAGACCGTCACACAGGAAATCCATCGCGTGATGGTTGCTGTAGAACTTGGGGTACTTCTTGAAAAGGCTGCTGCCCGCCGGATTCATGACATGCTCTTCCAGAGCGATCATGCCGCCACGTCGCCCGAGAACGAACAGTTCGTAGAGGCATTTCAGGAGCTCTTCATAGTGGCCCTTGTTGTAGGGGGCTCCCTTCAGGGTGGCGGTCAGACCATGGACGATGCCCTTCATGGTCTTGACCGGGGCCATGATCACCAGAGCCCCGGCACCCATGCCGAAGATGGGGATGACTTCTCCGGTGTGGTACAGACCCGCCGGGTTGCCACCGTTCATGACGAAGCCCAGACAGGTGAGACCGATGATGATGACGAATCCGACGATGACGACCATAGGTTTTAGATGGGGTTGACTCGCTTGAGATAGGCACTGAGCGCGGACACGGCCTGGACATGGATCTGGCAGGCCCGGGCTTCGGTGAAGCCGAGGAGTTCACCGATGTCCTTCAACCGGAGGCCCTCGTAATAGAACATGTGGAGAACCTTCTTCTGCACGGCGGGCAACTGATGGATGCGGTCCCGGACCTGTTGGTGCAGTTCCCGCTGCAGGAGTTGTTCAGCCGGACCTTGCTGATTGAGATCGACCAATTCCCGTGAGGGGACTTCGTCGCTCGCGAGGAAGGCGGGTTCCGACAGGCTTTCGAAGACCACGCCCCGCAGTCGGTCGAGCAATTGCCGATACTCGGACATCGCCATCCCCAGTCGGGCGGCGACCTGCTCTTCGGACGGAGGCCCTCCCAATTCGGTCGTGAGAGTGTCGATGGTCTCCTCCAGGGCCTGCCTTCGTGCCAGATCGGATCGGGAGAGCGGGCTGATGCGACGCAATTCGTCGAAAATGGCGTTCTTGATGCGGATCCGCGCGAAATGCGGGAACGATGCCCCCTTCAACGGATCGTAGGTCCGGCCCGCCTGGACCAGCGCGAAGAGTCCCAGATTGATCCAGTCATCCAGATCGGTTCCCGCGGGCAACGCCGGGCAATACCGTTGCACGGTCCGCACCACCAGCGGGGTGTAGCGCCTGAGCAGATCCTCTTCTTCATCGGCCGGTCCGATGGTGTCCCGATAGCTGTGCAACGCCCGCACCTTGTGGGTCAGCGAGCTGGCCAGGACCGGTGATTCGGTGAACTCAGTGGCTGGCATGGCCTGTGGAATTCGGTTGTTTGGCCTCGGATCCGGTCTCGGCGCCACCCGGGGTGGATGAGTCGGCCTCCTTGCTCGCGCGGTAGATGAGGCGGCACCACTGTCGGGCGATCAGAGCCATGACTCCGCCGGAGATGGCCGCATGGAACAGGGCCTCCAACCAGTCGACGCCGTTGAAGAACGAAATCGCCAGCAACAGCAGGGCGACTCCGGCTCCGATGGCGGCGCTGACAAGTTGGATCATACGGATTGGGCGACCTGCCGGTGCTCGCGCGACTGCAGGAATTCGAGGATGGCGTCGTCGCTGAGGAAGGATTTCCTGACGTCCAAAGCGCCTTCCCACTCGATCATCGCCGATGAGAGGAGTCGGCCCTTCATGGAGGGGTGGGTGGGCACCTCATCTTGTGAAGCCTTGGCCCGAACAAGGCGCATCTCCCGCTCGAGCCACGACACCGAGGACAGGGGCGCCTGCAACTCGCGGGGCAGATCGGTCGTGGCCAGAGCCGAAGCCCCTCCGGCATCGGGTGACGCGACCCACGACGCGATCGGATGCCCCTCGGGAATGGCCTTCGACCACGATTCGGCCAGCGTCTGGGTCGCACCCCGGAAACCTGGCTCGGAACGCCGGCCCTTGGCCGCGCTCGGAAGACTCCTGAAGCGCGAGAGGAACTGCCGCTGGCAGACCTGCAACCGGGCCGTGGGCCATTGGGCCCGGGCGGCTTCGAACAACCCCGGAGTCATGCGCGCGGTCAATCCACCGACCTCGCCGACACCCCGCTGTTCGAGCGATCGGAAGATCTCGATCCAGTGGGGATTGGTGGCGGCCCCGAGGGTGAAATCGGCAACCGTGCGATACCCGTGCTGATCCACGGCCACGATGCACGTCGCCGGCAGGCATTCCGGGCCCGAGTTCTGGTTGATGCGTTCGCGCCAACCGAACACGAACAGCCAGAAGCACTTCGGAAGCCGACGCCGTTTCCAGCCCCGGAATTGGGAGTCCAACGTCAGCGCCGCCCTCTCGACCTGAGTCTCATCGAACCGGAGCCCACAGCGCCCGTCGAGCCACTCCTTGGCGGCCTCGGGAGCTTCACGGCGCAGCACGGCGGCGGCGACAGCCACTTGCCGCGCCCGGTCCATCCAGGTGCCCTGGTCCAATGGCGGCGGGCGAAAGGGAGTGAAGACCACCTTGCCGTCATC
>JAIXXC010000068.1 GCA_027490985.1 Verrucomicrobiales bacterium
ATTCCCTTGGGGTTTTCCCGACGTCTCAAGAGTTACCAACGGAGTCTTCAGATTCGGTGGATTCCCGACGGTCTTCGTCACTCGTTTGCCACCTACTGGTTGGGTGTTCACCAGAACCGTAACCGGTTGGCCGAACTGATGGGAAACAGTCCCGCAATCATTGGTCGTCACTACCTCAAACCCGTGTCTCGAAGTGAGGCTCAACGGTTTTGGCTGATGACTCCACCGACAGGCAAGGTCGCGATCCCTTCCCCTGCCGTGTGGGACCCCGATCCACTCCTGCCCATCCCCTCAAGGGGTTTCTTCCCCGAGGCATGACGGCCCAATCGGAGTCAAAGCTTCAGGAACACCTCGAGGCATCGTCGCGCCCCATCGAGACGCCGCAGGGCGGCACCGCTCGGTCGTCAACGGCCCTTCTCCCAGCGGATGGCTTTAACCTTTGATACGTGGTGGAGGGAGGCAAACACCGCCTGGCTGACGGTCGACTGCTGGCGAATCGCCGCAACGTCCGAGGCCTCCAACAGCGCCACCGGGCTGGGCACCAGACGCCGCCTGCGGAGAGTCGGCTTCCATTCGTCTCCATCGGAATCGTTCGGCTGCGGCTCGTGGAGATTCCTTGGGTTTGGATCCTTACGACTTCATGGGCTACGGTCGGCAAACAAACGGGGTCTCAACTCAGAGACATGGTGGCTTGCTCGCCCCCAAAAAATCGGGACATTGATTCCATCCTGCGGAGGCTCTCGTCCAAGTCCCAGTAGACCCACGTGCGTTATGATGTCAGAAGCCGAATTCTTTGCCGGAATCACCGGTAGCGAAAATGATCTCGCCCGATTGGTGAGAGCGCTTCGTGGCACGGGTGTCCCGTTCTGCCTAATCGGTGGGTTGGCGGTGAATCAGTATGTCGAGCCAGTGGTCACGCTCGACGCCGATTTCGCCATCACCGCCGCGGATGGTGTCCGCAAGGCTCTCGAGGAAGCTGGTTTCGTGGTGGAGGCGTTTCCCCACTCGATGAACGCGACCCAACCGGGGAGTCGGCTTCGTATTCAGATCACCATCAACAACCGCTACGGCAGCTTCCCGTCGCGAGCCATCGACGGCGTCATATTCGGAGTCCCTGTTCCGGTGGCGTCGCTCCCGGATGTGGTTCAGGGAAAACTCTGGGCAGCGACCGACTCCTCACGTCGGTCCAGCAAGCGAGCAAAGGACGAAGCCGACCTGGTGCGAATCTGCGAAAGCCATCCCGAAGTCCTGGGTTTGATTCCGCCGGGAACCTTCGCTCGGATCGACGAACTCCGGAAGCGCTGAGACGGGAGGAATCGCACCCGAGTGTTTGTTGCCGGCGACGGGCTTGGACCGAGGTGTCGTAAAGGTCGTTCCGTCAAAAGCCCTGTTAGCGTCGCCAACAAAGACCCGTCGATGAGTTCCTCATCGGCGGTTGGATTTCAAAGGTCATCGTCCGCAAGGTTTTGCAGGAGAGAGCGGGAGCTCCGCCTCGAAAAACTCCTGTTTGAAGGCTGCACCCTCATCCGACGGCAGAGGATGATTGGCACGCCCTTCGTTTGCCTGCCAATGGCGATGGTCTATGACCCGTCCTGTCCCCTTCGCCGGTGACCGGGGATTACCGGGTGAAACGAAGCGCACATGAAAGACTCCGAACTGCTCCAAGCCTGGGTCACCCGAAGCGATGAGACCGCGTTTGCGGAACTCGTCCGTCGCCACATCAGCCTCGTGCATGCCTCCGCCCGTCGGCAGGTTGGCGCGTCACCCCTGGCCGATGATGTCACGCAAGCGGTCTTCCTCGTGCTGGCCCGGAAGGCCGGCTCACTCGGTTCTCAGGTGGTGCTGTCCGGTTGGCTGTTCCGAACCACGCGCTTCGTGGCCGCCCGCGCCTTGCGGGCAGAACACCGCCGTTCCCACCACGAATCCCTCGCCGCCATGCAACCCCTCGTCATCGACGCACCGTCCGTGCCCGACCACTGGAAGGAAGTGGAACCTCAGCTCGACGCCGCCTTGGCCGCGCTGCCTGCCGCGGATCGCGATGCATTGTTGTTGCGTTACTTCGAAGGCAAACCGCTCCGCGCCGTGGGTCAGGCGCTTGGCATCCATGAAGAGGCTGCGAAAAAGCGCGTCAGCCGCGCCGTGGAAAAGCTCCGAACGTGGCTCGCCGGTCGCGGTGTCGTCGTGCCTGCAGTTGGCTTGGTGGCACTGCTGGGAAACCTGCCGACCGTCGCAGCACCGGCGGGTCTTGCAGGCCTCATCGCCAGTGCGGCCGCGGCGAATACGGCCAGCGAAGCCGCAACCACGCTCGCTGTTGGCGCGGTGCGCGACTGGTGGCTTGTGCAGGTTCGCCGGCTGATGCCGTGGGCCGTTGCAGCGTTGGTGGTGTTGACGGCAGGCATCCACTGGCTTTCGCCACAGGCATACCCTGGGGCGCCGGATACCGCGGCCACGCTTCTCCCGGCCCAGGTCCCACCGACGACCCAACCTGTTCCGGAGAAGTCTTCACCAACGGCAGAAACTCCGACCAGGCAGCAAACCTCGAAGATTCTGCTGAACGTCCGTTCTACGACGGACAATCGCCCGTTGACGGCCCAAATCATCGCCATGTACTCCAGACGGCGAGGCGATTCCACCCACCTCGACTGGGTCACCGATCGCGATGGCAACGCCGAGATTCCCATCACGAATCCCCCCGAGTGGTTGCTGACACTCTGGGTTTCAGCACCCGGCCATGTGCCAGTCACTGTGGGATGGCGACACCACGAGTTCACCGATCCCGTGCTCACCTACCAATGCCTCCTCGAGCCCGGCCAATTGCTTGCGGGGGTGGTGCAGGATGAGGCAGGCACGCCGGTCGCCAATGCCCGGATCGATTTCATCGAGCCAGGCATGATGGGGAGTAAACGACAGAACATCGCGTTCCATTCGCGCCTCAGCGACCTGATGAGCGACGCCCAGGGCCGCTTTCGCAGCGAACAGATGCCAGTGCTTCGGGGAAATCAGGGAAACATGCGCTATGTCGTCACCCACCCGGAATTCATCCGCGAGGCGGTATCGCTGGAGGGGCCTGTATCGCTGACCACCAACCATGTCGTGATCCTGCGGCGGGGACTCAAGGTGGCTGGACAAGTGATGGACTCTGACGGACTGCCTCTGTCCCAGGCGCGGGTGAAGGAACTCCATCACGTCGGTCGGTCCCGGCTGGAGGCCCAAACCGACGAAGGCGGACGCTTTGCGCTCGGTTCGTTCCCGCCTGGCAAACTCCAGTTGGAGATAACGGCACCCGGTTTCATGACGGCGATCGAAGAGGTCCAATCGGGCTCTGAAGCGCTCTCGTTCCGACTGTCGGTGGATCAGCAGGCCGGTAGTCCGCAGCCGGAACCTCCGCCGGCCGACACGGTCCGGTTGAGCGGTACCGTTGTGGACGAAGACTCCGGTGAACCGGTAACGAGGTTTACCGTGTTGAGGCACAGCAGTGGCCTGGGAGAGCACCTCTTGGGCGATGGCCACGACGGGCAATTCAACTGGGTGGTGGAGAACCATCCTCACGAGCCGTTTTTCTTGGAGGTGACAGCGGAAGGCTTTGATCCCGCGGTGTCCGACGAACGCACCCTGTCCGCGGAAGAACATGCCTTCCGGTTTCGTCTGCGCCGCGGTGGCCCCGCAAACGGGCGGGTGGTGGATGCCTCAGGGCAACCCGTCGCGGGCGCGGTGCTGGGGCTCAACGGGCTCGGCTTCGGATTTCTCGTCCGCGAGAACCGCATGTTCTCCGGCACCCAAGCCCCGCAGGCGATCACCGATGCCGTCGGACGGTTCTCTCTGGAGTTGCGGCTGAACACGGAAAGTCTGGTGGTGACGCACGAAGCCGGTTTCGCGGAGATCCCCGTCAAGCAGGCAAAGGGCACCACTATTGTCCTACAGCCCTGGGGCATCATCGAAGGCGTGGTGCTCACCGCGGGCCGACCGACGGCGGGCCAGCAGGTAGCGCTGAAGGCATGGCTGCCGGATTCGGATTCGGACCGATGGCCTGTCGAGCTCGAGACGAGAGCGACCACCGATCAACAGGGGCATTTTCGGTTCAGCCATGTTCCGCCCGGGCCGGTGGCGTTGCGACGCTTGTATAAGTTTTCTCCGGGCCCGGTCGGTATCATCGGCATGGGGCCACGCCAGCGGGTGGATGTCATGGCCAGCGGGG
Organism: Verrucomicrobiales bacterium; assembly: GCA_027490985.1. Taxonomy (GTDB): domain Bacteria; phylum Verrucomicrobiota; class Verrucomicrobiia; order Limisphaerales; family UBA9464; genus SXXZ01. Next base: position 4,196 of record JAIXXC010000068.1, read on the forward strand.
TGACCAAAGTGACCTTGACGACCCTGGGTCGCTCCTTGGTGGGCCGGCTCGAATTGGATCGACCGGTCGCCGGTCACCAGTGGCGTGATGACCTGCAAACATTGGAAGAGGTCTGTATGGATTGCCCAACCCTGGAAGTGGGTGAGTTCAGCCGTATGCCGGACACGGTGAGGCAAATGCGGGCGTATGCGCGCCAAGAGGCACGGATTCGCCGGTTCTGCCCCGACATCCAGCCCGACGGCTCGTTCCGCCTCGACGATGTGCCGGCCGGAACCTACACGCTGAAACTGCGAGTCTCTGTGCCGCCTACGGATCACGACGACAAGAACCAGCGGTCTTTTCGAAAAGAGCTGGGCAGACGAGAGGTGCAGGTCGTCGTACCGGCGGGTGACCACACTGCCCCGTCATTGGATCTCGGACGGATCACCATTCCGGTGAAGCAGCCCTGAGCGATTCGAGGCGGAGACCCCGGATAAAACCAGGCTGTTACCTGTCGTCACCACGGCGCCCTAAACCAGCAATTGGACGGTCGTGTACCCAGCAATTGGACGGTCGCTTACACAGCACTTGGACACCTGCTCCGCTCAACCGAGCGGTCTCGCGCAACCAAACTGTCCGTGAACCGGAACCCCAGGCCTGGTCGCTTCTTTCTCAAAGATTCCGCAAATCTGCTGCTGCTCCCTCGGGCTGGGCGAATCGCCGGACGTGCCTCTGGCGAAACTGTGGGAGATGGAGTTCACCCCTGCGTGATGCTGCAAAAACCCACCGCTCGAAGAGGCCAGGATTTCCGCCGCTGGAGTGAAGGACCAGGGCAACGGCGGATGCCGCGCCGGCTCGATCGAGCATGTGCACGACAAAATGAAGGACGCCTTGGGGCAACATCGCTGCCCAGTCGCGAAAGTCGCGAAAGTCCGGCTCGCCAGTCCCTATCGGGGGAACTTACGGTTCCGCCTATGCTTCCCACTGTGTTTCGGCCCGGCCAGCGCTTGGAACCGTTCACCCGGGCCGTTGCCGCCAAATTGCCTGACTCACTGGGTCTCAGGTCAATGCTGGCTGGGCTGCTCTGGCTCACTCTTCACCTGACGTCCGCCCAGGCTCAGACGGTGTACCAGAACAACTTCGAAGC
>JAIXXC010000272.1 GCA_027490985.1 Verrucomicrobiales bacterium
GCGATTTCGCCCGGACCCATGCGGCAACAGGGATTGAGGACGCTGTTCGTCCGCTCCGTCGGCCGGGCTCTGGATCGGGAAAGTCAGGCAAAGGAGCCCGAGGAGAACCCGCGTCATCGTGCGTCCGAGTTGAGCCGGATGAGGCTCGGAGAATCGGTGGAGGCTTGGATGGCCGCGATCGTTTCGCGCACGGTCTTGGCCTTTTGCCGCATCAATTTTTTCGGGAAGTCTGGTTCCTCGTTCTCGAAGTAGTTCGCGATCCGGGTCAGGTCCGCAATGGCGACCTTGGCGTGAGTTCCGTAGCTGAGGAGGACTTCCATGATCTCCGGTGTCCGGAGTTCGCTCGCCCAAGGATTTTGTTCACGGGTGTATTTCACGCACGCGGCGACGCCTTCCTCGATGTGGTGCTTGGCGAGGACGCGCAGGCCTTCGAGACGAATTTCGTCGGCGAACATCTCGCCGCTGGGAGCGGGCTGCATGATCGCCTCGTGGATGGCGGGCAGGAGAGGCCTGATCTCGTCGAGGGAAAGGTGGCGGTAGACGGAACCCATGCTGCTGCGGGCTCGTCCATCTTCATTCTTGAGGCCGGCTTTCACGGCCTTGTAGAGCGCTTGGCGATCCACGTTCTCCAACGACCGACCGAGCATGCCTTCCCGGTTGAAGAGGGCGAAAGCCAGGTAGCGCTGCTGCATGCCGCGAGGGTCCTTGGCGGTATCCACGCGCGCCATGATCTCGAGAAGCTGGGGCACCGTGTTCGATGCGGGTTTTCCGATGGCTGCGAGTGCGTCGGCGGCCTTGATGCGGAGCCAGAGGTCTTCGTGCAACAGGGACTTCCCGAGGGCCTCGATGGCGGGGGTGCTCCGTCCGCGCAGGAAGGTCAAGGCCTGGCTGGCACCGTAGCGGGCGTCCAGGTTGGGAGATCCCTGCATCTCGACCAAGGGTGCGATGGGGACATCCTTCCTGCGGCCCAGGGCCATGGCTGCCCGTTCGCGCACAATGGGCGACCAGCTCTGAAGGCGTTCCATGAGTTGCGCGATGCTCAGTCCGTCGTAGAAGCCGTTGCGGTCCTTGTTGTTCCAACCGCGGCCGTCGAGGACCAGCGATTGAGCCGCCGTGGTGTCGAGCCGCGGCACCGAACCTTCCACCTTGCCGGTCAGGTAGAGTTTCTTCAGCGGCATGGCGTAGGCCAAGAGGTAGGAGCCCGTGGCATCCCAGCCTTCATAACTGTCGTGCTCGGGCTCTGGCGGGCCTTGGTGCCGGTAGCCGTGATCCCAGCGTCGGGCCAGGTCGAAGTACCAGCTGCCGAACTCGGCCATCCATGCGCCGGTGGCGTTCGGTCCGGACTGAGCGATGCCGGGCATGGCCCAAAGGAGGTTGAAGAAGTTGCCGGTGTGCCCGCAATCGCGCTCCGAACCGTGGGAAGCAACGCTCATCCGCGAGAAGAACTCCGCGCCTTTGGATTCGTCGATCAGGTTGAAGAGGACCGCGGCCATCCCGCATTTACCGTTGTCCTCATGTGTCTCTATCCACGGATGATGGTCTCCGTAGGGGATCGCGCCCTTGTGGATGTAGAAACGCATCAGGCGTGCGCTGCGTTCGATGGCGAGGTCCACGGCCGGATCCTGCACGCCCGCCTTCCGTGCCAGCACCAGGGAGATCGTGAGGGGCACGCCCGGGGAGTTCATCATGCCGTAGCCGTAAAGGCGTCCGTCGGGCCGGGCGAACTTGTGCCCCCAAGAGCCTACGGCGCTCTGGCCGCGGGCCGCCTCCAATGCGAGCCGTTTCAACCCCGGCATGAACGAGGCATCACCCGTTGCCAGTTGGTACTCCGATAGCAGCAACATGACGTAGCCGAAATACCATGTCGCCATGTCGTTGGACTCGTACTGCGACGCCCACGCGACCTCCCTCCGGATCAGCGGAAGATGGTGGGTGTCGCCGCTGGCCAGCAGTGCGAGGGCATTGAGCGATCGGGGGATGGCATCGAGACTTCGGGCGTAGGATGGATCGTCCATCCGTCGGGCGAGGGCTCGGCACCCTTCTTCGAGGATGCGTTTGGACTTCAGACAGTCGAAAGGGGCGGTGGCGCTGTACGTTCCCAGGACGGGGAGTTTCAAGGCCACCTCTTCGGAACTGCCCGCGCGCCATCGGGTCAGGGTGAGTTGGCCTTGTCCCGCCTCGGACTCGGCCAGCGTCAAGGCCTTGCCGAGTTCGGTGCGTGGGTCGTGGGAAAACGGCTTGCCGCCCACACCCAGAATCACGTCTCCGATCGCCAGAACGCCTTCGGCCGGAGAACCCTTTTCAACCTGTGTGACGGCTATCTGTCGGGCATCGGAAGTGACCAGTTGGTCGCAGAAGATCCAACCGCGAAGGCCAGTGGCCCCGAGGTTCCAGTCGTGCTTGGCTCCCTCGGGGATCTTATCCCCCCGGGTGAAATCGGGGATCTTCAATTCGCGACTCCTGCCCGCCGCAACGAGGGACGCCGGCAGTAAGAAAAACGCGGCCAGTGTGATGGTTTGCAGCAAGTGTTTCACAAGGGGTGGAGTCGCTGGTCAGCGGATGCCGCGGTGGATGATGTCGAGCGAAAGGACCGCATAGGCGGTGACCAGATTGGGATCCTTCTCCCACCAGCGCGCGTTGGTGTTGGCCCAAGATCCGTCCGTGCGTTGGAGGTTGATCAGGCGCAGGGCGACTTCGCGACGCCAATTGATCCTCCGGCCGTCCTTCAATTCCAGCGTGTCGACCCGGGCGGTGTTCAGGGCCTTGGTCATGAGGTGCAGGTAGTAGTACAGGCCCTGGAGATCCATGCCGGGGTTTTCGTCGAGGGTATAGTTCGAGCGCAGCCAATCGAGCACGGCGACCACCCGCGGATCCTCCCGCTGGAGATCGGCGTAGATGTAGCTGAGCAACCCCGCGTAACTGATGCTGCCGTAGGACCGCAAAGCCACCCGTCCGGTGAGCGCGTTGGTCTCGCCGCCGGCCATGCTGTGGCCGGGATAATAGACAAACCCGCCGCGGTTGCGGACGTCGTCCGAGGCCCAAGGTTGGCGGTTGTGACTGGGCAGGTTCTGGCAGTTCTGGACGAATTGGAGGACAGCCTTCCAGTTCACATCCTGCCTGGGGACGGTGGATTCGCCCGCCTGGAGATACCGCGTGTAGTACAGGGCTTCCAACGCCGTCAGCGTGTTGTTCATGTCGGAGTGGGCGTACTTGTCGCCGTATCCGATTCCTCCGTCGAACGGCGAGTCCATCTTCCCCGGTTCGCCCAGATCCATCTGTGACCGGATCACGAAGGTCCGGGCACGACCGAGGATCCCGTCATGGGCGGGATTGCCCGATGCGGCCAAGGCCACCATGGACAGGGAGGTGTTGTAGTTGATGAGGGAGGTCCGGTAGATGCTGCCGTCGGGCTTCACGGACCCGAGGATGAATGCATAGCCCTTGGAGAGGGATGCGGGGAGGTTCGTCTGGAAGCGTCGGGTGGGTTCACCCATGAATGCGGTCAGGATCAGGGCTGTGGGAGCAACGTGATCTGGAGTGGACCACCAGCCGTTGGTGTTCTGGCTGGCGAGGAGGGAGGACAGACCTCGGTCGATGGCGTTTTGGATCTCGTGACCCAACGAAACGTCGATGGGCAACGGGGGCTTCACGGTCTTCGAGTCGTCTGCGAACAGCGCTGGACCGGCAAGGAGGCTCAAAGCCAACAAAAGGCATCGGAGGGCTGCGGGCATCGGTGTCTTCATGGGGCGGATGGCTTCGGGGGCGCGGGCGGCATGGGCTCGTCCAGCAGGAGGTGGATCGCTGTCTGGTTTGTCAGGGCAGGTTTGAGGAACGTGGTCAGCTGACCCAAGGTAAGGTCGGGTGGCACGAATGCGAGTAAGACGTTGGGGCGGGGCCGACGATCCGGGCTTTGGTTTCTCTCCCGATCGGCCTCCAGTTCCCGGCACAAATCCGCGGCACCCAAGAGGGGGCGTTCGATGCATTCCAGCTCCGAGCCAGAGGCCCCCTCCTTCCGCACGGATTCGACAAGCAGCAGACGGCCGGAGATCCGGCCATCCTTCTGGTGCACGGCCAGTTCGGGCGGATGGCCTCGGCGTTCGGTGCGGTTGAGGAGTTGTCGGTCTGGGGTGAACGCGCGGTAGTAGGGATCCCCGGGTAGCGGAGGTTCGATGCGGATCCCCTGTTCGCTGTCCAATGAACCGAGGATTTCGGCCAGTGCTTGGACGGACGCGAGTCGGATCGCGGGCGACCAGTGGAGCGTGAGGAAGGGGATGCGCTTCTGGCGATCGAGTGCTGCGATTGCGACGACCGCGGAGACCAAGGATCCATCGGGGTTCAAGACGGTTGAACCTTCCCGGAGTTGGACACGGAGGTTGGCCAAGGCTTCGATCTTGGACCCCGGCGGTTTTCCGGTGTCGGGAGCCGCGTCGACCTGCAGGACCAGATCCTGGACGCTCTTCGAACCCAGCGGGAGGGCTGGTTCGATGGCCAGAGTCAGCAGTGTTCCCTCGGCGATTTTGAAGTCGGGGTTTACGGTGGTGTTCCGGTAGATCGTTTCCTTGGACACCGATCTCGGTACTTCGAGGACCGCGTAGGGCGTGCTGAAAAGGCAGGCGATCGCCATCGGTTGAAAGGTGTCGGCGACGTACTCCAGGCGGTTTGAATTGTCTGGGGCAGGAATTCGCCGAGAGCCGGTGAAGAGAAAACCCTCCGGTGGGAGAGCAGAGCCAGAGCGGCGATCCATCAGAAGGTTCTCGACACGAAGGACATTGCCGTTGGTGGTGATGACACTGAGCAGGAAACGTTCGCCCTTGGCCCAGAACCGATGGGTCGGCGGATGGTACGATTCGCCGGGTTCCGTCCCGATGAAGCGGAGCGCGGCGTGGATGTCGCTGGGCCGTGCAAAGGCGATGAGCAGGGACTCGTAGCCATGGTCGCTCGACTCGCTCACGACAAGGAACTCGCAGGCGGCATTGGCTCCCACGGCCGACCGTTCCACGCGCACTTCAACGCGTTGTTTGCGTCGATCGGCGATCAGGCCGGGGAGGACGAGGAGGTTGGTGTCACTGGCGAACTGGCGGAGTTCGTCCTGATGGATGCGGTCGACGCGTGCCCGGTTCTCCGGATGACCGTCGGGACGGTCTTTGAAGGGCTTGTCGAACTGGGCATGCACGGTGGCCACCGCGAAGAGCACGACAGCGACATGGAGCCAGAGCGGCATTGGGCAAAAGAAGGGTACGGCCAGTGGCGGTGTCAACGAGGCATCCGGTCTGGCGATGGAATCATGCACTCCAGCCACTTCGCGGACACGAGCACGGTGCCCATGGCTCCGGCGCGATGCCGGATGACGGCACCCGATGGGAACGCGATAGAGGCATCACCGGCTCCGTTCTGACCTTCGCGACCCCGCCAAGGACTGATCAAGCCGCCCGCAACCATCCCCTCAGAAGAGAATGCCCTCGATGAAGGACGCCAGCGGCTCGGGGTGGATCCGGTTCTTGCGCACAACCACTGCCAGCTCCCGCATGAACTGCGGCTGAAGGCGGAGGCGTCCCACCCGGCGTCGATCCCCATACAGGGCAAGAACCCGGTGCGGCACGAGGCTCACGCCCAGCCCCAGCGAGACGAGATTCACAATGACATCAAAGCTGTCCAGCTCCATGGCCGGCTCGACGGGCAGTCCCTCCGCCTCAAGCCACGACCGCAACGCGCGCCCGGTTTCGCCTCGGTGATCGATGAGCAGCCAACGCTCCGCCAGCAAAGCCTTGCGCAGCGATTTCAGCGACGTCTTTCCACCGGCTTTGGCCATCGGATGATCCGGCGGCGTCACGAGGACGAACTCGTCTTCAAACCGGTGCGTGACGGCCAAGGCTTGGGGTAGCCGACGGGGCGGTGACAGCAACCCGGCATCCAACGCTCGCGACTCCACCGCTTCCAGAATCTCCTGGCTGGTCAGTTGCACGACGTGAAGCTGCACCTCGGGAAGCTGGCGTCGAAACGCGAAGAAAAAGCCCGCGTAGTAGGCCAGTCCGATGCTGCGTGCCACGCCCACTCGCAGCGTCTTGGGCACGAGATGAAAGTCCTGTTGGATTTGTTTCAGCGTCTCTTCTGCCGAAGCGACAATGGGCTTGGACTTCGCGTAGAGAAGCTTTCCGGCGTCGGTGAGGCAGACATGCCGCGTGGTCCGCTCGAACAACGCGACGCCCAGCTGCTCCTCCACGCCGCGGATCTGGCGGGTGATCGCGCTTTGGGTCAGTCGGGCTTTCTGTCCGGCCTTGGTAAAGCTGCCATGCTCCGCCACGAGATGGAACAGGCTCAGCTCGTAGAGATCGAACGGGACGGTGGCGAGGAAGTCATTCATGCGGATTCAGAATGAGAGTGATTTGAGTAATGCATTTCACGCAATGATTTCGTCCCTTGATGCTCTGGTCGTCGGCCGGATCAGATGCTCGCCAAAACGGCGGACGGGTTCGGCGGAAAGAGTCAGCAACCAACATGGCCACACCCAGTGAACGGCTTTCGGAAAATGTCCCGGGCCCATTCTACGTCACCAGCGAATGCATTGACTGCGATCTCTGCCGGGAAGCAGCACCGGAAATCTACCGGCGCAATGACGACATTGGATACTCAGTAGTCCACCATCAGCCTGCGGCTCCCGAAGAAGAAGCCCGAGCCGTCGAAGGCATGGAGGCTTGCCCGGTGGAAGCCATCGGTCGCGAACCCACATCGGTTATTGATTGAGACAAGGTCGGCGTCCAACCGCCCGGCGAAAAAGGGGGCAGGACTCATGGCCGAGGTTGAGTGTCTAGCCGGTTTCGTGGGCGGTGACGATCAGGTCGGTGACGGGGAGATTCACGACGCATTGCATCCCATCGTCTCCTTCGATCGGCCTCCGGCCATGGCTCAATGGCCATACCACTGGGTACCGTTGTGTCGCTTCGCCTCGTTTTCGCCCGTGCTGGACACCAGCCTGGCATGGGAAAGGGAGGCTGGAATGGCCGCCTACTGAGGGTGAGTTGCCCACAGTTGTGACAGCGGGAGTCCGTGCAAATTCGCTGCGAAAGGAATGACCTCACTGCCGGTGTAAAGCACCACGCCGCGAACCCATCGCGGGCCCGCCGCGTTCGCCATCGCCTGTAATCCCCGGACATCCGAGCCTCCCAACGTGGCACCGGATTTGATTTCGATGCCGACCAATCGTCCTGAGCTGTCTTCCAGGACGATGTCCACTTCCTGTCCCGATGCTGTGCGCCAGAAATAGAATTCCGGCTGGGTTTCACTCCATGCGGATTGCTTGCGCAATTCCATCAGCACGAAGTTTTCCAGCACGCCACCGGCGAGAGTGCCATCCACGTTCAATCGCTCAACGGTCAATCCCAGCAGATGCGCCAGCAAGCCGGTGTCATTCAAAAACACTTTGGGCGTCTGGATGACCCGCTGGCCGAGGTTGCTCGCCCACGGCCGCAGCAGTTGAGTCAGGAACGTTGCTTCGAGCAGGGCGAAGTAACGTTTCAGAGTGGTTTGAGGTAGCCCCAATGAGCGCGACAGATCTGCGAAATTCAATAGGCTGCCAGCTCGGGTGGCCACCACCGACAACAGACGCGGCACGGCCGTCACGTCGGCGACATGGGTGAGGTCGCGAATATCGCGCTGGAGGATGGTTGTCAGGTAGGACTGAAACCATGCCTTACGGCGTGACGCGGTTTTGCGGGCATTCGCCAGCGGATAACCCCCTGACAGGACTTTTTTAAACAGTTCATCGCGCTGGAGGTGAGCGTTCTCTCCTGATGCCCAGACCGGCCGCTTGGAAAACAGCGCATCCACGAAGCCTTCTTTGACGCCATGGATTTCGCCCTGGGAAAACGGCCAGAGGGTCAACAATTCCATGCGACCTGCCAATGACTCGGACAACTTCGGCAGCAGCAAGACATTAGCCGAGCCGGTGAGTAGAAAACGTCCCGGTTCGCGCTTCCGGTCGATCGCCATCTTGATGGCTGTGAACAGTTCTGGAGCGTGCTGGATTTCATCCAGCGTCACGGGCGCGGTCAAACCGGCGATGAACCCATTGGGGTCCCGCTTCGCCGCCGTCAGAACGCCGGGGTCGTCGAAGGTTAGATATTGGCGACCTTGCTGTTTCAGTTCCGGCAGTTGGGCCAGAGTACTTTTGCCGGTCTGCCGCGCGCCGTTGATCAAGACAGCAGGTGTGTCCCCCAACGCCTGAAAGAGCTGCTCGGTGAGATGACGACGCATCATGCGTTTTATAAACAACCAAAAAACGGATGATAATCAACCAAAAA
>JAIXXC010000313.1 GCA_027490985.1 Verrucomicrobiales bacterium
CAAAAGATCCCGACGCCCCACCTCGACCGGCTGGCCTCGCAGGGCATGCGATTCACCCGGCACTACAGCGGGGCTCCGGTCTGCGCGCCGTCACGATGTGTGCTGCTGACCGGCCGACATCTGGGCCATGCGGAAATCCGCGGCAACCTCCAGGCCCAGACCGCCTTCGCCCAGTTCACCGAGGGCCAATACCCGCTGAGCGCCCGGGCCCGAACCGTGGCTCAGGTGTTCCGGGAGGCGGGGTATGTCACGGGGGCCATTGGCAAATGGGGCCTCGGACCGGTGGGCAGCACGGGCGATCCCAACACCCAGGGCTTCGACCACTTCTTCGGCTACAACTGCCAGGCGCTGGCCCACAGCTACTATCCGGCCTCTTTGTGGCGCAATGCGGAGCGCGTGCCGCTGAACCAGCCGGCGGTTCCGGGGCACAGGCCCCAGCCTTCGGGCGAGGTGCGTCTGGAAGACCAGACGGGCGCGCAGTACGCACCGACACGGATGGTGACCGAGGCCGAACAGTTCATCGCCGAGCATCGGAACGATCGGTTCTTCCTCTACCTCGCCTTCATCGAACCGCACGTGGCGATGCACCCCCCCAAGGCCTCGGTCGATCGGTTCCCCGCCGCGTGGGACGACGAGCCCTACCGGGGCCAGAATGGCTACCTGCCCCACCCCCGCCCCCGGGCCGCCTATGCGGCGATGATCTCCGATTTGGATGACCATGTGGGCCGGGTCTTGCAGGCGCTCGACTCTGCCGGGCTGTCCGAGCGCACGCTGGTGGTGTTCACCAGCGACAACGGCACCACCCATCCCGCGGGCAAGAACCCGCGCTTCGGCACGGGTGGCGTCGACGCCGCCTTCTTCAACAGCACGGCCGGACTGCGCGGATTCAAGGGGTCGGTGTACGAGGGTGGGCTCCGGGTCCCGCTCATCGCGCGCCTTCCGGGCCGCATCCCGGCCGGTTCGGTCCAGGATCGCCCCAGCTATTTCGCCGACTGGTTTCCCACGCTGTGTGAGGCGGCCCGACTGAAGCCTCCCGGCGGCCTCGACGGTCAAAGCCTCTGGCCCCAACTCACCGGCCGGAAGACCTCGGCACGACACCGTCCGATGGTCTGGGTGTTCCCCGAGTACGGGGGACAGGTCGCCGTGCGCATGAACGACTTCAAGGCGGTCCGGCAACGGCTCAAGACGAACCAGCCCGGAGCGTGGGAGGTGTACGACCTGAAGACCGACCCCAACGAACACACCGACCTGGCTACCCACCGACCCGACCTCGTCGCCCAGGCCGAGGCGATCCTCCGGGATCAAGTCCAAGAGAATCCGGTGTTTCCCGTGCCCATTCCCGGCCTTCGACCGAAGCCCCTCCCCTCGCCATGAACCCCCATCCCGCCTTCAACAACCCTCTCTCTCGCCGCGATCTGTTCCGCCGCGCGGGCCATGGTGCCGGGCTGCTCGCTCTGGCCGGGCTGCTCGACGAGAGCCGCCTGCTGGTGCCGCGGGCGCTGGCGGCCCCTTCGGTCGATCCCCTGGCTCCGCGTCCGCCGCAACTCAAGACCCGGGCCAAATCGGTAATCTGGCTCTTCATGAACGGAGGGCCCAGCCAAGTCGACACCTGGGACTACAAACCCGAACTCATCCGGCGACACGGCGAAGAATTGCCGGGCTTCGACAAGAAAACCGGGTTCTTCACCGAGTCGGTGGGGCCCCTGATGAAAAGCCCCTTCGCCTGGGCGCAGCACGGCCAGAGCGGCACCTGGGTCAGCGACCTCTTCCCGCACCTGTCGCGGCAGGTCGACAAGATGGCTTTTCTCCACTCCTGCCACACCGAGTCCAACAACCACAGTCCCGCCCTGTTCATGATCAATACGGGTTCGACGCGCATGGGCTTCCCCTGCGTGGGCTCGTGGATGACCTATGGCCTGGGCAGTGAAAGCCGCGACCTGCCTTCGTTCGTGGTGATGAGCGACCCGCTCGACCGCGGACTGCCCAAGGGACAGGCCAGCAACTGGGGCGCCGGATTCCTGCCCAGCGTGTACCAGGGAACCTGGCTGCGCCCCAAAGGCGACCCCATCGACAACCTGCACCGGCCCGCAGGCATGGATGCCCCAGCCCAGAGGGCACAGCTGGACCTGATGCGCTCCCTCAACCAGCACCACTTGGCCCAGTCGGGATCCGAGGGCGACCTGGGCGCGCGCATCGAGAGCTTCGAACTGGCCTACCGGATGCAGACGGCCGCGCCCGAGGCCTTCGACGTGGATCGGGAACCCGAGCACCTGAAGCGCCTCTACGGCCTCGACCAAGCGCACTGCAAGCACTTCGCCGCCCAGTGCCTCATGGCCCGCCGCATGGTCGAGCGTGGGGTCCGCTTTGTTCAGATCTATTCGGGCGGTATGGACAACCAGCGCAGCTGGGATGGCCATGAAGACATTGTGGGCAACCACCGGGGCTTCGCCCGCGAGACCGATCAACCCATCGCCGGCCTCCTGGCCGACCTCGAGCAACGGGGCCTCCTCGACGAAACCCTGGTGATCTGGGGCGGCGAGTTCGGTCGCCTGCCCGTTTCCCAAAAAGGCGGCAACCCGGGCCGCGATCACAATCCCCACGCCTTCACCTACTGGTTGGCCGGGGGCGGGGCCAAGGGGGGCGTGCACCACGGCGCCACCGACCCGTTCGGGCACAAGGCCGCGGTCGACAAGGTGAGCGTCAACGACCTGCACGCCACGATCCTGCACCTCATGGGGCTCGACCACGAGCGACTCACCTTCTTCAACAACGGCCGCAATTTCCGCCTGACTGATGTGGCCGGCGACGTCGTCCGTTCGGTGATCGCCTGAGGCGGCTGGACCGGGCAGCCGTCGAAAAACAGGAGGTTGGATTCCGGGAGTTTCGGGCTCATCCTCAACGGAGTTCCGTTGCGGCCCCGGGATGCATTTTTTCCGAGGCCCTGTGGAACCGATCTCCCATCCCATGTCCTTGAAACGCACTCCCCTCTTCGCAGCGCACCAGCAACTCGGCGGCAAGCTCATCGAGTTCGGGGGCTGGGAAATGCCCGTCCAATACACCTCGATCGTCGAGGAACACCATGCCGTGCGTCGGGCCGCCGGAGTGTTCGATATCAGCCACATGGGCGAGGTCTGGTTTGAAGGCCCCCAGGCTTTGGCCTTCCTCAACGGAGTGCTCACCAACGACCTCGGGAAACTGACCGTCGGCCTCGGCCAGTACACCCACCTGTGCCTCGAAACCGGGGGCACGGTCGACGACCTGTACGCCTATCGGATCGCCGAAGAAACCTATCTGCTGGTCATCAACGCGGGCCGCATCGATGCCGACATCGCCTGGCTGGAGGCCCACTGGAATGCCTTCCCGAACCGGGCCGGCGTCCGCATGGACCACGCCTCGGCCACCACCGGGGCCATCGCTCTCCAGGGCCCTCGGGTGGTCGAATTCATCGACACCCTGTTCGCAGGGCCCTCGCTGGCCGGTGCGGCGGGACTCGCGGCCTCGGCCCTCAAGAAGAACCAGATCGGCCGCTGGGATCGCGGTGGTCAGGCCGTCTGGGTGGCCCGCACGGGCTACACCGGCGAGGATGGCTACGAACTCGTGGCCCCCAACGGCCTGCTCGAAGCACTGTGGAACGACACCCTCGCCACCGGGGCCTCGGTGGGCATCCGGCCCTGTGGACTCGGGGCCCGCGACACCTTGCGCACCGAGGTCTGCTACCCGCTCTACGGCCACGAACTCGATGAACAAACCTCCCCCGTCGAGGCGGGCCTCGGGTTCTTCATCGCCTGGGACAAGGGCGACTTCGTCGGTCGCGCGGCCCTGTTGAAACAGAAGGAAGCCGGGCCCTCCAAGAAGTGCGTCGCCTTCCGCATGACCGAGAAGTCGGCCCCGCCCCGCCCGGGCTACCCGGTGGTGGTGGCCGAGGCCCCGATCGGTACGGTGGTCAGCGGCACTCAAAGCCCCACCCTGAATGCCGGCATCGGCATGGCCTATGTGCCGCCGGCGTTCGCCGCGCCGGGCACCGCGCTGCACATCGAAATCCGCGGCAAACGCTACGCGGCCGAAGTGGTCAAAAAGCCGTTCTACAAGAAGGCCTGAACCCCTGGAAAACACATCAGGGTCTGCCCGGAATCACCCGGAGCAGACCCTGTTGTGTTTCTGGGCGTCGTCGAAGTCGGGACGCCGTTTCCGTGAACCGATCGGAAAACCGATCAGTGAGCCAATTGCAGGTTGGAGGCCAGACCCATCAACTTGAGGGTCCGGATGAGGATCCAAGTCAGATCCAACTGATACCAGCGCAGACCATGACGGGCCGACTGCGGATGGGCATGGTGGTTGTTGTGCCACCCCTCACCCAGTGAAACGACCGCGACGGCGGCGTTGTTGCGGCTCTCGTCGCGAGTCTTGAACGGACGGGTACCCCACAGGTGGCAAATCGAATTCACGCTCCAAGTGGCGTGGTGACCCATGAACACCCGGGCGAGACCGCCCCAGAGGAACCCGGTGAGTGCGCCCAACCAAGTCTGGGTGATCAAACCGCCCAGAATCCCCGGCAAGACCAGTCCGGTCAGCGCCCACCACACGAAGCCACGGTGCACCACGCGGGCCACCTTGTCTCGGGAGAGGTCGGGAAGGCTGCGGACCGCCATGGCGTCGGCGCCGCGGAACATCCAGCCCATGTGGGCGTGCCAGAACCCCAGCATCAGTCCCTTCATGCCCTCACCGTGTTCATGCGGCGAGTGGGGGTCCCCCTGGACATCGCTGTGCTGGTGATGCCGGCGATGGGTGGCCACCCAGAAGAACAGAGGTCCCTGAACCGCCATGGATCCGGCGATGCCGAACAGCGCCCGGATGAACGCCGGACACACGAAGCTGCGGTGGGTGAAAAGACGGTGGTAGCCCCCGGTCACACCGAAGCCCGCGATCAGATACATGATCACGAACAGGGCGACGTCCAAGGGGCGCAGGATCTTGTTCCAAGCAAGCACGGCGGCTGCCACGAAACCGACCCATGGCACCACGACGGCCACCAGGGTGAAAATCTGGGTACGACGAACTCCCGCACTGGGGGCAGATGTTACAGGCTGACTGGTCACTTGTTTGGAAGTTGCCGGTGTGGGAACGGGAAAACGAGTCTTTTTCCCAAAAAAAATCCTCCCTCGTTTGTCTTCGCTAAGCCAAGAACGGGCCATCGTCCCTCAGACCTTCCTCAGACTGCGGCCGCCGTCGGGTGCACCCACGGGCTGCGATAAGGCCGGGCGAGCAACCCGGTGGCCTCGGCATCGCCCACGATGGTGTGAGTCTTCGGATCCCAGCGCAGGGTCCGCCCGCCCAGCTGCTGCGACAGGTTGGCCAGGATGCACGAAGCCGTGGAAATATGCCCCTGCTCGATGTCGGCCACAGGTTTGGCCCCGCTCTTGCGGCATTCGAGCAGGTTGCGCATGTGCCCGCGGATGGCCGGGGCGCAGTGCTTCTCGAGATCCTTCTCGGTCTGGTCTTCGGGATACTGGTCGAGTTCCATGCCCACGTCTTTGTGGACCGGATTGCCAGGCCCCTGCGGCGTGTAGTCGTAGCCGAAGACGCTCGCCTTGAGGGTGCCCTTGTCGCCGTAGAACGTCGCGCTCCAGGGGTACTTGGGATCGCCGCCCTCGCCCCAGGTGCGGTGGGTCCAGCGGACTTGGAGGTTGCCGAAGTCGAAGGTCGCCGTCTGCGTGTCGGTGATGTTCGCCCGGCTGGCCTTGTCCACCAGGATGCCGCCGTTGGAGCTGACCGAGACCGGCCATCCGAGGTCCATCATCCAGCGGACCGTGTCGAGCATGTGGATGCACATGTCGCCCACGATGCCGTTGCCGTACTCCATGAACGCCCGCCACCCGCGCGGGTGGACCATCTTGTTGTAGGGCCGCATCGGCGCCGGGCCGGTCCACATCTCGTAATCGAGCCATTCCGGAGCGGTGGTGTCGGGAGCGCTGGCCAGCGTGTCGCGGGCGCGCATGTGCCAGTAGCAGCAGATCTCAACGTGGGCGATGTTGCCCAATTTCCCCTCACGCAAAATACGATCGCGGGCCTCGATCAGATGCGGGGTGCTGCGGCGCTGGGTGCCCACCTGCACCGTGCGACCGTACTTCCGCGCGGCCGCCAGCATGGCCTGGCTCTCGACGATGTCCACGCCGGTGGGTTTCTGCACGTAGATGTCGGCGCCCGCCTTGCAGGCCTCGATCATCGGCAGCGCGTGCCAGTGGTCGGGCGTGCCGATGACCACCACGTCCAAATCCTTCTCGGCGAGCATCTTCCGGTAGTCGCCGTAGGTCCGAGGCTGCTTGCCCGACTTCTGCCGTTGGGCCACCAGCGTGGCCGCGTCGGCCAGCATGCGGCGGTCGACATCGCACAGCGAGACCACGTCCACCGGGGCCACTTGGATGAGTCGCAGCAGGTCGCACTTGCCGTACCACCCCGTCCCGATGAGGCCCACCCGAAGGGCTTTTTCTTGGGCGAAGGTCGTGGGAACAAAGGTCGCGGCCGACAGAGCGGCGCCCGTCTGGAGGAACTTGCGGCGTGTCATGAGCCAGTGCTAGACCCTCGAGCTCTCCAACTCAAGCCCCAGCTGACCCC
>JAIXXC010000026.1 GCA_027490985.1 Verrucomicrobiales bacterium
CAGTACTCGGTGAATCGACGGGGTGTGGATGGACTGCCGCACACCCCCTTCTGGGTTCGTTCATCCAGGGTGTGGTCGGTGCAACTCGCGTGGATGCGGCAGGTGGCCGAGACATGGGCGCCGTCACGCCGGACCCGGCACAGCTCCACCTTCGAGATCACCACGTCGGCGATCACATTGCGAAACCCCTGCCGCAAATACTCTTCGACCCAGAACCGATGCGCTTGCCACAGGGCGTCGGTCTCGAACGGACGCATCGCAGACAGATTCCGCTTCGACCAGGCATGCTGCAGGTTGAGGAAGAGGGCCCTCGCTCGATCCTCGAAGGCCATGCGCTGCGTGCCCGGAAGAAGCAGCTCGGCGGTCGACTCGACACCCGGGTCCTTCGCCGTGCGCCCTCCGGTCCCAAGCTCGGGCACATCGCTGATGAGCAGCGGTCCCCGAGGCTCCTCATCCAGCACCCGCAGGCTTTGCACACACCAGTCGGTCGCTCCCGGTTTCAGCGACGTGCCACAATGCGTACAACGCCCCAGGGCGTCGCGCTCGACCGGACTGCCGCACCCCATGCAACCGAAACGGTCGATCCGGGCCTCATCGATCGGAGGGTTGCCCACCGCCCGGGCGAAACACCACTCCTCGTGCGAATACCAGGTTTGGTCGCCTTGCGGGCCCTGGATATGCCGATTCAACCGCAGCCGCACCTGGACCCTCAGCAACGGCGGCTCCTCGGCCGCTGCCTCGGGGCGGGCTTCGGTCTCGGCCGAGATCGGCGTAATCTGACCGATGATGACACCCCGGACCTCGGCCCCCCCCGTGCGTCGCAACAGCTCCGCCACCACTTCGGCACTCGCAAAGGGCGCCATCGGTTCGAGGCGTTTCGGCGAGGATGAGGCCTCGAAAAGGCGAGTCACGAGCAGCACGGCGCGCTCCAGAAAGAGCACCTCGCTGAACGCGGGATCGAGCCGCTGCGCCCGGACACCGATGGACGGCGGTAGGCGGGGGGACGTGAGGAGCACACCGCTCGCACCCGACGGCCATCCGGTCTGAAACGAAGAATACGACACCTGCCAGCCCGCATAGTTCACGCGGATGATCAGTCCGATGATCACGGCGATCATGACCAGCCTCAGCGGCCATGGCAGCCAGAGAAAGAGACGGATCAGCTCCATCAACAGCAGGCCGGCATCACCCGATACCCCACTCCCGCTCCCGAAGGACACCCCGCCGGAGGAGCGTCGCGATCCACGATAGCTATGCCCACCGCCGACGCGCACGTCCATCGCCTCGGCCAGCCAGACGATCGACAGGGCCAACAAGAGCCAGGTCCACGGAGAGCCGATCCAGCGGCGAGCCCGTGCCAAGCGCAGCGACTGACACCCACGCCCACTCATCGCACGCCTCCCCGTGTCGGCGCGTTCGGCAACTCGTCGACGTCATCGGTCCTGCGGGGAACCCAGGCACCCAGGCGCTTGCCGACCTCGGCGATGGTCACCGCGCGCGTTTCGAGATCCGCCGTGGCGCACCGCGTGCGGACGTGCTCGGCGATCGAAGCCCGCACGTCGTCGGGAATGCGGGCTTGCAGGCCCACGTCGAACAGCACGGCGGCCTCGCGCTCGAGTTCGAAGAACCCGATGAGCACACCCACCCGATCTCGTGTTCGAGTCACCCTGCGCTCCAGGAAGGCGGCCGCCATCGCGGCTCGGATCGCCGCATTCCGTCGTTCACGGGTGGTGGTGGCTCGGGCGATGCCGGCCCGGCGCGAGGCCCAGAACGCGGCCAGCGATGCGCCCGCCACGAGGGGAAACACAAGCACCTCGTGGATGTCGACCGGCACCATGAGCACCAGGCCGAGCACGGCGAGCGCGACGACGAAGGCGTTGCGGAACGCGACATCAAGGTAGCCATCGGCGCGAGCGAATCCCACGACCACGATCTCACTGCCCGTGTGGCGTTCGGCTTCTTCGACGGCGCGCGTGAGACGCAGCCCCGATTCCTCGTTGGACGTCATGCGACCTGCCCTCCGCGGCCCAGTCTCACCCACGGATCATGAGTCGCAGGGCGGAGCCCGGGATTGCAACCCAGGGTTGCTTGAGCACACCCCGAGTGGATCGGTCGGGTTGGGCAAGGAATCCCGCGACCATGAACACCCGTGGACAAATCCGCGTATGGAGGCCACAGCGAGTTCATGGGGAGGGGCGATTTCGGAAGGCGTGCGGTCTCGCGTGTGTTTTTAGTGATTTTATTGATCAACCAGACGAGCCCGAAACCCGGATGTCAAGGGAATCGGCCTCGTGGCGAACGGGGCATCGAGGCGTTGGCCTCACTTCTCGGCCAGGTCGGCGCACACCAACCCGTGGTCGTTGCGGGCATAGATGCGCCGGTTGGCGAAGGCGGGGTGCGACCACACGACTGGCCGGCCCGGATCACGATTGTCGGGTTCCAACAGCGGAGCGCGGCTGATCTCCTCGTATCCCAGCGGAGAGAGCTTCGCGATGATCAGTTCGCCGCGTTCGCTGAGGATGAAGAAACGTTTGCCCTGCTTCACCGTGAAGGCGTTGCCCCAGCGCTCCGATTTGCCGCTGGTCGGTGCGAAGGTCTCCCACAGGCGCTCGCCGCTGTCGGCCCGAAGACAGCGGTACTGCCCGTAACTGCAGGCGCCATAGATGTGGCCGCCGTCGATGACCGGCGTGTTCATCGTGCAATTCAGGTGGGTGGTGTCGCGTTCGCTCATCTTGGCCGTGCGCCACGCGACCGTGGGTGCGTCCTTTCCGGGCTGGAAACGCAGCATCAGCGATCCGTTGTAGAAACAGCTCAGGAAGAGCCGATCGCCCAGTGGCCGCGGTGTTGCGATGGCCATGCCGTAGTTCAGCTTCCAGGGCTCCACCCACAGCACCCGGCCCGTCGCCGGATCCAGTCCGTTCACCGCCTCGGCATGCCAGAGGATGAGCTGCCGGCGGCCGCCGAGTTCACAGATCGTCGGCGGGCAATAGCCGGGCTCTTTGGCCGAGAGCGCGCGCCAGAGTTCCTTCCCGGTATCCTTGTCGAAGGCGACCGCGACGCTGCCTTCACCACCGACCAGGCAGATGAGCCGACGCCCATCGAGCAGCGGATGCGCCGAGACTCCCCAATGGGGCACCTTCAGGCCGAAGTCCTTCTTGAAATCCCGCTCCCACACCACACGACCCGTCGCCGCATCGAGACACTTGAGGTCGCCCATGGTGCCGAGGGTGAAAACGCGTCCGCCCGCCACCAGCGGTGTGGTGCGCGGACCGGCCGCGTAGCTGACGTTGTAGGGACAGTCGTAGGCGTGCTGCCAGAGCAGCTTCCCGTCGGCTTCGTTGAAGCACAGCACCCGCTCGTTGCCGGGGATCTGCGACGCCTCGAACACGCTCTTCGGCTTGGGGATCTCGGCGGGCACCTGCCGATCCATGACGAACACCCGGCCACCCGCGACCGCCGGACCCGAATAACCCGCTCCGAGTTCGACCCGCCAGATCCGCTTGGGTCCTCCTTCGGGAAACTTCTCGAGAATCCCCTTCTCCCGCCACACGCCATCCCGCTGCGGCCCCAACCATTGCGGCCAGGAGTCGGCGTGAAGCATCGATGACGCGATGCTCCAGAGCGCGGCCGTCAGGCCGACGGCTTGCAACCAACTCGAACGGGAGCGGAACTTCATGACCCCACTAGAGCGAATCAGGAAATGCCCATGCAAGCCCGGCCTATCCACCGACCCCATCGGAATGGGGCTTCACCTTCGGAAAAACGCCCTGCCCCCGGCCTTGGACGTCTCCGTGGTTCCCTGTGCCCAGACCGAACGCGGAGTCAGGGGCAGGGCTTGAGCACGGGCGCGAACAGGGCCGAGATCTTGGGGCTGGCGTTGGTGACGGTGAGCGTCCACTCGCCCGCTGGGTTTCCAGCCCCGGCCCCACCCCACAAGGCAAGTCCATACCCGGGATCGGGCACCGCCATCACCCGAACCCGGGTTCCGTGGGGATAAACCTCGCGCTCCGGCTCAAGGACGACACGCCCGCCGCCCGTCGCCACGGTGCTGATGCGGGTGCCGAAGGTGGCCACCAGGTGGGCCGGGGCCTTCATTTCCCAGACGAGCGTGGGTTCGTTCCCGCCGTGATCACCACTCCACCCGAGGAAGGTCCAACCGTCAGGGGCGGTCGCTGTCACGACCACACGCTCCGATTCGGGATGACTGCCGTCGCCCGTGACCGTCCCGCCCCGCGACTCGACCCGCAAGGCGTGGCGAGGCACCGGTTCGAAAATCGCGCGCACCGCCCCGCCGTTCGTCAGGGTGAGGTTGCCCTCCGGGGCCGCTCCACTCAGGGCGCCTTCCCAACGGGCCAACCGCCAACCCGGAGCGGGGATGGCCCGGAGTTGCACCGAGTCTCCTTCGAGGTGCCGATCGCGTTGCGGTGAGCACTCGATCCGACCTTCGCCGCGATGTGAAAGGTCGAGCCGAACCGCCGGAACCACCTGGATGGCGATCGGGGGCAGCTCCAGGCTCTGGGTCAACTCCTCGTTGAGGTGCAGCTCCCGGATCACCAGACTCCGATCGACGGTGAATTCGCCCACCGACTTCGTGGAGGTGACCGACGGCTGCGAACCATCGATCGTGTAGAAGACCTGCCCGCGTTCAAAACGAGGCACCAGACGGACGACGGCCCGATCGCCCACCTTCAGGTCGGCATCGACCCCTTGCCCCTCCACCAGGAGCCGGGGGTGGCTATCCAAAGCCATCGTCTTGGACTCCGATTCCACCCAGGGTCGCGCCGGGCGCGGCAGGATCGACCGGAAACCCACCCGGTTGTACACCGTGTCGGGGGTGAAGGCCCGGCGATGAGCGATTTCACAGTTCTTGGCATTGTCGTACCAACTGCCTCCACGGAACACCCGATTCACCCCTGCGGCCGGGCCACGTGGGTCGTGCTGGGGTTCGGAGGTGTAGTCGGCGAAGCGGTCCCAGCACCACTCGAAGTGATTGCCGGCCATATCATACAACCCGAAGCCATTGGGCGGATAAGAACCCACCTTCACCGACCCGCTTTTCTCCGATTCGTCGTAATTCGCCCGAACGGGGGTGATGGTCTCCGAATCGGCCCAGGGGAACCGATGCCCCTGGGCCCCGCCTCGGGCCGCCTTCTCCCATTCGGCCTCGGTGGGAAGACGATAGCCCGCATGCCAATCCACATGCGGTGCAAGGCGGCCGCTGCGATAAACCAGGTTGAGGGCCGAATCCACATAATAGGCCGGCTTCCGCCCTTCCATCTCACTCCGGGCATTGCACCATTTCACACAGTCGAACCAATTGACCGTATGGAGCGGGTGTTCGCTGCCAAAACTCTCACCGATGGGCAGATCCAAATAACCATGGTCGAGGGACCACTGACGGACCGAATCCCAAAGCTCTTTGGTGACCTCATACACATCCATGGCGAATTCCGATACGAACACCGGATGCTGGGGCCCCGCCATCTCAAATGAGCCTTCGGGTATCAGCGTCATGCCTTCAGGCGGCCTCCAATCGGTGACACCCACCTTGAAACGCACAGCCTGGTTGTATCGATTGGGGAAATCCGAAGCCGAGTTCCACCGGATTTGTTGCAGGCGTCCCGTGGAGATGCGACGCCCAACCGCACCTTCAGCCGAACCCGTGGGGATGTCCCAAGTCTTGCCGCCATCGGCCGAGACGTTGAGATATACCGTGACGTTGTCACTATCGGGGTCTGCGACTTCGTAAGTGATATCAACCCACCGGTGTTTGGGATCCTTTTGGGCCTGAACCGAAAGGATCACCGGCTCCACCGCCGGCAACTCGGCCGACAGGAGGCGTATCGATACCAGATACCAAGCCATCCGTCTCACGGTTTCAAACAGTCGGAGGGATTGAGACGATCGGGGCGTGCAACGAATCATGACATGTCCAAGGTGTTGAATCACATCCGAGCCACACCACGGCTGAGCCCTTGTTGGTAAACCAGTCTGAGGGTGCTGACAACCGCGTGGCTCTCCAACGGGTGTTCCTGGAGTTCGGCCGGCAACCATTGACGGAGTCGCGCCTCGCTCATGCCATTGATCCAAATGCTGAACGCCAGATCCGACTCCCGTCGGTCCAAATCCTTCTGACGAGCCCGATACGCTTCAAGGCGTTCGATGTTCTGTCTCCGGATGGAATCTGCTTGGGTTTCAAAATTGGCCGGAGG
>JAIXXC010000146.1 GCA_027490985.1 Verrucomicrobiales bacterium
GGCCCAGCGGCACCAGGCCGGATTCACCCACCCGGACCGGCAGGGCCCGGATCTGGGCCTCGTCATTGCGCAGATCTCCCCGAAGTCGCACCACGATCCCGTGGGTGTGGGTCCCGTGGCTGAACTGACCCACTTCTTGCCCCGCCAGCGCGACCGAGACCGCCTCGTTCAAGGCACCCGCGGAGAGGTTCCGCGCCAGCAGCGCCTCCCGGCGCGGATTCAATGTCACCATGGCGCTGCGACCCGCCGTCTCATGCTCGATCTCGTCATGGCCGGGCAGAGGGTCCAGGAGTTCCTTGATCCGGGCGGCAATGGAATCGAGGTGATCGAAATCGTTGCCGAACACCTTGATGGACAAGTCGGCCCGGACACCCTCGAGCATCTCGTTGAAGCGCATCGCGATCGGCTGCGAGGCGATGGCGGTGGTGTTGGTGAACGTGGTCTCGATGTCCTGACGGATGAGGTCCACCAACTCGTCTTTCGTCGCCGGACGACCGTCGATCTTCCGCCAGGTCTCCCTCGGGGCATAGGACAGGTAGAAATCGGCCTCGTTGGGAGCCATCGGATCGGTGGCCACCTCGGAAGTGCCGATCCGGGAAAAGAGATGGGTCACCTCCGGAAAGCGGGACCGGATGCTTTGGTCGGTGAGCAATTGGTCGCGGACCGAATCGTCGATGTTCTGCCCCACCGGACGGAACAGCGCAAAGGTGGTGGATCCCTCATCGAGGGTCGGCACGAACTCCGCGCCCAGCCTCAGAAACAAGACCACGGAGGCCACGAACAGCCCGACCGCACCGGCCGCCACCCAACCGCGACCGGCGATACCCAGCGCCAGCACCCGGGAGTACACCCGCTGGAGCCAGCGCATGAGAGCGTTCTCCGTCTCGCTCACCGATCCGCCCAGAAAGAACGACGCCAGCACCGGCATCAGGGTCATGGCCAGGACCAGGGCACCCCCTAGGGCGAGCATCACCGTCAGGGCCATGGGTTGGAACATCTTACCCTCCACCCCGGTCAGCGACAGGATGGGGAGGTACACGAGGGTGATGATGAGCACTCCGAAGAACACCGGAGAGCCCACTTCACGGGCCGCCGCCAACACGGTGCGGTGGCGTTCCTCGACCGTGAGCACCCGCCCGAGTTGATGCTGCCGGTGGGACAGCTGACGAACGATGTTCTCCACGATCACCACGGCCCCGTCGATGATGAGGCCGAAATCCACGGCACCGAGGCTCATCAGATTGCCCGAGATCCCGAATCGCGCCATGCCGATCATGGCACACAGGAACGACAACGGAATCGCGCAGGCCACGATCAGGGCGGCGCGGAAATTGCCCAGAAGCAGCAGAAGCACCACCACCACCAGCACCGCGCCTTCCGACAGGTTGCGCTTCACCGTG
Organism: Verrucomicrobiales bacterium; assembly: GCA_027490985.1. GTDB lineage: Bacteria > Verrucomicrobiota > Verrucomicrobiia > Limisphaerales > UBA9464 > SXXZ01. The sequence goes on from JAIXXC010000146.1 coordinate 1,401, forward strand.
CCCACGGTGCGGTCCACCAGATTGGATCGGTCATAGACCACCCGGACTTCGATCCCCCGGGGCAGGCGGGCCTGGAGCTCGTCGATCCGGAGGCCCACGCGGTGGGCCACGATCCGACTGTTCTCGCCCATGAGCATCATCACGGTGCCCAGCACGGTCTCCTGGCCATTTTGCGTCGCCGCGCCGGTCCGCGGCGCGGCATCGATGCGGACCTCGGCCAAGTCACGGACCCGCAACGGTTGAACGGCCGCGGCATACTTCACCGGCAGGTTCCCGATCTCCTCCAGAGTGGTGGGTTTGGTGGCGGCCCGGAAGACCAACTGCTGGCCGCCCCGATGGATGACACCGCCCCCGGTGTTCTCGGTGTTCCGACGGACGATGTCCGCCAATTCGGCGAAGGTGAGATTGGCCTGACGCAGTTTTTCCGGATCCGGCTGGATGACGATTTGTCGGGTGAAACCGCCGATGGTGTTGATCTCGGCAACGCCGGGCGTGGAGCGCAGGAACGGCTTGGCGATGAATTCTTGGGTTTCCTGCAGTTCGAGCAATTGAGCAAAGGCATCGGACGGGCGGTTGGTGGCATCGGCCCGCCACGACAAGGTGTAGTAGAAGATCTCGCCCAGGCCGGTGGAGATCGGAGCCAGGGCCGGATCGGCTCCGGCCGGCAGCCGGTCACGCACCGACTGGATGCGCTCGGCGACCAATTGCCGGCACCGGTAGACATCCACGCCATCCTCGAACTGCAGGGTGACCTGCGAGAGCCCGTACTTGGTGAGCGAGCGCAGTTCATGGAGCTGGGGCAGTCCGGCCAATTCCTGCTCGAGGATGCGCGTCACCAGCACCTCGGCCTCCTCAGGGGCCAGGGCCGGCACCGCGGTGTTGATCTGGACCTGCGGCTGGGTGATGTCGGGAACGGCATCGATGGGCAGCTCTCGCGCCGACCAGATGCCCACGGCCAGCAAGGCCGCCGTCGCCAACAGGATCACCGCCCGCTGGCGCAGGGAAAATTCCAGGATGCGCTCGATCATGGCCGGGCAGGTTGGGTGTTCGAAGCCGAGACCAGACTCAGACCCGTCGCCTGCTCCAGTTCCAGAAGCGCCGCCAAGGCCTCGCGGCGGGTGTCCAGATGCGCCTCGACCGCATCGAGGTACTGCTTCTGCAATTCGACATAGGTCGTGGCGGGAACCGCTCCCAGTCGGTGGTGGCGATCAGCCAATTCTGCGGCCGACTCGAACTGCGACACCACGTCGGAACGCCAGTGGGCCAACTCCTCGAGACGGGAGTCATACCCACGGGCGGCACTGATCACCCGGCGTTCCACCTCGCGTCGGGCCACGGCCAAGACCGCCACAGCCTGCTGCCGCTTGGCTTCGGCCGCGGCGATATTGGCCGCTCGGGGACGCCACAGCGGCAATGGAAACGCCACACCCACGCCCACGATGCGGTCCAAGGTGCTCCCATCCTGTCCCATCGTCATCGGACCCACTTCAAAGGCCGGCCAGCGCTCATTGCGGGCCAGCTCCACGCGGAATCCCTGCTGAACCAACTCGGCAGCGCGCGTCCGCAGTTCGAAATTGTTGGTGTTGGCCGCGGCCATGAGGCGATCCAGGGCCGGACGTTCCGGCAATTCTGGCAACACCCGCTTCACCTGGAGGGGGGCATCGAGAGCGGCACCCCGAAGCAAGTTCAGACGCACCCGCTCGGCATCCACCGCCAGCGCGAATTCCGAGGCCCGACGACGCAACGTCAATTCGGTGGCCTCCAGAATGCGGACTTCCAACTGCGGGGCGATGCCTGCGGGATCCCGCTGCACAAGCACCTCGCGCAAGGCCCGGAACCGGTCGGCCACAGCGCGGGCCACGCGCGATTTCTCTTCGGCACTGGCCAGGCCGAAGGCGTTCTCGCGCACCTTGCCCGACAATTCACGGCGGAAGGCCTCGAGTCCCAAGGTGGCCAGGGCGACGTCCTGGTTGGCGATGGCCTTGCGCAGGCCCAGACGGCCGGGCCATTCGAAGCTTTGTCGCACCGAGGCGGCCCACATGGCGCCTTCACCGGCCATCGACTGATCCAGATTCTTGCTGCGGATCTGACCAACCTGGAGTTCGGCCTTGGGCAAGTCCAACCGACCGGCCAGACGGGTGGAAGCCTTGGCTCCTTCCAACTGCGCCTGATAGTAGGCCAGTTCGGCATTGGCTCCCAGGGCCTCGGAAACCAGGGCCTCGGGCACGACCTCCACCGGCGATTCGGCGGCGCAAAGACTGACAGCGAGGGCCACCCCGAACAGGGCACCCGACCAACGGAAATTCAACGGGTTCATGAGCATCGGAAACGGAAGGATTGCCGGACCATGGAAACGGAATCCCGGCCACGACTCGGCGGATCGCGGCCCATGGGAACCCACGGAATCCGAACTCTCGGACTCCGCGGACTGGAAGAAGACCCACCGGTCGGCTCAGCAGCGGAGCACGTGGATGCGACAGACGCGCAGGGAGGGACTCAGTATCGACTGCACTCCAATGGAGACCTGCCGGAGCGGGAGGCTCGACGGGGCCACCTCCGGCATCGCCATGGGCTGGAACGGCGCACGGGACACATCCCGCGCGATGGAATCGCGCAACGACGCCTCACCGGAGCGGGCCGCCAGGCCCGGGTCCCGGTCGAGGTCGATGATATGGTCGCCCCCGGGAGTCAGGGAATCGGTGGCGAGCGAAGTGAGCAGCGTCGCAATCCAGTCGTGATCGTGAACAGGACCGGCCGGGTTGCCCCTCCGATCATGCCCGAGGATCACGAAGAAGCCCTGCTGCCGGGACTCGATGCGGACCGAATGTTCCCCATCGACCACGGCCAGCGCCGCGGTGCACAAGGTCATGAACCACCCCATCCCTCCCAGGTAGGACACCAATCCGATCAAGGCCCAGCAACGGATCCAAGGTCCGCGGGTGGGATTTCTCGACTGGAGCGGCATCGTGCAAAGAAGTTCCGATGCCGCCCGGGGAACCGCAATCCCTCTTTTGGCCCTTCCTCCTCTCCATCGGCCTTCACCGATCCGCCGACCGCGAACCACCACCGGCCTGATCCCTTGCCCTCTCCCTCCGCTCCACGCGCCGGAGCCCCGTGCCGGAAACTTGCATCGATGGCATTTCTGAGTCTGAGTCATCGGCTTCGGGTCGCGACTCCCTCATGGCTCCTCTCTTGAACATCTCCATCGGACATTGGATGGGCTTCTCGGCCTTCATCCTCGGCGCCTTGGCGCTGGATCTGGGTCTGTTCCATCGCAAGAGCCGTGAAGTCCGGGCCCGCGAGGCCTTGGTATGGACCGCCGTGTGGGCCGCGTGCGCCTTCCTCTTCGGCACGATGGTCGCGCCCCGGACCATCCCCGGATGGGACGCGTCGACCTCGGCCCTGTTCTTGACCGGCTACCTGGTGGAGTTGTGCCTCTCGATGGACAACGTCTTCGTCATCGCGGTGATCTTCAGCTATTTCGGCGTTCCCCAGCGGTGGCAACACC
>JAIXXC010000102.1 GCA_027490985.1 Verrucomicrobiales bacterium
CATGGGGGTTACTTTCCTGGCACCGCGGGATCACACGACGGTGCTCGTGGGCTTCTTCTTCATCGGCCTTTGCCAGGGCGTCTTCGGACTCTTCACCATGTGTCTGCCACCCCTGTTCCCCACCCTGCTCCGGACCACCGGTGCGGGCTTCTGCTACAACATCGGCCGACTCATCGCGGCCGGCGGCACGGTGTTCTTCGGTCTGTTCACCAAGGTCGGCGACGTCCGCCAAGCGCTGCTCTACGCGGCGATCCTGTTCCTCCCGGCCGCCGGCATCGCCTGCTGGCTGCCCGAGCCGAAGGATTGAAAATGTCGGGTCGAACGGCCCCTCCGGCACCACCGACACAGACTTGGCCGCTCAATGGCGGACCGGATTGGCTGAGGATCTCAGCTCGACCATCTCAATGATGGGTTTTGGGTGACTGGCAATCCCCCCACCCGTGGTGGGGGCAATGCCCCGCTGTGGCCCATCACGACCTTCTACCTGTGTCGGAACATTCAACCAAAGGCGCAAAGATCCCACCCGGATGCCATTCCGGGATTCGAGGATTGAAGGTCCCGCGATCTGCTCTCAGGCTTTTCCTATGAAGGTGGGCGAACTCGACACAGATCACCCACCTTCAACCCTTCGATGAACGCCCCTGACCGTCCCCACCGCCCCATCCCGAGTCGTGAACAGATCATCGCGGTCATGCCCGGTTCAGCGGTGCTGCTGGGGGTGCTGCTGCTCGGGGCATGGTTTGCGTTCCAACTGGGCAGCCTGATTCGCGGAGGCGAGTGGGGCGGTGTCTTCAACTTCCCGCTGATGGCGGCCGAAGTCCTCATCCTGATCTTTGCTTCCTGCGGTTTCTTCACCCTTCAACCCAACGAGGCCCGAGTCTTGGTGCTGTTCGGGTCCTACAAAGGCACCGTCAGGAAGTCCGGATTCCATTGGACCAACCCCTTCACGAGCAAGATCCCGGTGTCGCTTCGCTCGCGAAACCTCAATGGCGAACGTCTCAAAGTGAACGACAAACGCGGCAACCCCATCGAGATCGCCGCAGTCGTGGTCTGGCACATCGATGAGACGGCCCAGGCGGTGTTCGATGTCCAGAATGTCGAGAGTTATGTGGCGATCCAGAGCGAGTCCGCGGTCCGGCATCTGGCCTCGTCCTACGCCTATGACCACGGCGAGGAGCATGAGGTGACCCTGCGTGGCGGAGGGGACGAAGTGTCGGCGGCCCTGTCGCAGGAATTGTCGAATCGCCTGAGTCAGGCCGGGGTCGTCGTCGAAGAGGCGAGGATTTCGCACTTGGCCTACGCTCCCGAGATCGCGAGCGCCATGCTCCGCCGCCAACAGGCCGAGGCCGTCATCGCGGCTCGCCAGAAAATCGTTCAAGGCGCGGTATCCATGGTGGAGATGGCGCTGCGGGAGCTCGATGAGAAAAACCTGGTGACCCTCGATCCGGAACGTCGTGCGGCGATGGTGAGCAATCTTCTTGTGGTCCTGTGTGGCGAGACCGAGGTGCAACCGATCGTGAACACGGGATCGTTCCACCACTGATCAATCCATCCGGACCACCTCACGTCTCGCCCGGATTCGACGGTGTCGGAACATTCCCAAGATCCGCCCAGATTTGCAGCGAGGTGAGGTCGGCGTTGCGGCGGACCTGAAACAGTCAGGACGGGCCCGGCGCGATCCGTGAATATCCTCAGCCCACCCACCCGGATGCATGACCTCGACGGCTGAGGATCTCGGGTGTCTCGGCGAACGGGACGGCTTTCTCCGGTCATGGCTTGCGGCATTTTGCCGCAGCGATGGGCGCATGACTCACCAGCAAGAGGATCTACGCTGATCGCACTTCAATGAAATGGTCTTCTCCGATGGTTCTATTCATCGCCGCCGCTCTTGGGAATCCCTCGGCCATGTCACTCGACATTCGGTCGGCTTCCATGACCAACCGTTTTCGGGTCCACGGAATGCACTGCGATGGTTGCGCCAAGGGGATCCGATCCGAGCTGAATCGGATACCCGGAGTTGTGGATTCGCAGGTCAGTCTTACGGACCGAACCACCATCGTCCGCTTCGACTCGAATCGGGTCTCGACCGTCAAGTTGAAGCGGGCCATCGAGAACGCGGGTTACAAGGCTGAACTGGACCAACAGTGACCCCGCGCGAGTCCCCTCAGCCTCGGGCATCGGTGCCGGAGAGCGAACGAGGCCGGCCGGCCTGCCTGACCGGGCAGATCGGTTTGCGGTTCGAGAAATCCGGCATCCCCAAGTCGGTGCTGAGTCTGCTGGGGTGGTGCCTCTGCGGATGCCTGTTGGCTGTCGTCATCCATTGGGCAAACGAGTTCACTCGACGGCGGTCCGGTCATTCAACGGCCCCAAGCGAACACACGATCCATGGGCGTCTCCCCACCCAATTCAGCCTGACCAATCGGACCGGGCAGACGGTCTCGCATGCCGATCTTGAGAACCGATTCGTGATCCTGAACCTCGTGTTCACCGGGTGCAGCTCGGCTTGCCTCGCAGTCAATCTGAGGATGTCGGAACTCCAGGAACGACTGGGTGATGTCGACGATGTGACTCTGGTCTCGTTGACCATCGATCCGAGAACGGATACTCCCGAGGTCCTGCAGCGATTCGCGACCCGGTTTAGGGCGACCAACCCGCGATGGATGTTCCTGACGGGAGACAAGACGACCATCTATCCGTTGATCGAGGGGTTGGGGCTGAGTCCGTATGTTTCGCCAACCACGGTGAATCAACCCGCCGATTTCCGGGATCTCCGGTATGTGACCCTGATCGACGATCGAGGTGCGGTGCGGGGCATCTTCGATGGTCTGGGTCGCGATATGCCATCAGCGGTGTTGAGATCCATCGATCGACTCAGGACCGACAGGTCCCCTTGAAGCCCCCTTCGCCCGCAGCGATTCCAGCCTCATGCATCCCGGATGAATCCGAATCCCTCGACCTTCCTCGCGATCCTGTTGCTGTTGTCGGGCTGCGGGCCCTCGCCGCGCGAAGACGACGCCTACACGACCCACCCTGCGACGGGGGTGATTCGCGAACTGCCATCGGACGGGAAATCGGTCGTGATCCGACACGACGAAATCCCCGGGGTGATGCCCAAGATGACGATGGCCTTGAATGTTCGGGATCCCGGGTCGTTGACGGGGTTTCGTGAGGGCGACGAAGTCCGTTTTCGTCTGCATATCGGCACCAACGAGCACTGGATCGATTCGATCCAGTGGGTGGGTCACAACGTGGACACGGACTCCGCCAAGACGTTCTCCAGACCCGGAGACGAATTGAAACCTGGAGATCCGATGCCGGATTTCGATTGGCGAGGAGAGGAGGGACAGATCCGACGCTTGGCCGAGCATCGCGGTAGCTCCGTCGCGTTGACCTTCATTTTCACTCGATGTCCGTTGCCGGAATTCTGCCCGAGAATGACCCGCAACTTTTCAGAGGCCCGACAGTTGCTTCTGGACCGCGACACAAAATCGACCAACTGGCTGCTCCTATCTCTCTCATTCGACCCCGACTTTGATACTCCGTCGGTTCTGAAGCACTATGCGGAGGCGTCCAGAGGCACCAACGCCGACCACTGGACGTTCGGCGCGCTCGCTTCGAATACGGTCTCTCGATTGGCCCCGGCATTGGACCTCCGGGTGGTTCCCGACGGCGGCGGGTTCTCCCACAATCTGCGAACGGTTGTCATCGACTCCGAGGGAAGAATCCATCGGCAGTTCGACGGCAACCGTTGGACCCCCGCACAGTTGGCGGATGCACTGATCGAGGCGATCCACCAACCATGACACCCTCCGTTCCAACGAAAACCCCGGAGCTGACCCTTCCATGGTTGCGGCGACTGCGTTGGACCTCTGTCGCTGGCCAGGTCGCGACCGTCCTGTGGGTCAGCCAGGTGCTGGGCATCCGCCTGCCGTTGTCGATGGTATGGATCTGCATCGGATTCACAGTCCTGACGAATCTGGCCCTCCATCAGATTCCAATCGGTCGCGGAGAGGCCCCTTCGCTGATCGCATTCTGCATGGTGTTGGACGCCGTCCAACTGACCACGATCCTCCACTACACCGGAGGCCCTCACAATCCATTCAGCACATTCTATCTTGCCCACCTCGCGCTCGCGGCTGTCGCTCTGCCACTCGTATGGACCGCGTTGGTGGCGGGTGTATGCTGCCTCGGTTTTGCGGCTGTCTTCTTCGGATTCTGGCCTTTGCCGCGCCCCGCCGATGCCATCTGTGGCGTCGGTCCCGGTCTGCCTCTGAAGACCCATCTGCAAGGAATGTTCACCGCCTTCATACTCACGGCGGTCGCCATCGTCTTCTTCGCCAGCCGGCTTCAACAGGCTTTGATCCGGAGGAATACCGAACTCGACGAGGCGCGACAGGCCATGGTTCGAAATGAACGGTTCGCCGGGCTGGCGACCCTGGCCGCGGGAGCGGCCCATGAACTTGGCACTCCGCTGGGGACCATCACGATCGCCGCAGGTGAATTGGCCAGGGCCGCTCGGCGATACCCGAACGATTCGGACCTTGCGGAAGATGCCAACTTGATTCGCGAAGAAGCCGCTCGCTGCCGTGGGATACTCGATCGACTCCAGGCACAGTCCGGGGATTTGCCCCATGACATCCCGGTGGACCGGGTGCTGGGAAATCTGATGGAACGGTTCCCTGCCCGACTATCGGTGCACACCCCGAGTGCGGGGCTCCAGGTCCATGCCCCCCCGGAGGCGCTCATCCAAGCCTTGGCAGCGTTGGTGAAGAACGGAATCGATGCCAGTCGGCCGGAAGAGGACGTTTTGTGTGCGGTTGAGCCTTCCGAAAATGGCATCCGTTTCCGGATTTCGAATCGAGGCATCCCGATCCCCGAAGAAGTGAGGATCCATGCGGGGGAACCGTTTTTCACAACCAAGCCTCCGGGTCAGGGGACGGGCCTTGGATTGTTCTTGGTCAGGCTCCTGGCGGATCGGTTGGGGGGAACGTTCACTCTGGTTGCCGCCTCGCCTGGTCGCACCGATGCGATCCTGTTCATCCCGCCCCCCCAGACCTCCAAACCATGACCAATCATCCCACCCTGATGCTGGTTGAGGACGACTCAGCCTTTTCCGAGCGCCTTCGAAAGGCACTCGTCGCAAGGGACTGTCATGTGATCTTGGCAGGGACTCGGGCCGCCGCCCTGGGGGCGTGGACATCATCGGGGCCGGATGCCGCCATCGTGGACCTGCGCCTTCCCGACGGGGATGGACTGCAATTGGTCAGCGATCTCCACACCGAGCATCCCGAAAAACCCATCGTGGTGCTCACAGGCTTCGGCAGCATCGCGACGGCCATGGAGGCCATCCGTTTGGGCGCTCGCGACTATCTGACCAAACCGGCAGACGCGGAGCACATCCTCGCCGCACTGCGGGGCGAACGGCTGATCCAAGACAACCCGAAGGAGGTTCCTCCGGAAACCCCCTCGCTCGACCGAGTCGAATGGGAACACATCCAACGTGTGCTGATGGATTGCGGCGGCAACGTCTCGCAGGCCGCGCGCCATCTCGGAATCGACCGTCGCACTCTGCAGCGTAAACTGGGAAAATACCCTCCAACACGGTAACTTGAGGATCGGCTTCTTCGATCTGCACCGTCCCCTCACAGGCACGGGCCCAACGGGCAATTTGCCGCAGGCGATGCATTTGCCCGAACACGCCGAGAGCGGATTACTCTGTGGGTCCGATGAAACGACACAATCGACCGTTGGACACAGCACCATCAAAACGAGCCCTGAGGATTCTGCCACTGTGCCTTCTTTTGGTTGGCGGCCTGCAGGCCGCAACCATCGCTGCAGTGCTCAAGAATCTCGACCCCGCCTCGTCCAAGGTGACCGACACGACTTCGACCCACGACATCACCGGCATCGTCAGCGCGCGCGCCACCCTGGAAGACGGATCGGTTCTGGCCTATGTCCAATCTCCAGGCGAAGCCGCAATCCCGATCCATGTGGCGAAGACGGACGCGGCCAAGGTGGTCGTGCGCAATGAACTGACGCTGTCCGGCAAACTCGGGGAGGGCCCGCTGGGGTTTGGTGTCCTGAAGGCCCGGGAAGGGTCGGTTTCCTTGAACGCCACCAATCGTGCTTTCGGGGCATCCGAACCTCGCGGCGCCTCCTTCTTCAAGGATGCGCTACCGCTGGCCAATCGATACGTCCAACTCACCAACGTGGCCTTCACCGCACCCAGATTCGATGGTTCAGGCAAAGCCGTGGTGCGAGGAGACTCGGGCGAGGTGACCTTGTTCCTGCCGCGGACGTTGAAGGATCGGGAGGTGCCATCGGGATCCGTGAATGTCTTTGGAATACCGATCAAGGTGAACGGTGAATGGCAGCTGATGGCCTCGCGATTCCTTTCGGCGAGCAACAAGGTGAGCATCGCCTTGGCGAGCAAGCATACCTGCATGACCTGCCATAATCCCGATATGAAGGCCGTCGGTCCGGCTTTCCGGGACGTGGCGGCCCGATACAAGGACGCTTCCGATGCCCGCGCCATCCTGATGGTCCAGGTGATGAACGGCGGCGCCGGCAAGTGGGGAACCGTGCCGATGCCCGCACTCGGATCCAAGATCCCGGCAACGGATCGCGACCTGCTGATCGATTGGGTGTTCAGCTACAGGTGGGATGCGATCCTATCGGAGTGAAGCGACAGCGAGGCGGATATCGGGGACTCGGGCCAGGAGACTCGGGCCTATTCACCAAGATCGACGACCTCCGCCATGCGCGGTTTTAGACGGCAGTCCTGTTCATCCCGGCCACCGACATCGCCTGCTGACTGCCCACGGCCAAAGATTGCAAGTGGATCGAACCATGGAGTCCCCAGGCCCTCCGAATCTCCAAACCTGAGAAGGAACATTCCTCTTGCCACTCGATCACCGAATTCGTATTCGAACCGACAGCCACTCGGACCAGCGATGGCGGACTCGGTCCGTAGCTGATTCCCGGGGGCCATTGTCGATCGGGAATCCAGCAGTGATGTGGTTCCGCACGGGTCCGGAATAGTGGCCAGTCATGAATCCGATCCACCCGTCGAATCCGGTCCGCTTCACGGCCACCGCCCGTCTTCACGCAGCTTGGTGTGCACTGCTACCCGCATCCGCATTGGTGGCCCACGACCCCTCCTCTCTGCCCAAGACCGTGGTCACTGGCCAGGGGGATTCTCTGCTGGAGACCGCCCGGGCCTCGAGCGAGGGCTTCGTCGGCAGAGATGCGATCGAATACCGCCCCCTGCTCCGACCCGGGGAATTGTTGGAGACCGTTCCCGGACTGATCGCCACCCAACACAGCGGGAACGGAAAGGCCAACCAGTACTTCCTCCGTGGCTTCAACCTCGACCACGGCACCGACTTCGCGACCTTCGTGGACGGGGTTCCCATCAACTTGCCGACCCACGCCCATGGACAAGGCTACACCGATGTGAATTTCCTGATCCCGGAACTCGTGGAACAGATCCATTTCCGGAAGGGCCCCTA
>JAIXXC010000271.1 GCA_027490985.1 Verrucomicrobiales bacterium
ATCAGCAGCCTGTATTCCCGGAACATCGGAGCCCAGGCCAGCCTGCCCAAGGCGGTGGACGTACCCGAATTGGTGGACGATCGGACCAGCAAGGTCGAGAGCTACACCCAGGCGTTCCGGAAGAATCCGGACTATCTGATCCGGGCGGAGCAGGTGAAGCAGGAGAACCTCCGCGTGGCCTACCTCAAGAACCAACGGCTGCCGCAGCTGGACCTGAAGGCCAGCTACGGCCTCAACGGCCTCAGCTCCAACATCGTGCAGTCCATGGACGACTGGGCCGGCCGGGAATATCCGGCTTGGTCGCTGGGCTTCGAATTCCGGGTCCCGCTGGGAGGCGGCATCAAGGAGCGCAATGAACTCGAGGCCGGCAAGCTGGGCAAGATCCGGGCGCTATCGGCGCTGAAGGAAGCCGAAGTCCAGGTCTTCAACCTCGTCGACACCGCCCTCCGGAAGATCGAACTGCATCGCAACAGTCTGACCAATTCCCGGTCGGTCATCGGTTTCCACGAGAAGCTGCTGGCGGCCCAATTGGACCGTCTGGCCGTCGGCAGTGTCGACAGCCGCGTGGTGCTGGAGACCGAAGAGAAGCTCTCGGAAGCCCGCGCCACCGCCGTGGAGAGCATGGTGATGGAACGCAAGGCCCGCCTCGAACTGGAGGCCGTCCGCGGAACCCTGCTCCTGGCCCGGGACGCCGAAGTGGACCTCTTCGAACTGCGCAAGCGCACCGAGGAGTTCCTCCGGAAGAACAAGGACAAGAAGGTGGAAGAGGCGCCGTCGATCCCCCTGTCCAACAGCCCGAAGGCTCCCTGATCAGCCCCGCCAGACCATGAACTCCAAGAACCCACGCATGTCGAGACACACCCTGCCCCGACTGGCCGGCATCGCTCTTCTGACCTCCTGGCAATTGCTGGGAGCCGACCCCACCTGGATCACCGGGGTCACCGAACCCATCAAGGATGTGACCCTCGCCTTCCCCATCGTCGGCGTGGTCGGGGCCCGCCCGCTGGAGGAAGGGGCCACCGTGCGCAAGGACCAGGTGGTGATCGAACTCGACAAGCAGCTCGAGGAACTCGACCTGGAGCGCAAGCGTCTGGCCCGGGAACTGGCCGCCAGCGAGCTGGAGCGGCTCAAGTCGCTCGCCCAGCGGAACGCCATCTCGGTCAGCAAGGAGGAGATCGAGAAGAAACGCAGTGAATTCGAGATCACCAAGGTCGACCACGAACTGGCCGCCGCGGTGCTCAAGCGCCGTCAACTCCTCTCGCCCATCGACGGTCAGGTGGCCCAGTTCTACAAGGACGTCGGCGAGAAGTGCGAAGACCAGCAGCCGGTCGTCCGCATCGTGGACACCCGCCGCTGCCATCTGGTGGCCAATCTGGAGCCGCGCCTGGCCCAGTCGCTCCGCCTGAACCAGAAGGTCAGCGTGGAAGTGCTCGTCGGCGAGTCTCCGGTGACCGTCGAAGCCACCCTGATCTACCTGTCGCCGGTCGCCGACGCGGCCAGCGGCCTGCTGCGCATCAAGGCCCTCTTTGAAAACCCCGAGGGCCGGATCCGCCCCGGTGTCGCCGGCCGCATCCGCATCGACTGAAGTCCCATGTCCCACTCTTCTCCCATCGAACCGCGCCCCGGTGTCCCCACACTGCTCGAGGAGGCATCCCGACTTCGGCGCTTCTCCGGTCCGCCGGCCGAGTTCTGGCCGTCCCTGCTCTCGGTCATGGCCCGCATGGCCGAGGCCAGCCGGGCCCTCCTGATCGTCGGCCAACCGGCCCTGCCCGACAAACTGCGAAAACTGGGAGACTGGTCCCAGCCCGGGTACTCCGACCCGGCCCTGATCCCCTTCATCAAGGGGACGCCGGCTCTCGCGGTGAAGGCCCTCGAGAGCGGGCAGGCGATGGAGACCCTGGGAGCCGGAATCCTCCCGGACAGTGCCCATGTCGCCGTCTGCATCCGGCTCCAATTCCAAGGCGGGGCCGACGGCTGCGTCGCGGCCTTCCTGATCCCCAACAGCAGCGAGGCCAAGGCGGGTGAGGCGTTGTTCCGGTTGGCCCTGCTGGCCGACATCCCGCTCAACTACCAGGCCCAGAGAAACACCCAGCAACCCAAGGCCGAAGCCGAGAAATTCGCCTCGGTGCTGGACGTCCTGTCCCAGGTCAATGCGGAGGGGCGCTTCGTGGGAGCCCTCATGGCGCTGGCCAATGGCGTGGCTTCGCAACTCCAGTGCGAGCGGGTGGGCATCGGCTGGCTCGAGTCGGGCTACATCCGACTCAAGGCCCTGAGCCGCACCGAACGGTTCGAGCCGAAGATGGCCGCCGTCCAGGCCCTCGAGGCCGCGATGGAAGAGGCCGTGGACCAGGATGAGGAGATCCTGTGGCCGGCTCCGGAACATTCCAAGTCGGTGGTCCGCGACCACGCGGCCTTCGCCCAGGCCCAGGGCGTCCGCCACCTCGTGTCGCTCCCCATCCGCGTCGCAGGCAAGGCGGTGGGTGTGCTCACCTGCGAGCGTCAATCGGCCGAATTCTCCGAGGTGACCCTCCAGCAACTCCGCGTGGTCTGCGACCAGATCGCCCGGCGGTTGTCCGACCTCCATGCCTCCGACCGCTGGTTCGGCTCCCGGTGGGCCCAACGGCTCCGGAAGCAGGCCGAAACCTGGGTGGGCCCCGAGCACACCTGGATGAAGCTCGCGTCCATCGGCGGGGCCGTCCTGCTGGTGCTCCTGTTCCTGCCGATCTACCCCGTGCGCATCGAGGGCAACTTCATCGTGCGCAGCGAGGAGCAGTCGTACCTCAGCGCTCCGTTCGACGGGTTCATCCAGTCGGCCGAGGTGCGTCCCGGCGACGTGCTCACCCAGGGGGCCCCGTTGATGCGATTCAACACCGAGCAACTCGAACTCGAGGAGTCGGCAGCCATCGCCGATCAGACTCGATACCTCCGCGAGGCCGAGAAGGGCCGGGCCGCCCGCAACCTGGCCGAGATGCGCATCGCCCAGGCCCAGGCCGACCAGGCCGCGGCCCGCCTCGGACTGGTCCGCCACCGCCTCTCGCAGGCCGTGCTCAAGGCGCCGTTCAATGGCGTCATTGTCGAGGGTGATCTCCGCCAACGCATCGCCGCCCCGGTGCGCCAAGGCGATCCGCTCTACAAGTTCGCCCGCATCGACTCCCTGTACATCGAGGCCGAGGTCAGCGAGCGCGACGCCCACCGACTGGGCGGCAAAGTCTCCGGTGAAATCGCCTTCGTGGCCCAACCCGATTCCAAGTACCCGGTGCAGGTGCTGCGCGTCGAACCCTCGGCCGTGCCGAAGGAGACGGGCAACATCTTCATCGTCCGAGCCGCGCTCAGCGGCCAGCCCCAGTCCTGGTGGCGGCCGGGCATGAGCGGACTCTGCAAACTCGACGCAGGCCGTGGGACCCTGTTCTGGATCCTCACCCACCGCACGGTGGATTTCCTGCGTTTGCACCTCTGGTGGTGACCATGTCCGAAGCCCCAGCCACATTCAGCGAATCCTGGTACCGTGTCGCCTCGCAGCGACTGGCCCTCCGTTCCACCGTCCGCGCACGCCGGCAACTCTTCCGGGGTGAACGATGGATCGTGCTCGAGGACCCGTTCTCCAACCAGTTCTTCCGCGTCCGCCCCGAGGTCTACGAATTCCTCGGACGCCTACGCCCCGACCGCACCGTCGAAGAGGTGTGGAAGGAATGCTTCGAACGCTTCCCGGCCACGGCCCCGGGTCAGGAAGCCGTGATCCGGATCCTGGCCCAGCTCTACCACTCCAATCTGCTCCAGTATCCGATGGCGGTGGATGCGGCCGAGTTGTTCCGTCGCTTCGAGAAGACCCGCCAGCGCGAGATCCGTTCGCGGTTGCTGAACATCATGTTCGCGCGCTTCCCGCTGCTGGATCCCGACCGTTTCCTGATCAGCACCCTGCCCTGGATCGGCAAACTCATCAGTCCGGCCGGCGCGGTGTTGTGGATGGCGGTCGTGGGATGGGCCCTGAAGGTCGCCGCCGACCATGCTCCGAGTCTCCGAGATCAGGCCCAGAGCGTGATCGCTCCGGACAACCTGTTCCTGCTCTACACCGGGCTGGTGATCGTCAAGACCCTGCACGAATTCGGCCATGCCTACTTCTGCCGGCACTTCGGGGGTGAGGTGCATGTCATGGGCGTGCTCCTGATGATCTTCACGCCGGTGCCCTACATGGACGCCACTTCGGCCTGGGGCTTCCGGGAACGCTCCAAGCGGGTGCTGGTCGGTGCGGCCGGCATGATCGTCGAACTCTTCGTCGCGGCGCTGGCCACGTTCGTGTGGGCCGGAACGGGCGTCGGTGTGGTGCACAATCTGGCCTACAACATCATGCTGGTCGCCTCGGTTTCCACCCTGCTGTTCAACCTGAATCCCCTGCTCCGCTTCGACGGCTATTACATCCTGTCGGACCTGATCGGCATCCCGAACCTCACCCAGCGGTCGATGCAGCAACTCCGGATGCTGGCCGAGCGCCACCTCTTCGGTCTCCGCAAGTCGGAGGGACCGGCGACGAGCCGGTCGGAGGCCGTCTGGTTGTCGGTGTTCGGATCGTGCAGCGGGATCTACCGGGTCTTCCTGTTCGCCGGAATCCTGCTCGTCATCGCCGATCAGTTCCTGCTGCTGGGGCTGATCATGGCCGCGATCTGTGCGGTGGTCTGGCTCGCCACCCCCATTGTGCGCCTGAGCACCTACCTGGCCTCCAACCCGTCCCTGGGACGCCACCGTCCGCGGGCGATCGCCGTGACCCTGGCTCTGGTGTCCCTGGTGCTGGTGTTCCTGCAGTTCATCCCGTTTCCCAGTCACTTCAGGGCCCCGGGGGTGATCCAAAGCCGTCAGTGGATGGAACTCCACAGCCGCACGGCCGGACGCGTGACCCGACTGCTCGCCCAACCCGGGGGGTACATCAAGAGCGGGCAACCTCTCGTGCAGATGGAGAACCCCGAGATCGAGATCCAGTTGACCGGGGCCCGCGCAGGGCTCGTGGAGGTGGAGACCCGAATCCGTCAGGCCCTCCACGAGTCGACGCCGAATCTCAAACCCTTGGAAAGCCTCAAGAGCTCCATGACCAAGACGATTGAACGTCTCGAACGGGAGCGTAGCGACCTGACGGTGCGCGCCTCGCAGGACGGCCTGTGGCTGATCCCCGAGTCGGAGGGACTGATCGGTCGATGGATGGCCAAGGGCGGCGTGATCGGAGCGCTGATCAACACCAACGGGTTCCAATTCCAGGCCACGATCCTCCAGGAAGACGGCGACCGCCTCTTCCATCAACCGCCCAAGACCGCCGAGGTCCGCCTGAGCGGTGAGGCCGGCCGGCGCCTGGGCGTGGGAGCGATCCGCGTCATCCCCGGCGAACAGCGCCAACTGCCCTCGGCCGCCCTGGGGTGGCGGGCCGGTGGACCCGTGCCCACGGCGACCAAGGACAACGAGGGCCGCCAGGCCGCCGAACCGTTCTTCGAAGTGAATGGAGATGTCACCGACCCGGCCGGGGCCGCGCTCCTGCATGGTCGGGCCGGTTGGATCCGCTTCGATCTGCCCAATGAGCCGCTCCTGCCCCGCTGGATCCGGTCGCTCAGGCAGTTGCTGCAAACGCGCTATCAGGTGTGACCACGCCGACCGAGTTCTACCGTCGCACCGACCACCGCCAACCCGCTCCGTTGCCCACCGGAGCGGATGCGCTGGCCCATCGGTGGATCGGAGTGTTCCGGCGTCGCGCCGCGGCCCTCAACCGTCTCCGTCGACAGGCCTCGGAAGCCGAGGCCGAATGGAACCGGATCAAGGACCAGACCGACCATCAGCTTCGGGTTCGACTGCTGGAGCACCGCGAAGTCCTGCGACGCGGCGGCCGTCCGGCCGAAGCGGCCCTCATCCCGGCCCTGGCCGCCACCCGCGAGACGGCCCATCGCCAGCTGGGGCTATTGGCCTTCCCCGAACAGTTGATGGGGGCTTTGGCGCTGCATGGGGGAAGCCTGGCGGAGATGGCCACCGGTGAGGGCAAGACGCTCACCGCCGGGATCGCTGCGGTGCTCATGGCGTGGAATGGCCGCCCTTGTCACGTCATCACGGTCAACGACTACCTGGTGGAACGGGACGCCCGATGGTTGGGGCCCTTGTACCGGTTCTGCGGGCTCCATGCCGGGTTCGTCACGGCCCCGCTGTCTCCCGAAGAGCGCCAGAGCGCCTACGCCTGCGACATCACCTACACGACCAGCAAAGAGGTCGTCGCCGATTTCCTGCGGGACGCCCTGAAACTGGGCAATCTCCGGAACCCCACACGCCGCCTCGTCCAACACCTGCTCCAGCCCAGGGCCGGGGCCCACGACGGATTGGTGATGCGGGGGCTGCACACGGCGATCGTCGACGAGGCCGACAGCATCCTCATCGACGAGGCCGTCACGCCGCTCATCATCTCGGCCCCGCGATCCAACGACTCGCTCAAGGAGGTCGTCCGCCTGGCGCAGAGCATCGCTCAGCCGCTGGAGGCGTCGGTCCACTATTCGGTGAACCACCGGCACCGGGAGATCGACCTCACCCAGGCCGGCAACGAGCTGCTCGACGCCCTGTGCACGGAGTTGCCGGGATTCTGGAAGGCACCGGACCGGAGGACCGAAGTCATCCGGCAGGCGCTGGTGGCTCGGGAGTTCTATCAACCAGGCCGGCAGTACGTGGTGGTCGACGGCAAGATCGTCATCGTCGACGAATTCACCGGACGCCAGATGGCCCAACGGAGCTGGCGTCAGGGTCTGCATCAGGCGGTCGAAGCCAAGGAGGGACTGAACCTCACCGACCCCACCGAGACCATCGCCCGCATCAGCTTCCAGCGGTACTTCCGGTTCTACCACCGGCTGGCCGGCATGACCGGAACCGCGCGCGAAGCCGCCGCCGAGCTCTGGCAGGCTTACGGTCTGCCGGTGATGACGCTCCCGCCGCACCTGCCCAACCGCCG
>JAIXXC010000119.1 GCA_027490985.1 Verrucomicrobiales bacterium
ACCAAGGTCACGTTCCGGGTGCCGGCCATCCATTGCGTGGCCTGTGTGTGGTTGTTGGAACACGTGTTCCGGTTGCGACCGGGCATCGGGGGTTCGTCGGTGGATTTCCTGCGTCGGGAGGTTTCCCTGACCTTCGATCCGTCCGTTCTCCGACTCAGTGAGGTGGCGGCGCTGTTGGCCTCGCTGGGATATGAGCCGGAGTTGAGAGCCTCCGATCTGGAGACCTCGACCGTGCGTCCGGTCTCGCGTCGATTGTGGCTCCAGTTGGGGGTCGCCGGATTCGCCTTCGGCAACACCATGCTGCTGAGCCTGGCGATGTATCTGGGCCTCGACAGTGTCAGCGGACCCGCCTTCCGCCATCTGGCCGGCTGGATCAGTTTCATCCTGTCGCTGCCGGTCGTCACCTTCAGCGCCTGGGACTATTACCGGGCCGCCTGGACCGGCTTTGAACGTCGGGTTCCGGTGATCGAGATCCCCATCGCGCTGGGCATCCTGGCCCTCATGGGGCAGAGCGTGTTCGAGGTGTTTTCACGGCGGGGTGACGGCTATTTCGATTCCCTGGCCGGGCTGCTGTTCTTCCTCCTGTGCGGGAAGCTCTTCCAGCAGAAGACCTATGCCCGGCTGGTGTTCGACCGCGATTTCAAGGCGTTCTTCCCCTTGGCGGTGACCCGCTCGGGCAGCCGGGGCGAGGAGCGGGTGGCCGTGGCCCAGCTGGCGGTGGGCGACCGCCTGATCCTGCGTCACGGGGAACTCGTTCCGGCCGATTCACGGCTCCTCGAGGGCGAGGCCCGGATCGACTACGCCTTCGTCACCGGCGAATCCCAGCCCGAGACCTGTGCCCTCGGGGCCACGGTGTTTGCCGGAGGCCGGCAGACGGGCGGTCGCATCGAGGTGGCGATCCTCAAGCCCGTCTCCCAGGGCTATCTGACATCATTGTGGAATCAGGAGGCCTTTCAGAAACCGCGTACTGACGATCCGGTGGATCGGATCACTGAGTCCTACAGCCGCCGATTCTCGCTGCTCCTCCTGGTGATCGCCGTGGCATCCGCGTCGGCCTGGTGGATCGTGGGCGACGGGGTCCGGGCCGTGCAGGCGTTGGTGTCGGTGCTCATCGTCGCCTGTCCGTGTGCGCTCGCGCTGGCCTCGCCCTTCACGCTGGGGACGGCCCAGAGGGTGCTCGGGCGACTGGGCATCTACCTCAAGAATCCATTCGTCCTCGAGACGCTCGCTCGGGTCGATGGCGTGGTCTTCGACAAGACCGGAACCCTGACGCAACCCGGTGTCGCCGCGATGGACTGGGCCGGGTCGCCGCTCGGATCCCGCGAACAGGACCTGGTCCGGGCCTTGGCCGCGCATTCCAACCACCCGTTGTCGGGGCGGATCCGGCAATTCCTGGGTCGATCCGGGGTGCTGGCGGACGATCCGGTGGTCGGGTTCATCGAAACACCCGGGCAGGGGATTTCAGGGCGGGTGCAGGGGGTTCCGGTGGTGATGGGTTCGGCGCGACACCTGCGTCAGCAGGGGGTTCGGATCGGCGCCGACGCTTCGGAATCCATGGGCGATTCCACGACCAGCCGGGTGCATGTGGCCCTGGATGGAGCTTACCGGGGTGTCTTCCGGGTGGGGCATCCGCTCCGTCCGGGAATCGAACGGCTCCTGCACAACCTCCGACCCCGGGCCGAACTGGCCCTTCTCAGTGGCGATCATGCCGGCGAGGCCGGCCGATTCCGGTCGCTGTTCGGAGCGGGTTCCGAGTTGCGGTTCCATCAAAGCCCGGCGCAGAAGCTGGAGTTCATCCGGCAGCGGCAGGAGGTCGGTGGTCGGACGGTGCTGATGGTCGGCGACGGTCTCAACGATGCCGGTGCCCTGCAACAGGCCGACGTGGGCATGGCGGTGGTGGAGGAGGCCGGGTCGTTTTCACCGGCCAGCGATCTCATCGTGGCCGCCGATCGGGTCACCGACCTCGACCGGGTCCTGGGGTTTGCGCGGGATTCGGTCGGTTGGGTCCACCGGGGCTTTCTGATCTCGGGACTCTACAATGTCGTGGGCATCTCGATCGCCGCCTCCGGGCGGTTGTCGCCCATCGTGTGCGCCGTGTTGATGCCCTTGAGCTCGTTCACGGTCGTCGCCTTCTCGGTGCTGGGCGTCGAATGGCTCGGACGACGTCTGTTTTCAACCTCGAACCGGATGGAGCCATGAGTGTGCTGATGTTGCTCATCCCGCTGAGCGTGCTCATCGCGGGCTGTTTTCTGGCCGCCTTCTTCTGGGCGGTCCGATCCGGTCAATACGAAGACACCTGCACCCCGGCGATGCGGATTCTTACCGACGATGCGCCTGCATTGCCGGGTCGGTCCGTTGCAAATCCCGTGGAGGTCTCGCCAAGCCCGGGGGAGCCCGTCGGGCGCCTTTCGACCGAGGTTGGAAGCGCTTTGGACACCCCTCTCCGGAGGTCTCCGGCCAAGCCGGTCCGAGACCCGTGACGGGGACACCCATTTCCATGAACCAGGACACATTCCGCTACGACAACCGAATCGTTCGCGCCTTCGCCATCGCCACCGTCATCTGGGGGTTGGTCGGCTTCTTGGCCGGCCTCTTGATCGCCTGTCAGCTCTTCCTGCCCGAGCTGAACCTCAACCTCCAGTACACCACCTTCGGCCGCCTGCGACCGCTCCATACCAACGCCGTGATCTTCGCCTTCGTGGGCAACGGGCTGTTCATGGGCATCTACTATTCGCTCCAACGGCTGTGCAAGGCGCGGATGTTCAGCGATGGCCTGGGTTGGTTCCACTTCTGGGGGTGGCAGGCGATCATCGTGGCGGCGGCCATCACGCTGCCGCTGGGACTGACCACCAGCAAAGAATACGCCGAGCTCGAATGGCCCATCGACATCGCCATCGCGGTGGTCTGGGTGGCCTTCACGGTCAACCTCATCGGGACCATCGTGAAGCGCCGGGAGAAGCACCTCTACGTCGCCATCTGGTTCTACATCGCGACGGCCGTGACGGTCGCCCTGTTGCACATCGGCAATTCCCTGGCGGTGCCGGCCGGACTCTTCAAGAGCTATTCGATCTATGCCGGCGTCCAAGACGCTCTGGTGCAGTGGTGGTACGGCCACAACGCCGTGGCCTTCTTCCTGACCACTCCCTACCTGGGCCTGATGTACTATTTCCTGCCCAAGGCCGCTCAGCGCCCGGTGTTCTCCTACCGACTGTCCATCATCCACTTCTGGGGCCTGATCTTCATTTACATCTGGGCCGGACCGCACCACCTCCTCTATAGCGCGCTGCC
The DNA here is from genome assembly GCA_027490985.1 of Verrucomicrobiales bacterium. Classification (GTDB taxonomy): domain Bacteria; phylum Verrucomicrobiota; class Verrucomicrobiia; order Limisphaerales; family UBA9464; genus SXXZ01. The sequence continues at coordinate 3,289 of JAIXXC010000119.1, forward strand.
CGATTGGGCCCAGTCGCTGGGCATGGTGTTCTCGGTGATGCTCGTCGCGCCTTCGTGGGGCGGCATGCTCAATGGTCTGCTGACGTTGCGGGGTGCCTGGGATCGGGTGCGTCAGGATCCGATGCTCAAGTTCATGGTGGTGGCCCTGACCGCCTACGGCATGGCGACGCTCGAAGGCCCGCTCCTGTCGATCAAGAGCGTCAACGCCCTCTCGCACTACACCGATTGGACCATCGCCCATGTCCATACCGGCGCCCTTGGATGGAACGGGTTCTTCACCTTCTCCATGCTGTATTGGCTGTTCCCGCGCCTGTACCGGACCCGGCTCCATTCCGTGACACTGGCCAACTGGCACTTCTGGGTGGCCCTGCTGGGCATGATGTTCTACGCGGTGCCCATGTATTGGAGCGGTGTGACCCAGGGCCTGATGTGGAAGCAGTTCACCCCGGATGGGTTCCTCCAGTACCCGAACTTCCTGGAGACCGTGCTCCAACTCTTCCCGATGTACCGCATGCGCGCCATCGGCGGGACCCTCTATATCATTGGTGCCTTCATCATGGCCTACAACCTGTGGAAGACGGCCCAGGCCGGTTCTTTCGAGGCGGAATCCGAGGTCGTGGTGCCCGCGAAGACCCCGGCGGAGACGGTCGGAGGCGGCACCGGGAAGTTCGCCTGGGGCCACCGTTGGCTGGAAGCCCGTCCGTTGACCCTGACGGCGCTGGCCTTCGTGGCGGTGCTGGTCGGGGGATTGGTCGAGATCGTGCCCATGTACCTGGTGAAGGAGAACGTGCCCACCATCACGGGCGTGCGCCCCTACACCCCGCTCGAGGTCATGGGGCGCGACCTCTACATCCGGGAAGGGTGCGTCGGATGCCATTCCCAGATGGTGCGTCCGTTCCGCTCCGAAACCGAGCGCTACGGCGAGTACTCCAAGGCGGGCGAGTTCGTGTACGATCATCCCTTCCTCTGGGGCTCCAAGCGCACCGGTCCCGACTTGCATCGCGTCGGCGGCAAGTATCCGGACGCGTGGCATTTCAACCACATGGACAATCCCCGGAGCACCTCGCCCGGCTCGATGATGCCGCGCTACTCGTGGCTCCTGGAGCAGAAGATCGACACGGCCGCCGTGGGCCCGCGCATCGCGGCCCTGCGGTCGGTGGGGGTTCCCTATCCGGCCGGTTACGAAACCCAGGCCGTGACGGACCTCCAGAAGCAGGCGACCGGCATCGTCACCAGCCTCAAGACGGCGCGGATCGAAACCCCGCCCGATCGTGAGATCATCGCCCTGATCGCCTACTTGCAACGCCTCGGCACCGACATCAAGGCGTCGAATCCCACCGCGACAGCCACCCTTCAGCCATGATCAAGAACGTCCTCACCCACACCGGAGGGATCGCCCTCTACGGCATCGTCTCCATTTGTCTGTTCTTCGCGGTCTTCGCCGCCGCGCTGGTCTGGACCCTGGCCCAGCGGGCGAGCCATGTCCGTCGGATGGGCGAGTTGCCCCTGAACGACGGCGAGGTCAATCCCTTCACCCCTTCCGTTTCCAAGAACCATGAATAAGGACCCGAAAGAGCCGCTTCTGTTGGAGCACGAGGCCGACGGCATTCGTGAACTCGACAACAATCTGCCCCGCTGGTGGGTCTGGTTGTTCGTCCTCTGCACGGTCTTCGCCGTCGGATACCTCGCGTACTATCACGTGCTCAAGGTGGGATCTCTGCAGGCCGCCGAGTACCGGACCGAGGCGGCCCGGGGCGACGCCCTCAAGAATGCCGCGTTGGCCCGTTTCGAATCGGATGTCGCCACCCTCAAGCCGCTCTCCGAGGCCGTGGCTCTGGAGCAGGGCAAGCAGTCGTTCGTCAACCTCTGTGCCCCCTGCCATCGGGCCGATGGCGGTGGTCTGGTGGGGCCCAATCTGTGCGACCCCGTCTGGATCCATGGCTCCAATTACGTGGACACCGTCAAGGTGATCATCAATGGCGTGACCGAGAAGGGCATGCTCAGTTGGCGTGGCGTGCTCAAGCCGGCCGAGATCCAGGCGGTGGCGAGCTACATCTACACGCTGAGGGGCAGCAATCCGCCAGATCCGAAGCCTCCGGAGGATCCCTCCAAGCCGGCGGTGCCGATGGACTTCGAATGAACCCCTCCGGCGAGTCCGTCGAGGGCACCCACCCATGAACCCCTCCCAAGAGTCCGGTCGCGGGACGGCGGAGTCCCAGGCTCCGGCGCCATCCACCGGTCGGCCCGCCACCCTGCAGGGGGTGGATTGGCGCGACTTCCGCGACCACATCGCCACGGCCGACCAGGACGGACGCCGGCGGTGGCTCTACCCCAAGGCCCCGGCCGGGGTTTGGCACCGGCGGCGGGCCGGGTTCGCGTTATTCCTCATCGTGCTCATGTTCGCCGGCCCCTGGATCCGCATCCAGGGCAACCCGCTGCTCCTGTTCAACCTCGTGGAGCGCCGGTTCTCGATCCTGGGGCAGATTTTCTGGCCCCAGGATTCGGTGGTCTTCGCCGTGGCCATGCTGGTGTTCATCAGCGGCATCGTGGTCTTCACTGTCGCATTCGGGCGCCTGTGGTGCGGGTGGGCCTGCCCGCAGACGGTCATGATGGAGATGGTGTTCCGGAAGGTGGAGTACCTCATCGACGGGGATTCGGCGGCCCAACGGGCGCTGGCCGCGGCCCCTTGGACGGCGTCGAAGATCGGCAGAAGACTCTTCAAGCACGGAGTGTTCTTCGGCCTCTCGTTCGTCGTGGGGAACACCCTGCTGGCCTACATCATCGGCAGCGAACAACTCCTGGCCATCCAGTTCGACGATCCCCGGAAACATTGGGCCGGGTTGACCGCCATGACCCTGTTCTCGCTGCTCTTCTACGCGATCTTCGCCCGCTTCCGCGAACAGGCCTGCACCTTCATCTGCCCTTATGGGCGATTCCAATCGGCGCTGCTCGACGAGAACTCCCTGGTGGTGGCCTACGACCGGCGTCGCGGTGAGCAGCGGGCGCCGTTGCATCGGGATCAGGGGCCTGATGTGCGGAACGCATCGGGCCTGGGTGACTGTGTCGATTGCCGCCAATGCGTGGCGGTGTGCCCCACGGGCATCGACATCCGGGACGGAACCCAGATGGAGTGCGTGAACTGCACGGCCTGCATCGATGCCTGCGATTCCATCATGCACAAGGTCGGTCAACCCATCGGACTGATCCGTTTCGCCTCGCAGAATAATCTGGAGCGGGGCGAGCCCCAACGCTTCACGCGCCGCATGGCCCTGTACTCCGGAGTCTTGGCGGCGCTGGTCGGCGTGTTCTTGTGGCTGGTGCTGTCCCGCTCCGCGGTCGAAACCACGTTCCTGAGGGTCTCCGGCAGTCTTTACCAGACGCTGCCCGATGGCCGGATCCGCAACCTGTATTCGGTCAAGATGATCAACAAGTCCCATGAGCCGCTGCCGATCGAGGTGCGCCTGGAGAATCTTCCGGGCTCCCTCCGCCTGATGGGGGCGACGAACCCCGTGGTCCCGGTCGGGAACTATCTCCAGACCTCGGCCCTCGTCGACCTCGACCCGGCGCAACTCACCGGTTCGACCACCGAATTGAATCTGGGCGTCTACTCGGGCGGCCGTCGTCTCGAGCGTGTGGAGACGCAATTTTCCGGACCCCGCAACGTCTCACCGAAACCCAACCCATGAACACCCTCCGACCCCGCATCGAACCCTGGCCCATCGGCATCGCGGGCTTCTTCGCCCTGCTGATCTCGGCCCTGGCCACCTGGGCGGTGGTCGCTCAACGCAACCGCGAAGAACTCGTGAGCCCCGACTACTACGAGCAGGAGGTGGCCTATGAGCAGCAGATCCATCGCCTCAAGCGCTCGGCCGGTGCAGAGGTCGCCATCGGCCTTGTGCCCGGCGGGCAGGGCGGGGTGATCCGCATCGCCTGGCCCACGAACGCCCTGCCTGCCGATGGGCCCGGCAGGGTCCGTCTGTACCGCCCGTCCGAGTCGGCCCTGGATCGGGAGATCCCCTTGGCGGTCGGCGCGGATGGCGTCCAGAACATCGATGCCGGTCCCCTGAAGCCCGGGTTCTGGAAGGTCCGGGTCCACTGGGGTCCCGAAGACGCGGGCTACTACGCCGAGGGTTCGGTGGTGGTGCCCACCACGGTCGCCGCGGTTCCGACCCGGTAGGGATGGTGCCCGCCATGGAAATTCTCTCGGCACTGGTCCTCGGATTGGGCGGCAGCCTGCACTGCGGCGGGATGTGCGGTCCGTTGATGATGGCCCTGCTCTCGGGCACCGACCCCGCGGCGCGGATCCGATCGCGGGTGGCCTACCACGCCGGCCGGTTCACGACCTATGCTCTGATCGGCCTGGTCTTCGGCCTGCTGGGGCGTGGATTTCACGTGGCGGGTTGGCAGCGCGCCGTCTCGGTCATCGCCGGGGTGCTGCTGTTGGTCGGCGGTGCCGTCGCCTCGCGGCTGTCGCTGGACGCGTGGCTGATCCGTTCGGTGGGTTGGGTCAAAGCCCTGTTCCGCTTGGGGATGGGTCGCAAGACGATCGGGTCGCTGGTCTTCCTGGGCATGATCAACGGATTCCTGCCCTGTGGCTTGGTCTATGCCGCCGGCATCGCGGCCGCGGCTTCCGGGGATCCTCTTTCCGGGGCCCTGTCGATGGGGGCGTTTGGGCTGGGCACCTTGCCGCTGCTGCTGGCGGTCGATCGTCTCGGACAAAGGCTCGGTGCCGGTGCTCGGGCCCGTCTCCAAAGCGCCGTGCCCTGGGTGATCGCCGGCGTGGGGATCCTTCTGATTGTCCGGGGTCTGGGTCTGGGCATCCCGTACATCAGCCCCTCGTCTGGTGGAGCCTGTCCCCACTGCGAGACCTGACCCCGAGGCGGGCGGGGATCGCCGGCGTGGATCCCGATGCCGGGGAGTCCTCAAATCCGATTGGACCACCCTCGGGACCCGGGGCACTGTGTCGGCGTTGTGAACACCCCCGCCTCCTTTGCGTCATGGGTCCGCGCTGGACTTCGGATCCTCCTGCTCCTGGGGTGGATCGGGGTGGGCGCGACCTCGTGGGGAGCCTCATCGACGAACGTCGCACGTCGGGATCACTGGGCCTGGAAGCCGCCGGTCCGCCCCGCCTTGCCCGCGGTGCGCCGGGGCGACTGGGGCCGGAACCCGATCGATCGATTCATCCTGGCCCGACTCGAAGCCGAGGGACTCAAGCCGTCGCCGGAAGCCGACCGTGTCACCCTGCTGCGACGGCTCCATCTGGATCTCACCGGACTCCCGCCGACTCCGGCCGAGGTGGATCGCTTCCTTGCCGACAAGACATCGGATGCCTGGGATCGCGCGGTCTCAGGTCTGCTCGCTTCCCCCCACCACGGTGAGCGCTGGGGACGCCATTGGCTCGATGCGGCCCGTTATGCCGACTCCGATGGCTTCGAGAAGGACAAGCCCCGGTTCGTGTGGGCCTATCGCGACTGGGTGGTCGACGCTCTCAACCGGGACCTGCCCTACGATCGATTCGTCATCGAACAGATCGCTGGCGACCTGCTGCCCGAGGCCACCGAATCGCAACGCGTGGCCACCGGGTTCCTGCGCAACGCGATGCTCAACGAGGAAGGGGGGGCCGATCCCGAGCAGTTCCGCATCGACGGCCTCATCGACCGCATGGACTGCATCGGCAAGGCGGTGCTGGGCATCACCATCCAGTGCGCCCAGTGCCACGACCACAAGTACGACCCGATCTCGCAGGAGGAGTATTACCGGCTCTTCGCCTTCCTGAACAACGACCACGAATCCTCGATGGTGGCCTACAGCCCCTCCGAGCAACTGCGGCGCGATCAGTTGGCCCGGCAGATCCGCGAGGAGGAAGAGAAACTTCGCCACACCACCCCGGATTGGCAGACCCGCATGGCCGCCTGGGAGGCCTCGGTCCGAGGCGATCAGCCCAAGTGGACGGTCGTGCGCTGCGAGCATGTCGGCGACCACGGCGAGCGCTTCTACCAGTACGAAGACGGCTCCATCCGCGCCGCCAGCTACGCGCCCACCCAGTGGGCGGCCCACTTCCGCGGCACCAACGATCTTGCCTCGATCTCAGCGTTCCGGCTCGAGCAGCTCACCGACCCGAACCTGCCCTGCCAAGGGCCCGGGCGATCCATCCACGGCATGGCCGCGTTGAGCGAGTTCAAGCTCACGGCCACCGATCGGGAGAATCCCACCAACAAGGTCTCCGTGAAGTTCATCCGGGCGACCGCCGATTTCTCCAACGATGAGAAACCCCTCGAGGCCGAATTCGACGATCGTTCCGGCAAGAAGCGCACCTACGGTCCGGTGGCCCACGCCATCGACGGCAAGATGGATACGGCCTGGGGCATCGATGCCGGCCCCGGTCGCCGGAACCAATCGCGCAAGGCGGTCTTCGTGGCCGAGAAGCCGGTGGTGTTTCCGAAGGGGGCGATCCTGGAGTTCGAGCTCCACCAGGAACACGGGGGTTGGAACTCGGACGATTTGCAGACCCACAATCTGGGGCGTTTCCGCTTTTCGGTCTCGCCCGATGCCCAGGCCGTGGCGGATCCGCTGCCGGTGGCCGTGCGTGAGATCGTGATGAATGTTCCGGCGGAGCGACGGACTCCGGCCCAGACTGCGGCGGTCTTCTCCTTCTGGCGGACCACCCGGACGAACTTCGCCGAGGCTAACGCCCGGATCGAGGCGCTGTGGCGGCAATGGCCCGAGGGGGCTCCCGCGCTGGTGTTCGCCGCACGCCAGGGACGGGGTCCCGGCGAGAGCCGCATGGTCACGCGCCTCTTCCGTCGGGGCGACTGGCTCAAGCCCGAGCGCGAGGTGACCCACGGCACCCCGGGGTTCCTGCATCCGTTGCCGCCCGGAGCCGACGACTCCCGCTTGACCCTGGCCCGCTGGCTGGTCGACCCGCGCTCCCCCACCACGGCGCGCGTGGCCGTCAACCGCCTCTGGCAGCAGTACTTCGGGACCGGTCTGGTGGAGACGGTGGAGGATCTGGGAACCCAGTCACCGCCGGCCTCCCACCGGGAATTGCTCGACTGGCTGGCGGTCGAGTGGATGCAGCCTTCCCGGCCCGGAGTGCCTCCGTGGTCCCTCAAGCATCTGCACCGGCTCATCGTGTCTTCCTCGGCCTACCGCCAGTCGAGCCGGGTCGGTCCCGACCTGCTGGAGCGCGATCCCCACAACCGGTGGCTCGCGCGGGGGCCGCGGTTCCGGGTCGAGGGCGAGATCGTCCGCGACATCGCCCTCTCGGTGTCGGGCCTGCTCAACCCGACGCTCGGCGGACGGGCGGTCTATCCGCCGGCCCCGGAATTCCTGTTCCAGCCCCCGGCCAGCTACGGACCCAAGACCTGGGTCGAGGAAAAGGGGTCCGACCGGTACCGCCGGTCGTTGTACACCTTCCGCTTCCGGAGCATTCCCTACCCGGTGCTGCAGGCCTTCGATGCGCCCAATGGCGATGCCTCCTGCGTGCGTCGACTGCGCTCCAACACGCCGTTGCAGGCGCTCACCTCGCTCAATGAACCGCAGTTCGTGGAAGCGGCCCAGGCCCTGGCGCGGCGCTCGGTCGACGAGGGCGGAAAGACCGATGAGCAGCGGATCGTCTTCGCGTTCCGGCAGGTCTTGAGCCGCTCGCCCCGCCCCGAGGAGTTGCGGCCCCTCAAACGCCTCCTCGACCAGCAACGGTCACGGATCTCCGAAGGTTGGGTGAACGCGGCCGAGATGGCCACCAGCCGATCCGAATCGGTGACCGGGCTTCCCCCCGGAGTCACCCCGGCGACCCTCGCGGCCCACGTCGCCGTGGCCCGCGCGCTCTTGAATCTCGACGAGACCCTCACCAAGGAGTGACCCCCATGAACCGAATCCCCGTTCTCCAGCAGGCGCTGGCCCAGCATCAGGCGCACCTCACCCGGCGTTGGTTTTTCCGGGACTGCGGTGTCGGTCTCGGCATGGCCGCCCTGCACTCCCTTCTGGGCGGCTCGGTCGAGGCGGCCCCGGGTCGACCAGGGATTTCCCCGTCCGGCCCCCTGTCGGCCAAGCCCTCCGCGTTTCCGGCCAAGGCCAAGCGGGTGATCTACCTGTTCCAGGCCGGGGCTCCGAGCCATCTCGAGCTCTTCGATCACAAGCCCGAGTTGGCCAAGTGGAACGGCAAACTGCCGCCGGCCGAACTGCTCAAGGGATATCGGGCCGCCTTCATCAGCCCGAATTCCAAGCTGCTGGGACCCAAGTTCCAGTTCGCCCGTCACGGGCAGTCGGGGCAGGAGATGTCGGAGCTCATGCCGCACTTGGCCCGCGTGGCCGACGACATCGCCATCGTCAAATCGATGCACACCGACGCCTTCAACCATGCGCCGGCTCAGATCTTCATGAACACGGGTTCCCAGCAGTTCGGCCGTCCGAGTCTGGGGGCCTGGACCACCTACGGTCTGGGCAGCGAGAGCAGTGATCTGCCGGCCTATGTCGTGTTCTCCACGGGCAGCAAGGGGACCAGCGGTGGGGCCTCCAATTGGGGGGCGGGTTTCCTGCCGAGCGTCCACAATGGCGTCCTCTTCCGCAGCGGCGGTGATCCGGTCCTCTACCTGTCCAATCCCAAGGGGGTCGACGCCACCGCCCAACGCCAGACGCTCGACGCCATCCAGGAACTCAATCGTCAGCGCCTGGGCCGGGTGGGGGATCCCGAGATCGCCACCCGCATCAATTCGTTCGAGATGGCCTATCGGATGCAGTCGAGCGCCCCGGAGTTGATGGATCTCCGCAAGGAGCCCCAGCACATCCTCGATCTCTACGGGGCCACGCCGGGCAAGACCACCTACGCCTCGGCCTGTCTTCTGGCCCGGCGCCTGGTCGAGCGGGGCACCCGGTTCGTGCAGATCTTCCACGAGGCCTGGGATCAGCACGGCAATCTGGCCGGCGACCTCAAACGCAATTGCGCCGACACCGATCGGGCCAATGCCGCCCTGATCCAGGACCTCAAGGCTCGGGGCCTGCTGGACGACACCCTGGTGATCTGGGGTGGCGAGTTCGGTCGGACGCCGATGGTGCAGGGCGGAGACGACGGTCGGGATCACCACCCGAATTGCTTCTCCATGTGGCTGGCCGGCGGGGGAATCCGTCCGGGCATGACCCTCGGGGCCTCCGACGATTTCGGATTCAATGCGACGGTCGACAAGGTGCATGTCCACGACCTGCACGCCACGATCCTGCGCCTGCTGGGCTTCGACCACGAGAAGCTCACCTACCGTTTCCAGGGGCGTGATTTCCGCCTGACCGACGTGTTCGGAGAGGTGGTCCACAAGCTCATCGCCTGAGTCATCACGCCCGAAACCGGCGCTGGCGTGTCGTGCGGGGCCGGGGTAACAACGATCGATCCCCATGAAGACGAATCCTGCGCACCGGGCGTTCACGCTCATCGAGTTGCTGGTGGTCATCGCCATCATCGCCATCTTGGCCGGGATGCTCCTGCCGGCCTTGGCCAAGGCGAAGGTCAAGGCCAACGCCACCCGCTGCGTGAGCAACCAGAAACAGCAGTACCTGGGCTATGCGATGTACTCGGCCGACAACCAGGATCTCATGCCGGCGCACGGCGATTGGGCCACGGTCGGGGGCGAGATCTGGTCCGGGACTGCGGGTGTTCCGCTTCGGGCGGCACCGGGCAAGGCCAAGGTCAGCATCGTCCACGATGGCAACGCCTGGGAGACCAACCGCCCCCTCAACGCCTATGTGTCCGCAGCCGAGGCCTTCCGATGTCCCTCCGACAAGGGCGACAGCTATTGGGCGGCCGAGTCCAAGAAGGGGTGCTACATGGCCTGGGGCAACAGTTATCTGGTGATGTGGGCCGTGGACTGGTTCGGGGTGAAACACATCACGGGGAATCTTGCCTCGCCCACCGTCGCGGGCGACTCGAAGCCCATCAAGAACTCCGAGATCGCTCTGGCCCCCGCCACCAAGATCATCCAAGGCGACTGGCCCTGGCATGGCAGCCGCGATTCCGGCGATGGGCAGGTGAGCGGTGCCACCCGCGACCGAAGCATTTGGCACAACAACCGGGGCCAGCGCGGTTGGAACATG
>JAIXXC010000264.1 GCA_027490985.1 Verrucomicrobiales bacterium
AGGGTTTCCCCCATTGTGAAAAATTCTCGACTGCTGCCACCCGTAGGTGTCTGGACCGTGTCTCAGTTCCAGTGTGGCTGGTCGTCCTCTCAGACCAGCTACCCGTCTTAGCCTTGGTGGGCTTTTACCCCGCCAACTAGCTGATAGGCCGCGGGCTCATCGCGAAACCACAGGCCTTGCGACCCATGTTTGAATTCCCTGAGATGCCTCAAGAAAATCACATGCGGTATTAGCTCGCCTTTCAGCGAGTTATCCCACACTTCGCGGCAGATTACCCACGTGTTAAGCACCCTTACGCCACTGCTGACACAGAATATTGCTACCCTATATCAACCGTTCAACTTGCATGTCTTATCCACGCCGCCAGCGTTCGTTCTGAGCCAGAATCAAACTCTCCGTTTAAATATAACGTTGTAACCCTTGTTTCTTCTCAGCCTGTTTGACCAGGCCGGTTTACTCCAAGAGCATTTTTGTGGCAGCCGATTGCTCAGCTGCCGGGCTCTTCACTCATCGTGCATTTCAATTTTCAATGAACCAGCCGGCTATCCTTTTTCGACACAGACTTTTAACAGTCCCATCTTCGAAGAATTTCTTTCGAAACCCTTCAAAATCACCCTTTCAGGCGACGAAAAATGTGATCGAAGATTGTTTCAGCTTCGACCCGCTCAGCTGTCGAACTCAGCGACCGTTTGAATCGCGTTGTTCGTAAGAACGAGAACAGTTAAGCCTAGCCCCTTCAGACTGACAACACCTTTTTGGAAATTTTTTGCACATTCGTCAAAACAGGCCGTTTTCCTGAGGTTTCCAGGGGTTGTTTTCTGCAAGATTGCTGCGATCCATCGCTCTCTGCCCATCGAGTAACCGGGGCAACGAGTCTCCAGGGTGTGGCAGTGCAGAGCTCTGCGCCTTCTTCCCAGGGTCAGTCGATTCACGTTCGAGGCCCGTCAACAGGGGCTGCGCTTGGGGTTCCCCCGGTGATTTCAGGTTCCCGATGAGGACGATTGGTCCTCGGTAAACCCAAGCCCTGCTCTCCTCGGCACCTTTGGAGAATTTCAAGAAAGGCGGCCGTGAGCCGCACCATTTCTTGGTGCCGTGGCCGCTGCTGACAACTTGCAACTCAACCCAGCAGTTAGCCGCTTGGGCAGTGACTGCATCAGCTTCGAACCAGCTTGAGAATTCCCCGAGTCCGCCCAGAACAACCGTTCTCAGTGCGCACCCAATACCCGATATCGGCTCGTTGCGGTTTGGTCGTTCCGGCTCCCACTGGCGGGTCTTTCCGCTTAGGCTTTCGTCATGCTGATGTTGCGTCGTTCGGTCGACCCGGATTGGGCACCCAGGGTGACCCGTGATCTGAATGCCCTGCTCGTCGATCATGCCCACCTCGAACGGAAGGCCGCGACGACCGCCATCCAGCTGGAGAAATACCGGGAGCTTTTTCCGAAGGTGCATGCGCTCAATCAGATCGCCATCGAGGAACTCCAACATTTCGAGCTGGTGCTCGGACTGCTGGAACGACGCGGCTGGTCCTTCGGGCAACCCCAACGCAGCGAATGGATCACCGGCATGATGCGGGGTGTCCGGCAGGGCCGGCGCGAGTCGGCCATCGACCATCTGGTGGTCTGTGCGCTGATCGAAGGGCGCAGTTGCGAGAAGTTTCAAATTCTGGCCGCCCACCTCGCGGGTTCAGAACCGGAATTGGCCCGCTTTTATCAGTCGCTCGTCGAGTCCGAGGGCAACCACTACGCCACCTACCTCATCATGGCCCGCGAGATCGACCTCGATGAAACCGATGCCCGTCTCGACTGGTTTCTGGATCGGGACGCCGATCTCATGGCACTCCGCCACGACCTGTGCATCCTGCACTGAGCGGGAACCACGCCCGATTCAACTCGGGATCGGCAGCAACCGGGGCCACTGGCAGTCGTGACAAGCGACCGCCGCCGGGGTGAATTGGCTGCGGCATCTTGGGCAATACTGGGTGTGGGTCGGATCGGTGGGCGACGGGGGCTGATCCCATGCGGCCGGGTTCAACCCCCGCTCCAGCGCCAGCCGTTCGATCTGGTCCATCCAGGCTCGGCGCTTCGCCCGTGCTGATTCGGACGAAGCCTCCGGGCCTGGATCGTTCCTTTCGGACTCTGCGTGGTTCAGGCGTCGCCAGTGGACGGCGGCCACCTTCTCCCAATCGCGAAATCCGGGCAAAGCCGCCGCCACCGCCAGCGGGTGGAAGCCCTCAAGAGCTTCCTTGTGGACCAGATCGGCCGAGCGGATCGCCGCCAAAGGAGACAGGCTGGCGGAAAGGACCAACCTGAGTCGTTCATCCCCGGATTCCGGGTACTGCCGTCGATGCGTTTGAAACACCCTGACCGCATTGACAGCCATGAGCACCAGCAGCGGGGGGAACACGATCCAGAGCATCGACCGGAATCCGATCCATTGAAGTGTCACCGGGGCCACCACCCAGATCACAGCCATCAGGCTCCAGGATAGCCAACGGAGCTCCTGGAATGCCGTCTCCACCGAGTTGCGGCGACGCTCCACCTCGGACCGTGAAAACACCGACTCGAGCCCCACCGTGCCCTCTGGATCACCCGCAGGCTGGTTCACCGTCGTCCACGGCACCGCATAGGCACGCGCCCACCCGGGAAGCGGATAGACCCAATGCAACGAGCCGCGAACCGTGGAGATCAGAGCCCCACTGGAGGCCAACTCCCAGCCCCGTCCGCGACGCCGAAACAGACCGACATCGGGACGAACCCAAACCACGAACTCCGAGAGGTGAAGCACCAGAAGAGCCAGCAGAAGCATCGGCACTTCACCCATGGCGCATCCCTCCGGTGTGGATCACAGATCCAGGGCTTGTCCCGGTGCCGGTTGAAGAACCTTGATCTTGGGGTGACGGGCCTGGATCTGCTCGCAGATCCAACCCTTGGCATCGGTATCGCCGTGCCCCAGCACCACGACTCGGGGATTCACTTCGGCCACCATGGACATCAGATCGTCCCGGTTGGCATGCGCGGTGAGGTCGAAATCGTAGACCTCGCAATTGCGATTCAACTTGCCCACCGACGGGCTGAACTGGAACCGCTCACCCGGCTTGGCGGCCTTGAGGCGCCCTCCGGGGGTCTCGGAGTCGGCGTAGCCGACGAAGAAGATCCCGTGCCGCTGGTCGCCGACGATCCGCGCCGCCAACGCATGGGCACCGGTGTTCTCGCTCATCATGCCGGCGGTCATCACGAAGATCCTTCCCCCGCGGAGCGACATCGATTCGATGTCGTTGGTGGAAATCACCTGGAGATTCAGCGCGTGGGTCAACTTGAGGTTGGGATGATGCCGGTGGGTCCGGTTCGATTGGAGGTCGTAGATCTCGGTGAAGACGCGGCCCAGACCACCGATGTAGACCGGCTGCTCGCGAAGCTTGCCCGAGCGCATCAACAGCGCCAGGAATGCCAGGATTTCCTGGGTTCGGCCGAGCGCGAAGGCCGGAATGAGCACCGTTCCCTTGCGGGCGAGGACCCGATTGATCCCTTCGGCCAGGCGTTCGAGTTCCTGATCGCGGCTGAAGTGGGGAGGCAACTGCCGGTTGCCACGAGTGGTCTCCATCACCAGCACGTCGGCACGCACCCCCTCGAAATCGGCCGACCTGAGGAGCGTCTGGTCGTGGAAACAGACATCGCCCGAATAGAAGAGGCTCTGCTTGCGACCGCGCACCAGAACCCCTGCCGAACCGAGAGCATGGCCGGCATCAAAGAATTCCAAGGTCGGGCCTCGCCCGCGACCGGGGGTCGAACCTTGGGGACGGGCGAATTGCGCCCATTCGATCTCCCGGCGGTAGCCGAAGCCCTGGAACACCGGCGCGTAGTCGTCGACCTCCTCGTGGGTGTAGAGAGGGTATTCCCGGATGCCCAACTCATCGCGCTGGCGCACCATCACATTCACTGAATTGTGGAGGACCCGCTCGACGATGAAATAGCTCAGGTCCGTCATCAGGACCTTGGCGTGGGGAAAGTACTGGAGCGCCACCGGCAGGGAACCGACATGATCGTGGTGGCAATGGGTCAGCGCGATGGCGTCGACCTCCAGATCCTTCACCGATTCATAGAGAGGCAGGGAAGAGAGACCTTCGCGCTTGGGGTGGGTCCCCGCATCCATCAAAAGCTGGTGCCCGTCCACCGAAAGCATCCAGGCGCTGGCTCCGATGTCGTGGTCCGGGTTGAGATTCGTAATCCGCATCGCGGACATGGATAGACCCTGCGGACCCCTCACCGCAAACGCGGAAAGTGTTTATTCGATGCTCGGGCTTCCGGAAGTCTGCCCCTCATCGAGCGGTTGCAAGACCAGCGTGGCGACCAGGCCGCGCTCAGGACCATTGGCCAATTCCAGGCGTCCGCGACAGGCGGCCATGCAGCTTTTGACGATGGCCAAACCCAATCCGGTGCCGCCGGTATCGCTCGAACGGGATCGGTCCGGCCGGTAGAACGGCTCCCCCAGCCGGCGGAGTTCGGCCTCGGAAACCCCGGGTCCGGAGTCGGCGACCCGCCACAGGATCGAACCCGAGGCATCGACGAGGGACTCGATGCGGATACCTCCCCGACTGCCGCCGTGGTGGCGTGCATTGCGCAGCAGATTTCCCATGGCCCGTTCGACCAGCTCGGCGTGCCCCAGGGCCCTCATTCCGGCCGGCACATCGACCGAGAGCCCCGAGGCCTCGGGCCACTCACGGGCCACGACCTTGCGGGTCAACTCGTCCAACGAAACCGGCCCCATCGCGGCATCGATCGGCTTCAACGCGGCCTTGGAGAATTGAAGCAACTCGTTGACCAACCCGGACATGTGGCGCACCTCCTCCCGGACATCGTCCACATATGACCGGGTGTCTCCATCGGTCCGCTGCTCCAGGATTCCCAACGCCATCTCCATCCGGGCCAGCGGAGAGCACAGTTCGTGGGCCACATCGCCCAGGAAGCGCTTCTGGCCATGGACCAATCCGTCCAACCGGCCGGACATGCGGTTGATCGCCCCGCCCAGTCGCCCCAACTCGTCTCCCCGATCGTCCGGCACCACCGTGTCGAAACGCCCCTCGGCGATCTGCTCGGTCGCCGCCGTCATCCGGGTGACCGAGCGGGTGATTCCGCGCACGAACGGCAACCACCACAACACCGAGACGGCGATCACGGCCGAGGCGGCCCAGAACCACGAGTGGACATCGAAGAACAGCCCGCCCGCCGACAAGGTTTGCGACACCATCGCCATCCGAAGCCCGCGGGGAAGACCGGGACCGCGGATCGGATTGCCATGGACCAACCAATACCGGGCCGGACGTCCGGAGCGCAGAAAGATCCGAGGCCCGCCAGTCTGAGGGCGAAGACCGGCACGGGATGGCGGCGGTCCGGGATTGCCCAGGGGACCGGGATCAAAACGATCTTCAGGGAAGGCTCCGGGGGGCGGCCCCGGCCTGCGGTCGTCGGATCCCGGACCCGGACCCGGACCCGGCCCCGAACCTGGACCGGCGATTTGCCGCAATCGGGACGGGAGTTCCGGCGGAATCTCCAGCCGGGCTCCCAGGAAGCGGGATCCGTCTTCGCGCAGCAACAGCACTCGGACCGGGTAGGCTTCTTCGAACCGGGCGAGGGCGTTCTCCCACTCGGGCAGCGGCCGGTCTCTCAATTCGGCCGTGAGAGCATTGGCCGCGGCCATCGAGCGATCTCCGGCCACTTTCCCCAGCAGGGAATCACCGCCCAATTCGGTCCACAGGAAAACGCCGAACGCGACCCCCAGGATGAGCAGGTTGAGCAGCGACCAGATCAGGATACGGCCCAGCAACGGGAGCCTGAGGATCATTCCGGATCCTCCGGGTCGACCATCATGTAACCGGCCGAACGGACCGTGCGGATGAACCGCGGATGCTTGGGGTCGTCGTCGAGTTTCTTGCGCAGGGCCGAGATGTGCACATCGATGGATCGATCGAACACATCGTAGTCGCGCTCGCGAATCTCATCGAGCAACGCTTCGCGTGTCTTGACCCTCCCGCAGGCCTTGGCCAGTGAGAGCAACAGGTCGTATTCGACCGGGGTCAGGACCAGCGGAACATCACCCAGAACCGCCGTGCGGGAGGCGGGCCGAACCCGCAGAGCCCCCACCACATGCTCCTCGTCGGCGGCGGTTTCGGCGTTCTGGGAACGCCCCGTGCGGCGGGTGACGGCCCTCAATCGGGCCAGCAGCTCCCGGGTGGAGAAGGTCTTGGGAAGATAATCGTCGGCCCCCATTTCCAGACCGACGATGCGGTCGGCTTCATCGCCCCGGGCCGTGAGCATGAGCACCGGCACATCCACCTTGGCGCGGATCCGCTTGAGCACCTCGAAGCCGTCGAGACCCGGTAGCATCAGGTCGAGGAGAATCGCGTGCCAAGGCTCACCCACGGCCCGTTCCACCCCCTCCGGACCGGTGTGAACGGCCTCCACGGCATAGCCCATGGGAGCGAGATAATCGCGGATCAACCGACACAACTTCCGATCATCGTCGATGACCAACACCCGCGGCAGGGCATCGCGCGCGGCAGAATGAGGGGTGAGAGAGTTCATGACCAAGACCTTCGGGACGCTTCCGCCTCGATGCGAGGAACGCTCATCGGGCGACCGGTCACTGGGGAGCACATTTACGCCTGCTTAACAATTTTCCCTTCGGACGACATCATTTCATTACAGAGCCAGGCTTTTATGTTGCCACAACAAGACGCCGACAATTCGCCGGCAACCGACAACAAACACCTCCCACACAATACTCCCATGACTCCCATGAACACACTCAACCGCACCCTGATGGCCCTGGCACTGGCGGGCGCCACCCTCACTGCCATCGCCCAGAGCGATGACGGCGGTCGTCCCCCCGGTGGCCCCGGTGGCCCCGGCGGTCCCGAAGGCGGTCGTCCGCGCATGGTTTCGCCCTTGATGGAAGCCTTGGATACCAACCGCGACGGAATCATCGATGCCGACGAACTCAAGAACGCCTCGGTCTCGCTGCTGAAACTCGACAAGAACGGGGACGGCAAGCTCACCCAAGACGAATTGCGCCCGAGTCGGCCTCCAGGGGGCCGCGGTCCTGGCGGTCCTGGCGGTCCTGGCGGTCCTGGTGGCCCCGGCGGCCCTGACCGTGAGGGGCGCACGAGGGGCGAAGGACGTCCGACGCGCCCGGAACAACGCTGATCGCCTCGGCCACACGAGGTTCCACTGGACCTCGGCGTTGAGCCTCTCGAAGACCGGCAGCCCTCTTCTCCGCGGAGGAAGGTTCGCCGGTTTTCTGCGTTGATGTTCCGCACGACTCGGTGCCGACAGCATCGATCGACCATCTCAGCGATTGCCATCGAACCCCAAGGGCGGTGGTCGCGCCCGGCACCCCCTTATTTCAACGTCCGAGGACCCACCGGAGCAATTGGGCCAGCGAAGCCGGTTGACCGGTGCGCAGCACGGCGATCCGGAAAATCCGGGCGCACGCCCAGAGCACGACGATATCCGAGACGACCAGCAGCACCAGGGTGCCGATCACCTCCAGCATCGGCGGATGGGCCGCGACCCGGTTCATCATCACGAAGGGCGTGTAGGGAGGGATCCACGAAAGCACGGTCGCCACCGGGCCATTCGGATCCTTCGGGATGAAGGTGATCGAAACCAGCGGAACCATCATCAGCAAGGCTATCACCCCGGTGAAATTCTGGGCCTCCTTGAGGTCGTTGCAGGTGCTGCCCAGAGCGAGGATCACCCCGGCATAGAACAGGTAGCCCAACAGGAAATAGAGGCCGAAGGCCGGCAGGAGCCAGGAATCCCCCAGCAGGGTGGCCAACTCGATCGGCAGCCGGGTGACCATCGAATCGGGAGCGAGGGCGGCGGCTCCGCTGGTGTGGATCATCCAGAAGGTCACCAGCACCAACGACCCGATCCAGGCCAAGGCCATCACCGTTCCCACGGCAGCCACACCGACCAGCTTTCCGGCCATCAATTCCAGAGGGGTCACCGAAGACATCAGGACCTCGAGGATCCGGTTGGAGCGCTCCTCGATGAGGGAGTTGAGCAGCATCTGCGAAACCCCGAACACGGCGATCCACAACAGGTACACGAAGGCGCTGGGGGCCCATTGCCTGAGGAGATCGGCCGCCCCCACCCGCTCTTCTCCCGCAGCTTTTCGAGGGTCGAGTCCGATGACCCGGGCCTGTCCCTTCTCGACCTGGTCGACCACCACCGGATCCATCCCCAGGCGGGCATACTCGCGTCTGCGGAACTCCCGTGAAAGAGCCTCCCCCATGCGTTCGCGCAACTGGGTATCGGCCTGATTGACCGACCAGAACCTCAGGCTGGGAGGGGCATTGGAGGCCGGATCTTCCTCCAGGATGGCGACGGCGAACAAGGACACCTCACGATCGGATCCCTCCGGCCGGAAGGTGCGATCCTCGCGCATCCAGTCGCGCAGCCGGGCCTCGAATTCACCCCGATCGCCCCGCCATTCCAACTCCTTCGACAAGGCGACCCGCCGGTGGAGCGGTTCCGGGGGCGTGAACCGGCCGGCATCGTCCTTCATCCAAGGGGTCAATTCCTGCTGGAGCCTCTCCCAGGGCCGGGACGCCGGATCCAGACCGGAGAGGGGTTGATCGGAGCGGAGCCGGGGTGCCACCCATTCCCGGAAACGCAGGTTTTCCCTCCGGGACTCGACCTCCTTCAGGCGCCCCGACACGACCGCGCCGAGCCGGCCATCGGCCGAGGTGTCGATGAGGGCGAAATGGCGGGTGGGAGTT
This sequence comes from Verrucomicrobiales bacterium, assembly GCA_027490985.1. Classification (GTDB taxonomy): domain Bacteria; phylum Verrucomicrobiota; class Verrucomicrobiia; order Limisphaerales; family UBA9464; genus SXXZ01. The sequence goes on from JAIXXC010000264.1 coordinate 8,780, forward strand.
CCTTTTCGGGCCAACAGCAGCGGCACCTGCGAGGCGACCATCCAGATGAGGGGCACCAGCAGGATTCCGAACCAGAACCCGCGGGTCCTGGCGTTGTCGAGGAATTCACGGACGGCGATCAACAGGGTGTTTCTCATCGCAGGGTCGCCTCCCGGGCACCAGGGCCCACGAGATGCACAAAGACTTCGTGGAGGTCGTTCTCACGGACCTCGAATCGGCGCAGGCGCAACGACCGCTCGAAACAGGCCTCCAACACCGCCGCGGCCGAGGCTCCGGAATCCAGTTCCAGGCACCAGATGCCGCCCTCCTGTCGGGTGCGGCTGCGGACGCCCGGCAGCGATTCGAGCGCCTGCGTGGGATCGACCCACTCGACCCGGATCTGGACGGGCATCCGGCGACGGGCCTCGGCAACGGTGCCCTCGAAGAGCCCTCGCCCGCCCCCGAGAATGATCAACCGATCGCACAACCGTTCGGCATGGGCCATGACGTGGGTGGAGAACAGGACCGTGCAGCCCCGCGCCTTGAGGTCGACGATGACCTCCTCGAGCACCTCCTGGTTCACCGGATCGAGTCCGGAAAACGGTTCATCGAGCAGGACCAGTTCGGGATCGTGGGCGATGGAAGCGAGCACCTGCACCTTCTGACCCATTCCTTTGGACAGCGCCTCGATCTTCTTGTCGGCGAAGGCTCCCAACCCGTATCGGCCCAGCAGATCACGAGCCCGGGCGCGGGCCACCCGGCCTGAAACCCCTTTGAGGGTCGCGAAATAGGCGATGGCCTCGACGGCGGTCATCGTTCGATACATCCCTTTCTCCTCGGGCAGGTAGCCGACCCGGTTTCGGACCGCCATGGCCGAAGGGGATCCGAGCACCGACAGTTCGCCCGAATCGGGCAGGAGCATCCCGAGGATCATCCGCAGGCTGGTGGTTTTTCCGGCCCCGTTCGGCCCCAGGAATCCGTACACCGAACCGACGGGTACCGACAGGGACAGGTCTTGCACCGCATGGAACGTCCCGAACGACTTGCAAACATGCCGAAGTTCCAGCGCGACAGACATGCGATCAGAGTGTTCACCGGCCGAAGCGGGGACAAGGACATCCCGCCTGGGCCTTCGGTCGGGTTGCGCTCGGACCGTTGCAAGATCGGCACCGCTTCTCGGATTCCCTCCGGCTTCGGACGGAGGCATGATGGATCCGCGCAATGAATCCGACTGCCCCTTCCTTCACCGTCAATGGACGCACCTACACCCCGCCGGCCCGTCCGGTGGCCGTGCTTTGCCTCGATGGATCGGCCGACGCCTACCTCGACGCCGCCATGGCCCGGGGGCTCATGCCGCAGGTGCAACGACTGGCCGTCCAGGGATGGCGTGGCTCGGCCCGGGCCGCGATGCCCACCTTCACCAACGTGAACAACAGCGCGATCGTCACGGGGGTGCCACCGGCGGTCCACGGGATCGGTGGCAATTTCTTCTTCGACACCTCCATCGGGCAGGAGGTGATGATGAATTCCTCGAAGTTCCTGCGCGTGCCCACGCTGTTTCCGGCCGCCCAGTCCGCCGGGCGCAAGGTGGCCGTGGTCACCGCCAAGGAGAAACTCCGGGACATCTTCGCCAGTGGTCTGATCAGCCGGGGCGGCATCGCCTTCTCCTCTGAAAAAGCGCGGGAAGCCACGATCGCCACCCACGGCATCGAGGGGGTGGAAGCCCTGGTGGGGCCGACGCCGGCCATCTATTCGGGCGACGCCTCGCTGTATGTGCTCAAGGCCGGTGTGCAACTGCTGCAGGCCGGGCGCGCTGATTTTCTCTACCTCAGCACCACCGACTTCATGCAGCACAAGTACGTGCCCGACGCTCCGGAGGCCCTGGCCTTCTATGCCGGCATCGATGCCGAGGTCGGACGGCTGTTGTCACTGGGTGCGGTGGTGGGCATCACCGCCGACCACGGCATGAACTCCAAGCAGCGGGCCGATGGATCCCCCAACGTGGTGTATCTCGAATCCGAGTTGGACGCCCGGTGGGGCCCCGGTTTCCGGGTGATTCTGCCGATCACCGATCCCTACGTTGTGCACCATGGGGCGTTGGGCTCGTTCGCTCAGGTGCACCTGCCGACCGATCGGTCGTTGCCGTTGACCGAGGTGCTGGACTTCATCGGCAGCCTGCCCGGCATCACCGAGGTGATGTCCCGAGACCAGGCCGCAAGGCTCATGGAATTGCCCGCCGATCGCATGGGGGATCTGGTGGTCTGCTCCGGTCGTGATGCGGTCATCGGCCGCACCCCGGCCTATCACGACCTCAAGGCCATCGAGGGCGGACTCCGCTCCCACGGCGGTCGATACGAGGAGATGGTGCCCTTCATCCTGAGCCATCCGCTGAAGACCGCCTACGCCGCGCGGGCTCTGGGCGACCCCCGGAACTTCGACATCTTCGACTTCACCTGCAACGGCACCCTGGCCGCCTGAGCCGCTGTGACTTCCTTGAACGACTCCTGGACCTCGCGGGCCCTCCGGCGTTTCCCCGGCGGTTCCAATGGTGAATTCGGGATCCCTCCGGAGCTCCTGGTGGTTCCGGAACGTGGCTCGGGAGCCCGGATCTGGGACACGCAAGGCCGGGAATTCCTCGATTTCACCATGGCCTGGGGATCGGCGCTGGTGGGCCATGCCCACCCCAAGGTCGTGGAGGCGGCCACCGCAGCCGCCCGGGACGGCATCAACTTCGCTTCCCTCAACCGCCGTTCGATCGAACTGGCCGAGCGCATCGCCTCGGTGAGCCCGTGCGCCGAGCGGATCCGCTTCGTCGCCTCGGGCACCGAAGCCACCCTGCTCTGCCTGCGGGTGGCCCATGCCGCCACGGGCCGACCGAAGGTGCTGCGCTTCGAGGGAGCCTATCACGGGCAGCACGCGGTGGGAGTGGCCGGAATGCTCCACAGCCGCCCTACGGCGCTGCCCGCCTGCGACCCCGCCGGGGCCGGGGCTCCATGGACCGAACACGACGTCCTGGTCGCCCCTTACAACGACCTCGAGGAGACCACCCGCATCGTCGAAGCCCATGCCGCATCGCTGGCCGCGGTGATCGTCGAACCGTTGCATCGTTGCCTCAAACCCCGGCCCGGCTTCCTCGAAGGGCTGCGGGAACTGACCCGTCGGCGGGGCATCGTGCTCATCTTCGACGAGGTCGTGACCGGCTTCCGCCTCGCGCCCGGAGGCGCCCAGGAATACTACGGGGTGGTTCCGGACCTGGTGGCCTACGGCAAGGCGCTGGGGGGCGGTTTCCCCATCGGCGCCTTCGCGGGCCGGACCGAGATCATGGAAGTCCTCGAAGAACGTCGACTGCCCGGGCCCCGCTATGTCTGGAGCGCGTCCACCACGGGCGGAAACCCCGTGTCGTGCGCCGCCGCCTTGGCCACGCTCGATCTTCTCCTCCAACCCGGGGTCCACGCCGAACTGCACGCGTTGGGGCGACGCTTCCGGGAAGGTCTCCAATCGGTCATCCGGAACGCCGGTGAATCGGCCCAGATCCTCGGTGACGGCCCGCTGGGTCAGGTGGCCTTCTCGGCCGAACCGGTCGTCGATCAGGCCTCCTGGCTGGCGAGTGACCGTGCCCGGGGCGCCCGTCTGATGCTCGAATTGCTGGCGCGCGGCATCTTCCTCAACCCGATGGGCACCAAGCTCTACCTGTCTCTCGATCATTCCGAAGCGGTCTTGTCGGGCTTCATGGAGGCCTTCGCCCAAGCCCTGCCCGCCTCGGCCATGGCACGATGAACCCTGCTCCCCCGATTGTCTCCTTTCCGATGAACCTCAACAGCCTCGTGGCCGGAAAACCGATCATCTCGGATTCCGTGCTCACCGTCCGCAACCCCTACGACCAGTCCGTCTCGGGCACAGTCACCCTGGCCTCGCGTCAGCACGCCCTGGAGGCCATCGCGGCCGCCACGGCATTCCGCGACACGCCCACCCGCTACCAGCGGGCCGACATCCTGGAGAAGACGCGCACCGCTCTGGAGAACCGTCGCGAGGAATTCGCACGCATCATCACCTCGGAGGCCGGTCTGGCGTTGCGGGAAGCCCGCTACGAGGTCGGACGCACCATCGACGTCCTGCGCTTCGCGGCCATGGAGGCCCTGCGCGATGACGGTCAGATCTTCTCGTGCGACATCTCCGCCCAGGGCAAGGCGCGCAAGATCTTCACCACCCGCGAGCCCCTGCGCTGCGCGGTGGCCATCACCCCGTTCAACCATCCGTTGAACCAGGTGGCCCACAAGGTGGGTCCGGCCATCGCGGCCGGCACGCCGATCATCCTCAAGCCCTCCGAGAAAACCCCTCTGGTCGCCCTGCGTTTCGCCGAACTGCTGCACGCCTCCGGGCTTCCGGGTCCGATGTTGAGCGTCCTGCTCGGACCCACCGCCGAGGTCGCCGAGGTGCTGGTCGGTCACCCGGAGGTCGAGGTGGTGGCCTTCACCGGCAGCGTTCCGGTCGGAAAGAAGATCTCCACCACGGCAGGCTACAAGAAGCTGGTGCTGGAGCTCGGGGGCAACGACCCGCTCATCGTGCTCGACGATGCCGACATGGATCTGGCCGTGACGCTGGCGGCCGAGGGCAGCTACCGCAACTCGGGGCAACGCTGCACCGCGGTCAAACGGATCCTGGTCCAGGAGGGCATCGCCGAGGAGTTCACCCGGCGCTTGGTCGAGAAGACCCGCGAGTACACCTGCGGAAACCCCGCCGATGAAGGGACCAAGGTGGGCACGGTGATCGACGAAGCCTCGGCCCGATCTCTCGAGGCCGTGGTGCAGGATGCGGTATCGCAGGGGGCACGGGTCCTCATCGGCGGCCAACGGCAAGGCGCCCTCCTGCAACCGACCGTGATCGACCGGGTGCCCCGCGACTGCCGCATGGTGGTGTGCGAGAGCTTCGGCCCTCTGGCCCCCATCGTCACGGTCCGCGATCTCGATGACGCCTTGGACGTGGCCAACTCGACGGCCTATGGCCTGAGTTCCGGCGTGGTCACCAACAACCTGGCCCACGCCCTCAAGGCGATCCGAACCCTCCGGTGCGGTACGGTGAACATCAACGAAGTGCCCGGGTTCCGCGTCGAGAGCTCGCCCTTCGGCGGGATCAAGGACAGCGGGCTGGGAATCAAGGAGGGCGTGATCGAAGCGATCAAGGGCTACAGCTACGTCAAGACCTTCAGCCTGCCCTGGTAGGCCGGTGAGGGATCTCGGGGCGGCCGGCCCAGGCCCGACCGGTGAAGGCCAAACCCGGCCGCCCCGACTCCCGGGCCCATCACCAGATCTTTGCCCGGTCCTCGGGCTTGCGCCACAGGGGCGAAGTCTCGGTGATGCCCCAGGCCTGGTAGAATTCCGGCAGGTTCACATGCGGTCCGATGCCCCGGAATTGTCCCGGTGAATGCGGATCGACCACCAGGCGACGCTGGAGTTCGGCCTCGCGCCAGTTGACCCGCCAGAGCTGGGAGAGGCTCAGGAAGAACCGTTGTTCCGGAGTGAGTCCGTCGATGACGCGGCGGCGGGAGGGATCCTTGGCCAGGGCCCGCTGCAAGGCTTCGAAGGCGATGCTGGTGCCGCCCAGATCCGCGATGTTCTCGCCCAGGGTCAACCGGCCGTTGACCCGTTTGCCGGGCAGGGCCTCGTAGGCCGCATACTGGTCGACGACCTTCGCCGCACGTCGGTCGAACTCCTTGCCGTCGGCCTCGGTCCACCAATCGCGCAGATTGCCCTCGGCATCGTACTTGCGCCCTTGGTCATCGTAGCCGTGCGTGATCTCGTGTCCGATCACGACACCGATGGCCCCGTAGTTCACGGCATCGTCCATCTCGAGATCGAAAAAGGGCGGCTGGAGGATGCCCGCCGGAAACACGATCTCGTTGAGCGGCGGACTGAAGTACGCGTTGACCGTCTGGGGGGTCATGTGCCACTCGGCCCGGTCGACCTTCTTGCCGATGCGCGCCAGTTCCCGACGGGATTCGAACGCGTTGGCCCGGAGCACATTGCCCAGGTGATCGTCCCGGCGGATCTCCAGCCCGGAGTAGTCGCGGAACTGCTTGGGGTGTCCGACCTTCTCGGTGAACCGATCGAATTTCTGGAGCGCCTGGCGTCGGGTCGACTCCCCCATCCACTCCAACTTGCCCAGGCGTTCGCGGAACACCCCGCGCAGGTTGGCGATCAGCTCCGACATCCGAGCCGCGGCGGCGGGCGGAAAATGCTCTTGGACATAGAGCCGCCCCAACGCCTCACCCAGAGCACCATCGATGGACTTGGCCGCACGCTGCCAGCGCGGTTCCTGCTGGGGCTGGCCCCGCAGGACGGTTCCGTAGAAGCCGAATGATTCGTCGGCCGGAGCCGCGTGCAGGTGTTCGGCCAGGCTGCTCACCAGATGCCACCGGAGATAGGCCAGCCAGTGATCGGCCTCGACCTCGGAAACCATGCGATCGAGCTCCTTGAAGAACTCCGGCTGGCCCACGATGACCGTGGCCGGATCGCTGATGCCCGCGGCCCGGAAGTAGGCACCCCAAGGCAGATGGGGAGCCAGCTGATCGAGTTCGTTGCGGGAGAGCTTGTGGTAGTTCTTCTCGCGGTCGCGCAATTCGGTGCGCGTGCGACTGGCTTTGGCCAAGCGGGTCTCGAGGGCCAGGACGGCCTCGGCGGCGGCTCCGGCTTCGGACTCCCCGTCGCCCAGGAGTCGCAACTGGGCGGCGATGTGCCGACGGTATCGGTCGCGCTGGCTGGTGAAACCCTCGGCCAGATAGTAGTCGCGGTCCGGGAGACCGAGCCCACCCTGCACGAGGTGCAGCGCATAGACCGAGCTGTCCTTGGCGTCCGGTTGGACGCCCATGCCGAATCCCGCGGCGATGCCCCGCAGATGCCAGTCGGCCAACAACGCCATCGCCGTCTCCGGATCACGGACTTCCTTCAACCGGGACCATTCGGGATCCAACGGACTGAATCCCAGGCGCTCGATGCGGTTGGTGTCCATGGCCGCCGCGAAGAAATCGCCCACCTGCCGGAGGGGAGAAGCGGCGGGGGCCTGGGCCTCGGCCGCGGCCTTGACCAGGATGCCTCGGATCAACCACCAGTTCCGCTCTTGGAGTTCGTCGAACCCGGCCCAGCGCGATTTGTCGGAAGGCACCGGGTTGTTCTTGCGCCAGGCGCCGGTGGCGAATTGGTAGAAATCCGCCTTGGGATCCACCGATCGATCCACATAGCTCATGGAGAACCGGGGAACGGGCGGCGGATTCTCGGCGGCCCCGACTGCGACGGGCAAGGTCAGCCACAGGGCCGAAGCGGACAGGCTCGCCCAGGCCCGACAGACCTGATCAAGACGGCGACGTTGGATTCCGGACATCCGGGCAGGTTGCCCTTCATGGAATGGAAATCAACCCGCTCGGAGGCCGGCGACCGAGTGAGCGTGACCGCGGGCGCATCGGTGCCGGTCGGTCCATGGGCATGGTCCACACCGGTCCGGGAACCCCTCGGCCCGGGAACGCCTCGGCAGGCACCCTTAGATCGACGTGAGCAGTTCGGTGATCTTGATGCCGAAACGATTCTCGACCACCACCACCTCCCCGCGGGCCACCAGCTTGGTGTTCACATGAAGGTCCACAGGGGCATCGGCCACCTTGTCCAACTGGACGATCGAGCCGTTGGTCAGGTTCAACACCTCACGCATCGGCAGATGACAGGATCCGAGCTGCACGCTCACTTCGACGGGCACGTCCAGCAGGATGGAAAGATCGGTGGTTTGACTCATGGAAAGTGCGTTCAGGGATTGGAGCCCAGGGTGATTTCGTCGATTTCAACGGCCCAACGTCCCTCCACGGTGCCCAGGCGACCGTAGTAGCGTTTCTCCGAGGCCAGCTTCACCTGGACCCGCTCGGCGAATTCCGGCGGCAGCGGGACGACATCGCCCACCCGAAGTCCGACCACATCCTTGGCGCGCAGTTTCAACCCGTTGGATTCGGCGGAGACCCGCATCGGCGTGTCATCGTAGTGGTTGTTCCAGCTGCCGCTGCGTTCGGTGGGGACATCCGGCAGGTCTTCAGGGCCCGGCTTGAGCCGCGAACTCAGCAGGTGGACGATCGGTTCGATGGTCCAATACGGGAAGGCGACCTGCAGGGTCTCGGTGCAGTCGTTCACCTTGGCCTCGATGGAGAGCACCAGCATGATGGCGTCGGGATCGACGGTCTGGAGGAACAGCCCGTTGCTTTCGTGACCGAAGAGCGCCGGTCGCAGGTCGCGATACCGGGCCCAGTGGGTGCACCACTCCGTCAGGATGAGCAGCACCACCTGATCCAACAAAGTGACCTCCAGTTCGGAGAGTTCCCGGTTTCCGGTGACCGAGTGTCCCGGGCCTCCCAACAGCCGGTCGACAATGGTCAACCCCAGGCGCGGCGGGACATCCAGCAGGCAGATCCCGCGCAGCGGCTCCACTCGGAAGAGGGAGATGTGCGTCGGGCTGTTGAGGCTCTCACACCACTGACGGAAGGAGATGGTGTGCAACTGCGACATCTGCAGCACGAACTCCACCCGCAGGTAGATCGACAGACGGGCCGCCAGCGACTGGATGAATTCTTCGTGATGGATGCGCAGCTTCCGCAGCTCGATCGGCGAGAGGAAGACCGGTGTCCGGAAGTCGTAAGCCGAGATGGAGTCCCGATTCTGGTTGCTCCGGCGACCGTTCGACTGGAGGACGACGGTGTTCGACTCCTCCTCCTGCACCTGTTGGAGCAGTCGCTCGACTTCTGACTGGGAGAGCACATCTCCCATGGATCCGGCCGGGTCCTGCATAAGGTCTTGGGGGGGATTCGGTTACTGGACGGCCATGTCGGGGATCACGACCTCGGAGAAGGACCCCTGGCCGATGACTCTCGCGAAGGCGTTCTTCAACTCGGCCCGGATCGTGTTGCGGGCCCCTTGACGCTCGATGTCCATCAGGGTCTTGGTCTGCAACAGCGACGAGGCGGCATCGCGAAGGTCTTGCGCCCGGTCTTTCACCAGGTCCGGAAGCTTGGGGTTGGTTCCCCGGATGCCGATCTTGGCCATCAACAGGCGTGAGCCCATCGTGCCCGCCACATTGACGGTGACCGAATCGAGCATGTGGGTCTCATCCTTGGCGCCGCCGTGCCCTTTGGATTCCCCGCCATGGGAGCCGCTGCCGCCCGAGGACCCGTGGTCCGGACCGGCCGCCGGGGCATGAGACGTCTCCCCATGTCCCGAGCTCGATTCTCCGTGGGTCGCCCCGTCGTCGCCATGCCCCGGATCGGCCGGGGCGTTGGCGCCCGGGGCCGCGGATTGATTCAGGCGCGGCAGCAGCACGAACTGGGTCATCACGAAGGCGATCACCGGCAACAACACGAGATTGAGGATCAACGGCAGCATCGCCTTGATGCCGCCGGACGACTCGGACTTGGAACCGTCGTTCTTGTCTGGAGCGGATGCAGCCATAAGCGTCGGGAGAAGACTTCGGATCAGCTTATCAACGCTTGAGGTTGATCAACTCCTGGAGGATTTCGTCGGAGGTGGTGATGATCTTGGCGTTGGCCTGATAGCCGCGCTGGGTGACCATCAGATCGGTGAACTGGGTGGCCAGGTCGACATTGGCCTGCTCCAGGGCCTGCCACTGGATCTGCCCGCGCCCGGCCTGTCCCGGGGTTCCCAGCCCCACCGGACCCGCGGCGGCCAGGTTGCTGAAGCGATTGCTGCCCACCTTGGTCAGGCTGTTGATGTCGCGGAAGGTCTGGACCTGGATCTGGGCGATCTTGAAGGGCTCCGGAGGCGTCGCCGGAGGCGGAACCAGCGTGCTGCGCAGGGTCAATTTGACATCGCCATTCGATTCGATGCGCCACGACACGGCCTCGGTGTCGGCCGGCAGATTGGACGGAGTCAGGGTGATGCGGATATCGCTGGTGGTGGTCACCGCCGGATCGGTCGAGACTCCCTGCACCCGCATGCCGTCGGTGGTGGTGAGGTATCCGTTGGCGTCGGCCCGGAAATCACCCGCCCGGGTGGCGTACACCGCGTTGTTGGAGGCGTCACGGACCACAAAGAACCCGCTGCCGTCGATGGCCATGTCGTAGGGTTGCCCCGTGGCATCGATGCTGCCCTGGGCGTAGCTGTTGGAGACATCGGACAGCGCGACACCGCTCCCGATCTCGGAGGCGCTGGAGCCGGTGGAGAACTCCGAAAGCTTCTGGCTGAACACGTCGACGCCCTGGGCGCGGCCGGCCCGGAAGCCGACGGTGTTCACGTTGGCGATGTTGTTGCCGATGACATCCAGCTTGTCCTGCTGGAAATGGAGTCCGCTGATGCCGGTGTTGAGTGATCTGAGCATGGTTTGACTGGGGTTGGGTTCGTTTATCGGACAATCGATCCGAGGATCTGGCCCAGTTTTCCGGGCAGCGCCTTGAGTTCAGCGGCGCTGACCGGACTGGAGGATCGCGAATCGGCCTTGGGAAGAGAGTCTGGGCCGGCCGGGGCCGGGGCGGTCTCCGCCGGAGCCCTGACAAGGGTCACGCGGGACAGGTCGTACGGCACGTCCCCCACGACCAACTGAGGGTTGCCCCCGTTGAATCGCACCTCGGTGACGGCCCCCTCGACGGTGTTTCCGGTCGCAGGATCCTTGAGGGACACCCACTGGCCCAGGAATTGGTTGGCCTGGGATCCTTTGAATTGGGTCCGCAGTCCGGCGATGTCGGCCTGCATCAGGCGCGTCTGGTCCAGGGTGTTGAACTGGGCCATCTGGGCGATGAAGTCGGTGTCCTTCTGGGGATTCAGCGGATCCTGATAGGAGAACTGGGCGGCGATGAGCTTGAAGAAATCGTCCTGACCCAGCGTGCGGGTCGGCGTCCGCCCGATGATCTGCGCTCCGGAGGCATCGGTCCGGGTTCCGGTGGCCGCTGCGACCGGGGTTTCGAACGAATTCGAGAGGTTTCGGCTGGAGGGATCGAGTGTCATGGATCAGGCCCAGGATTCGAGCATGCGCGAGGAAGCGGATTGTCGGACCGGCACGGAGACGGACCGATTGGAATCCGGACTGGGTTGTTGCGGCCCGGCTTCGGCCCGTGTTCCGGCAGCGGCCTCTTCGGACCCCGACGGGTTGCGTCCCCGCCCCCCGGACTGCGGTGAACGCTCTCCGGCGGCCTCCGCAAGCGACCCGGACGCAGTGGCCGAGGGTTGACGCTCCAAGGGAAGCAACTGCACCCCTTGCACCTGCAATTGGCGCTGCAATTCGGGCCACCCTTCGGCGATGGCCTGGGCCTCCCCCCGTTCCAGCGTGGCCCGGATTTCAATGCGTCCCTCACGACGGCGGAGATCGACCCGCAACTCGGATCCGGCATCCGGCCTCAGCACCGCAGTCATCGACGCCGTGCGCATCCGTTGGAGAAGCACCACCTCACCGTTGAGTTGATCGGACAGGCGGGCGACCGAGGAATTCCGGGGGAGCACAACCCTCTCGGTCGTCTCGGCAGCCTGATCGATCTGGGGCATCCGACCCGGATCTCCGGCATTCGCGGCGAGCATGGACACACCCGGATTGAGGTCGATGACCGGAATTTCGGACGAAGCGGTGGACGAAGCCGTCACCGATTCCATAAAAGCCGAACCGCGCGGCCGTGGGGCCGCCTCGGGGGCAACTGGGATGATCGGGACGTACGCCATGTCGTGGGCCCAGGTCGCAAATGTCATGCCAGCCCGATTCAGCAGGGTTCCCTCTTCGGAATTCCCCACTCTGTCGCGAGGAATGAAACGGCTCGAATAAGCCATTTTACTGGGTTTTTTGGGCTCCGTTTCAGAAATCGGCTGCAAAAGAGCCCCTTCTTTCGCCGGTTCCGCCTCTGAAGATGGCACCGACTCCACCGAGGCAATCTCTGCCGAGGCAATCCCCGTTCCGGGCACCGGTTGAGCGGTTTTTTCCGCCCCGGACAACCCCGTCGCATCCGGGACGGGCACCAGGCCCGATTCGGTTCCCCATCCGGGAACACGCCGATCCGATTCCGGGACCCGAACTGAAAATTCCGATCGCGGGCCGTGGTCCGCGGCTCCGGTCCGGACTTCCACCCTCGCGAACCTCGACGAATCCACCCCCGCGACTTCCGAAAACCCGGATGGATCCGCCATATCCCCCGACAACCAACGCCCCGCAGCAGGACTCTCGATCGGGTTTCCGGTCTTCGCCTCGGTCTTCGCCTCGGTCTGCCGGCGATGAGCCCACGGCCCTCGGCCCGGCAGCCGCGCTTCCAACGGCTGGATCCCTGGGGCGATCCCGGGATCGGCCATACGCCCCGTCACCAGGCGGGATTCGAGCCGGTCGCCAGAGCCGCCCGAGGATCCCGAACCGCTCCCGGAATCCGGTTGGGAAACAGCATCCGAGTCGGCCCGGTTGCCTGCGGTGCGACGATCCGGGTCTTGCCCAGCGACGGACCAGGACTCCCCCGTCATCGCAATCGGATTCGGGAGGGATTCCCAGGAGGCGGTCCGGGGCGACGATGGCAAGCCTGCGCTCCGGAGCCCCTGGGGGAGATTCGATCCGGCAGACGGACCCGCCGCCTCAAGACTCGGACTCGGACTCGGACTCGGACTCGGACTCGGACTCGAACTCGAACTCGAACTCGAACTCGGACTCGGACCAGAGCCAGAGCCAGAGCCAGAGCCCCGAACCGACACAGGAACCGAACCCGGGTTGGAATTCGGGCCATGAACCCACGGCGGCATGCCCGGCAACGGGTTCGAGGCGGGTGAAACCGCCCCGAAAACCAGCTCTGAAGCCGATGCCCGGCCGGCCAATTCCGAGTCGGACTCCGAGTCGGACTCCGAGTCGGGCTCCGAGTTGGCCAAGGCTTCGACATCACCGCTTGCGACTGAGACCCGGTCTCCCACCAGGCCCGTGACCAGAGCCTTGAGGTGCCCGAGAACCGGACCGGCGGCGGCGCCCCTGCCCCCCGTCTCCGCTTGCCGGCGATGGACCCACTGACTTCGATGAAACACCGACGCTTCCGACGGTTGAACCCCAGAAGCGTTTTCAGACTCGGCGACTTGGCCGATCCCCGGGCGGGATTCGATCGGTTCGCGAGGGGTGCCACCGGGGGCCGGATCCGTCGCGGAATCCCGTTGGGTGGCGTCAATCGAGTGACCCTGGTCGCCTGCAGCAAAATCCGGGGCCTGCCCGGCGGCAAACCAGGACTCCCCTTTCATCGAGGGCGGTTTCGGGACGGATACGACAGAGTCGGTCCGGGTCACCGACGGCGAGACTGAACCCCTGGGAACCGGGGCCGGATTCGACACGGCGGACGAGGCTTCCGGGTCAAGAACCCGGTCAAGACCCGGATCAGGGCCAGAACCAGCCACAGGCGCAGGCTCCCGATTGCGAGCCCGACCCGCCACCCACGGGGACACCCCCGGCAAGGGGATCGAAGCGGGTGAAACCACCCGAGAACCCGGCTCCGAAGCCGACGCCCCCCCGGCCAATCCGGAGTCGCTCTCCGATCCGGCCGACCCCTCGCCATCACCACTCGGCGGAGAGAGCGCTTCTTCCGCGAAGCCCATGACCCGATCCTTGGAAGGCGCAGTCGGCTTGAAATCCGTCGGGGTCGCACGCCATAGACTCTCCACAACCCCAGGCTGTTGCGACGGGGTTGGATTGGCGGAAAACCCTCCGGTGACACGACCGGATATCATCGGCAGGGATGCCCTCTCGATCGATTCCTCCACCCCCCCCCCGAAGGCACGCCCCTCTCCGGCCTGAGCACAGAGCATCGACGGAGCGCTCGGGGTGACAGGGCACTCCGATGCAGCGAGCACCCCGGAGACCATCGACTCGAAGGCCGACGACTCCGCGGATGTCCCCTCCAAGGGAGCCGCGACGGCGCCACCTCTGGGGAACGCCGGCGGCGCAAGGAACGGCTCACCCCCCGGCGGACTGAAGGTGATCATGGCTTTTTGCCGGTCGGAACCAGGCGCAGCTTGTCGGAGAGGTTCGCCGCGAGCCGCGCACTACGGGCGTCGGTCTTGGCCAAGGCGTCCAGGATGGCCCCCATCTGGTCATCCTTCATCTGGCTCATGATCTTCACGACCAGTTTCTCATCCAGTTCGGCCACGATCTTCGCCACGCTCGTCGGTTCCATGCCGGCATAGGTCTTGGCCAAGCGTTTCACATTCACGACCTCGTCTTCCTGGATGCGAATGACCTGTCGGTCGATGTCGTCCCGGAGTCGCGCCACCGACTGGGTCACCGAGGCGAGTTCAGCACGCTCCACGGCGAGGCGTTGGGCCAGTTCGTCGAGCTCAATCTGACGCAGTCGGAAGGAGTTGCTCCGTTGCAGCAGTGCGGTCACCAGCGTATCGACGTCGGCATTGAAGAAGTTCCACGAGGGAGTATCGGCGACCTGATCGGCCGTCTTGCCGGCCAGGGGAGCCCCATGGATCACGGAGGATTCGGGTGTCGACTTGGCTCTGGGTGCCCGAGGCTTCGGCGGTTGGTAGCCTTTGATGAGCACGACCGCCGTGACGGCCAGATACAGCAGGGCTCCGATCAGGGATGCGACGATGGGAAGAATGGCGGATTTCACGGGGACTGGATTGTCGTTTGAAAGGAGGCGTCGACGCCGCGCCGGCGAAGGGCCATTTCATCGAGGTTCTTCTGCTCCTCGCGCAACTGTTCACGCTGATGGTCTTCCCGTTCCCGGGTGCAGAATCTCTCGACGACCTCCCGTTCACGGCGGCTGAGAAGAACGGCCTTGAGGGAGGCCTCGGTCGCGGCGCAGGCGTCGGCAACCCGGCGGCGTCCCTCCCGGCAATGTTCCTCGAGCATCAGCCGATAGCCGTCCTGCCGGGCCAACCAGGCGGCCGGACACCCGCTGGTCAACTGGGCCTGAATCTCGAGCTGGTGTCGTTGCAACGCCCCGATGCTGGCCTGGAGGCGATCCTCGGCCGTTTGTCGCTCTTGGAGAGCGCGCGAGTGGACCTGCAGCGCCTCCTCCTCACGCCGTTGGCGAAGATCGCGCAACGCGGTGACGCGGGACTGGAAACGCCTCATGCCGACGGGCCTCCATTGACCGCGGAGGCCAATCCGGCCCACGCACCGGCCGGGGAGATTCCTTGATCCACCCGCTGCCGGAGGAATCCATCGATGGGGGCCTTCAACCGGATGGCCGCATCGATGGCCGGATTGGACCCGGCCACGTAGGCTCCGAGACTGATCAGATCGGCGTTGCGCTTGTAGTTGGAGAGAAGTTCCCGGGTCTGGCCCGCCAACCGAAGCTGATCCTCGGAGCAGAGGTCGCGGGTCAGACGGCTGATGCTCTGGAGCACATCGATGGCCGGGTAGTGATTCTGCTGGGCCAGGGTGCGGTCGAGCACGATGTGACCATCGAGGATGCCGCGGACGGTATCGGCCACGGGTTCATTCATGTCGTCGCCTTCGACCAGCACGGTGAAGAACGCGGTGATGGAGCCGTTCTGCCCCGATCCGGCCCGTTCCAACAGTTGGGGCAGGAGGGCGAAGACACTGGGCGTGTAGCCCCGGGTCGCCGGGGGTTCTCCGACGGCCAGTCCGATTTCGCGCTGGGCCATGGCGAAGCGGGTCACCGAATCCATCATCAGCAGCACCGACTTACCCTGATCCCGGAAGTACTCGGCGATGGCCATGGCCGAATAGGCTCCCTTGAGACGTGTGAGAGCCGGTTCGTTCGAGGTGGCCACCACGATCACCGATTTGGCGCGCCCCTCGGCCGAGAGATCCTTCTCGAGGAACTCGCGCACTTCGCGTCCCCGCTCGCCGATCAACGCGATGACGTTGACGTCGGCCTCAGCCTGGGCCGCCATCATGCCCAGCAAGGTGGACTTGCCGACTCCCGAGCCGGCGAAGATCCCCAGACGTTGCCCCCGGCCCACCGGAATCAACGTGTCGAGGGCCTTGATGCCGGTGCCGAACACATCGCGGATCCGCTTCCGCTGCAGCGGGTGGGGCGGCGCGGCCATGCAGGGGGCCCGGAAGACCGGCTTCACCGGAGGAAGGCCGTCGATGGGCTCGCCCAGTCCGTTGAGCACCCTCCCCAGCAGATCCGGTCCCACGGGGACCTCCAGCGGATGGCCGAGGGCCACCACCTCGGCGCCGGGATGGATGCCCTGGGTCTCACCCAGAGGCATCAGGAGAACCCGGCCCTGACGAAAGCCCACCACCTCGGCCACCGAGTCGCCATTGTTGCGGGCCCCCTCGATGCGACACAATTCACCCACGGCGCACAGCGGGCCTTC
Organism: Verrucomicrobiales bacterium; assembly: GCA_027490985.1. Lineage (GTDB taxonomy): Bacteria > Verrucomicrobiota > Verrucomicrobiia > Limisphaerales > UBA9464 > SXXZ01. Next base: position 25,039 of record JAIXXC010000264.1, read on the forward strand.
GCTCTCGATGACCAGCCCGATGAGCTGGACCACCCGGCCGCGATTCTCCACCACGCGTGTGCCGCGGACCCGCTCCAGGACGCCCCCCAATCGGTGTCCCGACGCTGTGCCGGTGGGATTCATGATTCCATGGATTGCCGCAGCAGCTCGAGTTTGACCTCGCGACGGGCATCGACCGTCCCGAAGTCAGTGTAGACCAGACACCCACCGCGCCCCACTTCCGGCGAGGCCTCGAAGCGGATGCGCTCCCCGCCCAACTCCTTGAGCAGGACGGGGCTGTTGACCCCTTCGATCAGGGCCAGATCCTCGGCGTGGAGCTGCACCCGGACCCGACCGGTCTGACGCAGCGACGCCAAGGCCTCGTCCAAGGCCGCCTCGATCATCGAGGGGGTGATCTCCACGCTGTTGACCACCTTGCGCGCCGTTTCCCAGGCGATCGCGATCAACGCCTGCTCGCAGTCGCGCACCACCTGCGGGATGGTGTTCTCCAGCTGGGTGAACAACCGGTTCTGGAGATGGCGCAGATCGGCCCGCTGCTGGACGAGTTGTTCGCTCAAGGCCCGCTCACCGTCTTCGACGCCCCGGGCGTAGGCCTCGCGTTCGCGCAGGCGCCATTTGCGCTCCAGTTCCGAGAGCGAGACCTTGACGATCCGGACCTCGCGGAGCGCCTCGTTGAACAGGATGGGATCGCTGTTGGGTTCCATGATCAGGAGGCGCTGAGGCCTTCGTTTTCGGATTCGGATTTGCGGACCAGCTCGATGATGCGCATCTGGGCGGCCTCGATGTCGCGGAGCTTGAGCGGCCCCATGAAGCTCATCTCCTCCTGCACCGTCTCGGCGGCACGCTTGGACACCGCACTGAGCAACGCCCCCTTGAGGGTGTCGCTGGCCGTCTTGAGGGCGATGGCCAGATCGCGCAGATCGACCTCGCGGAGCACCTTCTGGAGGACCGGGGTTTCGAGGGTGGCGACATCCTCGAAGGTGAACATCTTCTGGCGGATCTGCTGCCCCAGCTCGGGGTTGCGCTCCTCGATGTTCATGAGGAGCGATTTGGTGAGATTCTTGTCGAGCGAGTTGAGCAGGTTGGCCGCGCTCTTGAGGCCGCCGGTCAGGTTGAGCGCCCGGGTGTGCTGGGTGCCGAGCTTGCGGTTGAGCTGTTCGACCACCTTCTCGACGATTTCGATGGGTGTGGGGGCCAGCGTGGCCAGCCTCTCGATGACCTGATCGCGGAGGTCGCCCCGGAGCATGATCAGCAGTTGCGAGGCCTTCTCGGGCGGCAGGTACGACAGGATCAGCGAGATCGTCTGCGGTTGCTCCTGCTTGAGCAGGTTGAAGATCTGGCGGGGCTCGAGCTCCACGATCTGGGTCATCGACGACACCGGAGTCCGGGTCGGCAGGACCCGACTGATCACCGTGGCCGCCTTGTACAACCCCAGCGCCTTCTCGAGCATGGACTGGGTGAATTCGAACCCGCCGCGCAGCGAGGTGCTGGCGTGGATGGCCACGTCGGTGAACTCCTTGAGCACGGTGTTCTGCATCTCGATGGAGAGCATCCCCACCTTGGCCATCTCGGCGCAGATGGCCTCCAGCTCATCGGGTTGGAGGCCCCGGAGGAACGAGATGGACGTCTCCTCGCCCAGGACCACCAGCAGCATGGCGATCTTCTGGATGCGGGTGAGTCGGGCGAAATCGGCGGGACTCGACGCCAGGAGTTCAGGGGTGGGGGCGGCCATGGGGCATCACTTCGCCTTCTCCGCGCCGCGGGTCATCCAGGTGCGCAGCGCGTGGGTCATGTTGTTGGGGTTCTCCTTCATGAGCTGGTTCATCATGTCGGCGGTCATCACGAAGGGCTGGACCTCTTCAGGCTCGATGGACGGTCCCTGACGAAGGCCTGCGGCGAAGCCGTTCATACCCCCTCCACCCTCGCCCGCACCGGCGCCCACGGGTATCCCGATGGGGATCTCGTCGATGCTGGTCTTCTGGAAGATCCGCCAGAACAGGACGAGGATGCAGACGCCCAGCAGGGGAAACACCGAGTCGCGGGCCATCTCGGTCCACATGCGCTGGCGTTCGCTCTTCTCCAGCTGCCGGGTCAGCTCCATCGCCGGCTGGTCGTTGAAGGAGATCTCCTCGACGGCCAGTTCGTCGATCCGGCCGGCATCACCCCGCTCGATGATTCCCAGAGCCGACTGGACGGCCCGACGGATCTTCTGCATCTCGTTGGTGCCGCGGGGCACGGCCACCCGATTGGTGCCGTTCATCGTGTACTCGATGGGGATGAACACGGCGGCCGAGATGCGCTTGGTCGAACCGGGGATGTGGTTCTGGGTCGTGGTGACCTCGTTGATCTCGTACTGGTTCTGGGTGACCTTCTTGTTGGTGTTGTTCTTGGAGACCGGTGCGGTGCCGGCCGGGCTGTTGGTGTCGGCGTTGGCGTTGGTCGCGGCCCCGGGAGCACCGATGGCGCCGACCGCGGTCGAGGTGCTGTTGTCGATGCGCTCGTCGGTGATGGTCTCGGTGCGCTTCACCTGACTCTCCGGGTCGTACTTGGTCTCCCGACGCTGGAGCGTGGTGTAGTCGAGATCGACAGAGACCCGGGCCAGGACCCGCATGGGACCGCCCACATAGGGGGCCAGGAAGGATTCCACCTTTTTGGCCAGGTAGTTCTCGTATTCCCGACGCTGCTTGAGCTGCGACGAGGTGGCCCCGGTGATGGGATCGTTGTCGAAGGCTTCGGTCAGGAGGTTGCCGATGTTGTCGGTGATGGACACCCCCTCCGGATTGAGCCCCTCGACCGCGTTGGCCACGAGGAAGCGGATCGCGTTCACCGTCGCGGCCGGGATGGGCACATTGCCCCGGAGCTTCAGGAAGACCGAGGCGCTGGGCTTCTTCTGGTATTCGACGAGCAACCGGTTCTCGGGCATCACCAGCATGACCTGGGCCGATTCGATGCCGTCGACGCGGGAGATCGTCTGCGACAATTCCCCCTGGATCGCCCGCAGGTAGTTCACCCGTTGGACGAAGTCGGAGATGCCGAAGTTGGGCTTGTCGAACAGGGAGAACCCGGTGGTTCCGCCTCCGGGAATTCCCTTGCCGGCCAACTGGATGCGCAACGGATGGACCTTGTCGGCCGGCACCGAGATCGTGCCGCCGCCCCGGACCTTGTAGGGCACCTTGGCCTCGTCCAGCGCCGTGACCACCTTGGCGGCCTCGGCCTCGCCGAGGTTGCCGAAGAGGATGGCGTAATCTTCGCGGCTGGACCAGACGGCGACTCCGGTCAGACCCAGGAGGACGACCAGTCCGGCCAGGACGATCGAGATCCGCTGGTTGACGCCGATCTCTTTCCAGACGGCGGCCAATTGCTGCAGGAGTTCTTGGAAACTGTTGTTCATGGCTTAGGGCGTGGCGATCAGACCTGCATCCGCATCAATTCCTGGTACGACTCGAGGAGTTTGTTGCGCACCTCGACCATCAGCTGGAACGAGACACTGGCCTCCTCCATGGCGATCATCGCCTGGTGCAGCGGAACTCCCTGCTGGGTGACGACTCCCCGGATCGAATCGCCGGCGGCGACCTGCTTGTCGGCGACCTCGCCCACGAAGCGACCGAGGGTGTCGGCGAAGGCGTCGCGCCCGGTGACCCGGCCCAGCGAGGGGATGCCGGTCGGGTTGACGCCGGTGGGCAGGGGTGTCGCGTCGGGAAAGGCCTTGTTGAACGGCTGCAACTTGCCCATCTCCGAGTCGGGGATGAGCTTCCCGAGGTCGCCCAACCCCGCCTTCTGGAGAGCCTCCGTCCCGGCCTTGCCGAGCGCGGACTCCCGGAGGGCGGCCGGGTTGAACATTCGGAGTGCAGAAAGGGCTTCCATCGCGGGGGTTCAGCAAAGGCTCAGCGCTTGCCGATCGACATGGCCTGCTGGGCCAATTGCCGGGCATTCTTGACCACGGCGACATTGGCCTCGAAGGCGCGGGACGAGGCGATGAGGTCCACCATCTCTTCGTGGACGTTCACATTCGGGTACCGGACGAAGCCGCGGGCATCGGCATCGGGGTGGTCGGGCTTGAAGACCTCGCGGAAGGGCCGATTGTCGGATTCGACCCGCGTCACCCGGATGGTGGAGCCGCTGTTGGGATTGGCCCCGGCATTGTTGACCAGCGACTCGAAGATCACCTGCTTGCGCTTGTAGGGCTGGCCGTCGGCCGCGCGGGTGACGTTGGCGTTGGCCAGGTTCTGGGAGACGATCTCCACCCGGGTCCGCTCGGCGTCGAGTGCCGAACGGGTGCTTTGGATGCTGGGAATGAGTTGAATCATGGCGGTTCAGGCTGGGAATCAACTACGACCGGTGATGGCCATCCTCAGCTTGAGCATGGAACCGGTGATGAGCTGGGTCTCGAGGGTGTGGGCCAGGCTGTTTTCGTTCATGGCCAGCATCTCCTGCTCGAGGTTGACGGAGTTGCCATCCCGGTTGGAGGCCACGGCCGACGGATCGACCGAGAGGGTCGGGGCCGAGACTCCGGCGATCTGACCCGGATCATCGGCTTTCACCGCATTGAAGAGCTCCGCCTGGAAGGACGGGGCCACATCGATCCGCTTGTAGTTCGGGGTCTCAACATTGGCCAGGTTGCCGGCGATGGCCTGATGGCGCAGCACCGTGGCATCCAAGAGTTTCTTGGTGACCACATAGTTGGACTGGTTGAACAGCGCTTGAATCATGGATTCGCCTCCGTCCCACCCGGAAAGCAACGGGCATGCCGACCCGGGGAAAGCCCGCTTTTTTGGGTTTTATGGCCAAAACCACCGATTCAAACCGCCGAAACGAGAGAGCGACGCCCGGCAAGCCCTCCCTCTGGGCAAAAGCTGCCGCCCCAAGTCGGAATCAGGCCGTGGAGACGAACAGGCCAGAATCACCGGGGTGTCGGGACCGCGGGTCGCCCCCTTCACCGGCCGCAATACGGCTGGGATTGGGCTGGGAATGGGCTCAACGAGCGCTCAAAGGCGAGCCCATGCGGCGATGAGGGCTCCCAAGGCCCACAACGCGGCCACCGCTCCCACCTTGCCCATGGGGGTTCGGGCCAACCGGTGGCTGAGGTGCCCGGTGTCGCCCACCCAGAACGGCTGACCTCGAAGGGTGCGGGCCATCGTCACGAACACCATGTCGAGGCACGGCACCGCCACCACCGAGAACGCCACCCACCAGGCCTTGGGCGGAATGGACTCCGATTCCACGGTCGACGCCAGGGTTCCCATCGAAAGGATGGCCAGCAGGAACCCCACCGATTGACTGCCGGCATCGCCGAGAAAGACCGACGCCCGGGGGTAGTTGTAGGGCAGATATCCGATCAGGCCGCCGGCGATCAGGGCGGCGAACGGTCCGAGTTCAACGGGACCGCGCAAGCCGGTCGCCGACCACCCGACCGCGGCCGCCCCGATGAAGCCGAGGCCGGCACAGAGCCCGTTCATGTTGTCGCTCAGGTTGAAGGCATTGGTGACCGCCAGGATCCAGAACACCGTGAGGCCGAAACCCAGGGCTTCCGACCCGGAGCCCAGGGGCATCCGGACACCCCAGGCCGCCACGACCCCGGCGAGGAGCGCCTGGCCGAGAAACTTCCATCCCGCCCCCAGATCCCGATGATCGTCCCAAGCTCCCAGCAGCAACACCCCCCAGGCGGCTCCGGCCAGCACCCACCACCGGCGCACCGCCGAAACCCCGATTCCCGCGTCACCGCCGGTTCGGGCGTCGAGCCCCGCCGTGTGGGCCAGCCTCCAAAGCAGGAAAGCCCCCAGGACCCAGCCGGTGAACACGGCGAACCCTCCGGCCAGCGGGATCGGTTGCCCGTGGATCTTCCGATGGCCCGGCGCATCGACATGATCCCATCGACGGCAAAGATGCCTCCACCCGGGCACCGCGAGCGCCGAACCGGCCGCGGCCACGACAAAGACACACAGACTCGCCTGGACCGGAACGTTCATCGAGGTCCGCTCCCCTGCTGGGCCCACAATCGCCGGTAGAGGGCATCGAGAGCCTCGACCATCGCGGGCTCCGAAAAACGCTCCCGCACCCAGGCACGACCCCGCTCGCCCAGGGCCCGGGCCAGGTCGGGGCGGTCGGCCAGCAGGCCTACACGGTCCACCAGCTGGGAGGCATCGCCCTTCAGGAGGAATCCCGTCTCGCCTTCGCGGCACACCTCGCCGGCCCCATCGCAATCGAGGGCGATCACGGGCTTGCCCGCGGCCAAGGCCTGCGGAAGGACCCGGGCCAACCCCTCACGACGGGACAGATGCACCAGCACATCCATCAGGCCCAGGTATCGGCAGACCTCCGAGGGCGGCACCAGACCGGCGAAGATGAACCGCCCGCTCAAGGCCGGGCTCGCCGTGGCCATGGCCTCGAAGCGCGCCCTCCACGGACCATCACCGAGCAACAGGAAGCGTCCATTAGGAACCCGCCGGACCAGGTCGTTGGCCTCGGCGAACAATTCGTCGTGTCCCTTCAAGCGGAAGAGTCGGGCCACCTTGCCCACCACGAAATCTCCGGGTCGGATCCCCAGTCTCGCGGCCAATTCCGGGTCACGGCCGGCCCCCAGAAATGGATCCAGATCGAACCCGCTGAAGATGCGGGTGTACTGACCGGGGGTGCCGATCCCGGCCGCTTGGTATTGACGGGCCATCGCCTCGGCCACGACCACGAAGTGATCGGTGGCCCGCGCCGCAGCCCGTTCGGCACCGCGGAAGACGGTGTTGGCGAGCCGGCCTTGGAACTCCCCGAAACTCGGCCCGTGGATCGTGTGGATCACCAGGGGGACTCCCGCATGCCGCGCGGCGAACCGTCCCACGATCCCGGCCTTGCCGCTGTGGGTGTGCACGATGTGGGGCCGGGTGCGCCGAAAATGCGCCTTCAGCCGCAGGTAGGCCAACCCATCCATCAGCGGGTGGACGGGGCGCACCAGACTCGGCTCCACCCGGAGCAATCCGGGCACCGCTCGGGCCACGGACTCGAGCGAGCCCTCCGCTCCCCGGGTGGGACCGGAGATCAACTCGACCTCCCAGTCCGGCCTGCGACCCAGCCCCACCACCGAACTGAGGGTGTTCTCCTGGGCTCCGCCGACGATCAGCCGGGTGATGACATGGCTCACACGCATGGGCTCGACAGTTCGGTGGTCCGGCAGGCCCTGCGGCGGGTGGGCGCTGACAGAGGCCTTCAGCGGGCGGCCCGGAGGGTGGCCATGCGGCTCACCACATTGGTATACTCGGCCGAGCCCTTGGGAGCCAACTCGAGGTAACGCTCCAATTGCTTGAGCTCTTCGGAAGGCTGTTTCTGCTGACGGGCGATCTCGGCCAGGCCGAAGCGCACCTGGAAAGTCTCGCGACCCTCCTTGATCAACCGCTCGTAGTCGGCCCGCGACTCGGGCAGCTGATTGAGCATCAACCGGGCGATCGCCCGATTGACCCGGGCCACCGAACTGTCGGGGTCACGCTCCAGCACCTGGGTCAGTGTTTCGGCCGCCGGGCCATAACGCCCGAGCTGCATCAGGATCAAGGCGCGCCGCGACAACGGGGCAGGATCGGATTTGGACAACTTCGCCCAAGACTCCGTCATGCTCAGAGACTGATCGGTCTTGCCCAGCAACAGGTAGAGGTAGGAGAGATAATCGCAGAGCTCGGGATTGTTGGGATTGAGTCTGCGGGCCTCCTGAAGCGCCGCCTCGGCCGCCGGGAGCTGGTTCAAGGCGATGAGCACGCGCCCCTCGGATTCGGCCAATCCAGCCTTTTCGATCGGCGTCCATCGGGCCACCGCGGGATCGGCCTTCAGTTCGTTGAGGGTGTTGGTGGCCGAGGCCAGATCCCCGACGGCCAAGGCGGCCGCGATGAATCCGAACCGGTTGAATTGATTGGTGGGAGACAGGCGGGAAGCCCGGGCGAAGCCGACCGCGGCGCGCCGCACCATGTCATCCTTCTGGGCCATCAACGTCGATGCGAAGATGCGCAGGAACTCGGGCTCATCGACCGGACCGTGCAGGTCGAGCAACCCCGGCTTGCCGTCCCAGACCTTCACCAGATCGGCTGAGAGCGGCTTGCCGGCGCCCAAGGCCTGATTGACCTGCAGATTCACGCGGGCGGCCGCATTGTCCGCATTGAGCCTCAGGGCCTCGGTGAAGAGCTTCGATGCCTCCTTCAAACGCCCGCCCTCCTGAAGGAACACTCCGGAGGCGTTGGCCGATCGCGACCACATCGCGGCCACGATCACCGCGTTGGACGAACCGGCCGCGGCATCGCGGACGACCGCATCGAGCGAAGGCTGCACCTCGCTCCAGAACCGACGTACCTGCCCGAACTCCGCCTCGTTGGCGAGGGTTGGCAGCAGGGATTTCCGGGGCAGCGCTCCATGCAACGACCCGATCGGCCTGAAATCGAACGGCTCGGCGAAGAAACTGAAGACCGGCGCGGTGAAGAAGGTCTGGTTGCTCTGGGCCGCCTGGGTGGCCAGCGTGAGCCAGAGCCCGGCGATGTTGTCCTTGGCCTCGGCGATGGTCTGCAAGGCCGGCCAGCGGTCCGCGTGGCGGTTCGCGAGAAACTGACGGTAGACACGGACCGGAGCCAAGCGGGTGTTGACCACCAGATGCCCCGGATTGCCTGTCAGAGCCCGGTTCCCGGCGGTCAGGGCCATGAACAAGGTCGGATCGTCGGCGAACACCAAACCGGGAGCCCGATGCAAGGGAGCCAGCATGGTGAGCACGTAGTCGCGCAGGCTGGAGCCGTTGTCGGCGCGGACGGTCTTCCAATTCTTGGCGACCAGGGCCGTGGGGACCAACACGGTCAAGGCCAGCACCGAAACGCCCGCCAAGCGGGACAACCCGGCACTCAACGGGGTGACCCCGTAGGCATGGCGCGGATCGGGACGGCCGGTCCAAAGGAGCAGGTAATAGCCCGCGAAGTACCCCACTGCCAACGAAGCGCAGAAGGAGAACGTCAGGAGCGGCACGCCATAGCCCAACTGACGCGGGCTGACCTTCAGGTCGAAGCCCACGGCGATGCACAAGCCGAACCAGGCCAGGATCAACACCTGCCAGGCCACCGTGGCGGCCAACGTGTCCAAGCCTGCCCCCAACCGGGAAGGCCAGCGGATGCCCACGCCCACCAGCGGCGCGATCATCATCAGAAAGAGGAACAAGAACCGCCCGCGCGGGAACATCAGCAGATAATTGAACTTCAGCTCCAGACCGGTCCTCAACAACGTCCACGCACTGTCATCGAAGCGTCCGGTCATGCGGGCCGAGAGGGGGATCCAGAGCAGCAGCGAGAGCCCCACCAATCCGGCCAGGAGCATCCGCGAGAGGAATCCCAGATGGAAAAAGCTCAGGCCGCGGATCCAAACGATGGCCACGAGGAACATCGGTGCGAACCCGATGAAGGCGTGGCTGTTGGCGATGCCGACGCCCACCAGTGCCGAGACGGCCCACAAGCGCGACTCCTTCCGATCGAGGCGGTATTCCAACAGATTCCGGATCGCCAGTGCGAAGATCAGGAGATCGATCATCTCTCCGGTGAAGGCGGTCGCATGCTGCCAGAAGGTCAACTGGAAGGCCAACAAGCCCACGGCGAGGACCGGCGGCACCCAGGCCAGCGGGATGGTCAGGAGCGCGATGTCGGAGAACTCCCGGATCCGCTCTTCGTGACGCCGGTCATGGGGCAGCAAGGCCACACAGCGGGCCAGCAGGAACACGATCAGGGCGGCCATGGCCCCGGTCAGGATGTTGGCCTGTCCGGGGAAACGAGCCCCGGTGAGGGAGGAGACGATGAGACCGAAGATCTGATTGAGAGGCTGGGCGAATGCGTTTTCGAAACCCCAACCCGCCGCCTCGTACACCGGACGAAGACTGTTGACCCCGATCCAGGCATTGCGCGTGAGCAGGAAGACGGCAAATGCGGTGGCGGCCAGAATCCACGGCAATTTCCGGGTGACGAAGAGTCTCGAGGAAACAGGGGCGTCATCCATAGGGCTGGGGGATAGTTTGGAAAACCCGGGGGAAAGGCAAAGTCGTTTCATTCTGAAACACGCAACCTTGGCGTGTCGTCGACACCGGAACGACGCCG
>JAIXXC010000189.1 GCA_027490985.1 Verrucomicrobiales bacterium
CCCGGGGATCCGAGTATGACCCAAGGAACAAACCGGTGGCCCTTGTGGGGTTTCGTGCGGTTGCATGGGGGGAACGCCGGAGTAGCATGGCCCTCTTGAATCCTCCGAGGCTCATCACGTTTTCGCCGTCGTTGACGATTCCGCTCACGCGGGATTGCCCGTGGCACTGCGCCTACTGCGGGTACCGGCGCGATCGGGAGGGGCTCATGCCCGAGGCGCGCTTCGAGGAACTCCTGGCCACGGCCCGGAAAGGAGGAGCCACCGAGATCCTGTTCCTGGCTGGCGAGGCCTCCGATGCGATGCCGCATTTGCGGGCCGCGTTGAAGGCGCGGGGCTTTGACGATTTCGTTGCTCACGTGCGCTGGGCGTGTGAGCGCGCGCTGGAGGCCGGATTCTTGCCCCACACCAACATCGGTGCCATGTCTCCGCGTGATTTCGAGCGCTTGGCCGAAGTGAACGCCTCGATGGGCCTCATGCTCGAGAACATCGACGACGCCTTCAACCGCACGGTCGCGCCCCAGAAGTCGGCCCAGGGTCGCCTGCGCACGATCGAGGCCGCGGGCCGCGCCCGGGTGCCGTACACCAGTGGCATTCTGATGGGCCTGGGCGAGTCGCGGGAGTCCCGGTTGCGCTCGCTCGACGCGCTGGCCGCGCTCCACGCCCGCCATGGTCATCTTCAGGAGATCATCCTCCAGAATTTCATCCCCAATGAGGGATCGCGACTCGGTTCGGTGCCGCAAGCGCCGGCACTGGAAGACTACCTGGAACTCATCGAGCACTGGCGGCGCGTGGCCCCCGGGGTGGCCATCCAGATCCCGCCCAACATCAATCCCCACTGGGAAGCCCTGCTGCCGTGGACCGACGATCTCGGCGGCATCAGCACCGATGGCGACTGGGTCAATCCCCTGAACCCCTGGGACCCTCCCGAACGCTACGCCGCCGCCTGCCGCCGCCACGGGATGGAACTGCGTCACCGGTGGCCGGTGTATGACGCGTATGTGGACCAGGGGTGGATCTCCCCCCGAGTGGCCGCGGTCATCCGAGCCCGGGATGGCGGGACCCGGCCCGGACCTGACGATGTCCGGCGACCGCACCTGCCGGCCGATCCCCTGACCCGGGCCCTGCGCGGGGAGTCGCTGTCGGTCGAGGAAACCCTGCGGTGGGTCCAGGCCGACGGTTCGGCCCACGACGAGATCCGTGACGCGGCCGATGCGTTGAACCGCCGACTCCATGGCGAGGTCGTGACCTATGTGGTCAACCGCAACGCCAACTTCACCAACGTCTGCACCACGCACTGCTCCTTCTGCGGATTCTACCGGCCCCCGGGTCACCCCGAGGCCTACACGCGGAGCGTCGGGGCGGTCGTCGAGCGGGTGCTGCAAACGCCCTGGGTCACCGAGGTGTGCCTGCAGGGCGGTATTCACCCGGACCTCGGACTGGACTACTACGAGGAGCTCCTGCGGGCCCTGAAGCGCGCCCTGCCCGGCGTGCATCTGCATGCGTATTCGCCCATGGAGATCCACTCGCTCTGCCTCAAGAGCGGCCTGGAGCCCCGTGCGGTGCTCGAGCGACTCCGCGAGGCGGGCCTCGGGTCGGTCCCGGGCACGGCGGCGGAGATTCTCGACGACGCGATGCGCGACCAGCTCTCGCCCGACAAGCTCCGGGCCGCCGAGTGGGAGGCCATCATCGAGGCGGCCCACCAGACCGGCCTCCGCTCCACGGCCACCGTGCTCTTCGGCCATCGGGAATCGTGGGAAGATCTGATCCGCCACCTGGACCGCATCCGCTCCCTGCAGCGGCGCACCGGCGGATTCACGGAGTTCGTGCCCTTGGCCTTCGTGCCGTATCGCAATCGGTTGGGCGGTGCCTTGGCGCGGGAGGCGGGAGTGAGTCCGGAGGCGTTGGCGGAGGCCGGGGCCGAACGGGTCGAGCGGTTGTATCCCCTTGCCCGGTTGTTCTTCGGTGAGGAGATCCCGAATCTCCAGACCAGCTGGGTGAAGCTGGGTCCGGAGCGCGCGGCGGCCATGCTGCGGAGCGGCTGCAACGACTTCGGCGGCACGCTCTACGAGGAGAGCATCACCCGCGAGAGCGGCGGGCGCTTCGGCGAATGCATGACTCCGGTCGAGATCGAGACGGCGATCCGGTCGGTCGGCCGGATCCCCCGCCAGCGTACGACCCTCTACGGAGTGCCGGCCTGAGCGATTTCAGGGGTCAACGCCTCGGGCTTGCCTCCGCCTACTCCCGGCAGACCGAGTCGTACAGGGCGATGTATTCGGCCGATTGTTTCTCCCAGGAGAAATCGGCCGTCATGCCGTTGTGGCGGATGTGCCGCAGCCAAGCCGGTTCTTGCCACAGGGCCAGAGCCTTCATCATGGCCTTCTGCAGTGCGGTCGCCGAGTAGGGCGCGAACTGAATGCCCGTGGCCTGGGCGGCGTTGTCCCGCGGATCGACCACCGAGTCCTTGAGCCCGCCGGTGGCCCGCACGATGGGGATGGCCCCGTAGCGCAACGAATACAACTGGTTGAGCCCACAAGGCTCGAAGCGCGAGGGCATCAGATAAAAATCCGCGCCCGCCTCGATCCGGTGCGACAGGGCCGGGTCGAAGCCGATGCGGGCGGCCACCTGGTCCGGGAAGCGTTTGGCCAGATCCCGGAAGGCGTTTTCGAGGGCCTTTTCCCCGCTGCCCAGCAGGGCGAATTGCAGCGATTCCCCGGCGTCGAGAAGGGCCCGGACCGTTTCGACGAGGAGCGACGAGCCCTTCTGGTCGGTCAGCCGCGAGATGTTGGCGAAGAGCGGGACATCGGACCGGTCGGGCAGCCCCAACTCCCGCTGCAGCGTCGCCTTGCACACGGCCTTGCCCGCGGGGTCGCCCGCGGAGAACGCGGCCGGCAGCGCCGGATCGGAAGCGCTGTTCCACTCCTCATAATCCACCCCGTTGAGGATGCCGCTCAGGTCGTTGTAGCGCTTGAGCAGCAGACCCTCGAGGCCGCAGCCGTATTCGGGGGTCAGGATCTCCTGCGCATACGTGGGACTCACCGTGGTGATGGCCTGGGCCTGGGTGAGGCCCGCCTTCAGGAAGTTGACCCGTTCGAAATGCAAGGCGCTCTCGAGGTGGAGCCAGTCGCTGGGCAAGCCCGTGAGCCCCCAGGTGGACGCCGGGAACGATCCCTGGAATGCCAGATTGTGGATGGTGAACACCGTCCGCGGCGGCTGGGTCCAGCCCGCCTGCAAGCGGGCATGCCGGGCGAGGATCGGAATCAGCCCCGTCTGCCAATCATGGCAGTGCAGCACGGTGGGCGGGTCCGGCAGATGGCGCGCCAGGATCAACGCGGCACGACTCAGGAAGATGAACCGGGCCGCGTTGTCGGCGTAATCCCGATTGGACTCGTTGTAGAGGCCGGCGCGATCGAAGAAACCGGGCTGCTCCACGAACCACAAGGTCAGGTTGGCCGAGGGTTTGCAGCAGTGGAATCGCCCCTCCACCAGGCCGTCGCCCAGCGGGATGGCCAGACGCCATGACGTCGGCTCGATCCCGGGATGCGCTTCGGCCACCCCGCGATACAGCGGCGTGACGACCGACACCTTCAGGCCCGCGCCCGTCGCCGGCCCGGCCAAGGCCCGGGCCAGGGCCGAGACCATGTCGGCCAGACCCCCGGTCTTCGAGTAGGGATTCAGCTCACTGGTCGCCAGCAGCACGTGCATGGGCAGAGTCTTTGGCGCACCCCGTGGGGCGAACAAGGCCGAAGTCTTTCCGCCGGGAGAGACTCCACCGGTCCGACGCATCCCGGGTTGGCCGCGGATGCGGCCTGTGGCTACCATTCCCGAACCGTGAGTCATTCCCTGTGAAAGCCCTCATCGAAACCGCGGACAAGAAATCCGAACGCGCCTTCCTGGTCGGCGTCGAACTCAAGAGCCATTCCGCCTGGGACGTCGCCGATTCCCTCGACGAGCTGGCCGAACTGGCCACCACCGCCGGGGTGGCCGTGGTGGGTCAGGGAATCCAGCGTCTCGAGGCGCCGCACTCCGGCACGTTCATCGGGGCGGGCAAGGCCGAGGAGTTCGCCAAGGCGGCCAAGGAGGCCAATGCCGACACGGTGCTCTTCGACGACGAACTCTCCGGGGCCCAGGCCCGCAATCTCGAGGAGATCTTCGGGGCCAAGGTCATCGACCGCACGGCGCTGATCCTCGACATCTTCGCCCAGCGCGCCCGAACCCGCGAGGGCAAGCTCCAGGTCGAGCTGGCCCAGTTGCAGTACCTCATGCCGAGGCTCACCCGCTACTGGACCCACCTTTCCCGTCAGCGCGGCTCCACCGGGTCCATCGGTGGCGAAGGCGAATCCCAGCTCGAGGCCGATCGCCGCAAGACCCAGGAGCGCATCGAGAAGATCCGCACCGAGTTGACCATCGTTCGGCGCCAGCGGTCCACGCAGCGCGAGGGACGCCAGCGCCACCAGTGGCCCCTGGCCTCCATCGTGGGCTACACCAACGCCGGCAAATCGACGCTGCTCAACGCCCTGACGGGGGCCGAGGTGCTTGCCGAGGACATGCTCTTCGCCACGCTCGACCCGACCACGCGCCGGCTGCGCCTGCCCTCGAACCAGAACGTCCTCTTGAGCGACACCGTGGGGTTCATCCGCAAGCTGCCGCACGGGTTGGTCGAGGCGTTCAAGGCGACCCTCGAAGAGGTCGTCGAGGCCGACCTGCTCATCCACGTGGTGGATACGAGTCACCCCAACGCCGCCCAGCAGATGGATGCGGTCAACGCCGTGCTGTCCGAGATCGGGGCCCAGGAGAAACCCACCCTCATGGTCTTCAACAAGACCGACAAGGCCGGGTGCACCGAGTTGGCGGCGATGTATTGCCAGCAGTTCCCCAAGGCCGTGGCCGTCTCGGCCCGAAAAAAGATCGGGTTCGACACCCTGTACGCCGAGCTCGGCGCCATGCTCAAACCCATCCGCGACTTCGTCGAGATCCGGATTCCCCACCACGAGCAGAAGGCCATGAGCCGACTCCACTCGGTGGCCCAGGTGGTGGAGCAGGACTATTCGGGAGACCAGGCCCGGTTCCGGGTGCGCATCCCGCCCTACGTCCGACATGAGTTCGAGCCCTACCTGGTCAAATCGCACAACGGGGACTGAGCCCGGGGTCGTCAACAATTTGGTTTACCCGCCCGACCGGTTTGCCACCCTAGCGCGATCATGCGCCTTCTCTGTTGGTGGACGTTGCTGCTTTGTCTGGTTTCGCGGGTGGTGGGTGGGGAATTCCGCACCATCACCGGGGACGTGTACGTGGGCGAAGTGTCCGCCGCCGACGCCGACGGGCTCATCGTGCGCCTCCAGTCGGGAGTGTTCTCGCCCCGCGTCGATTGGGCCAAGCTCGACGAGGCGACGCTCAAATCGCTGGCCCGCCATCCCCGCGCCGGGCGCTTTGTCGAGCCGCTTCTCGAACCCCCCGCCGAAGAGATCGCCCGCGCCGAGGCGCGCAAGATCGACGTGCGTCAACCCGATCGGGTGGCCCGTCCGCCGGCCGACATCGCGGGCAAGGGCGTGCTTGCGGCCCTCACTTCCCCCAATGGCCTCATGCTCCTGGGGGCCTTGTATCTGGCCAATCTCTACGCCGCCTACGAGATCGCGCGCTTCCGCTGGCGCCCGGTGCCGCTGGTCTGCGGCATCTCGGCGGTGCTGCCGGTGATCGGACCGACCATCTTCCTGGCCCTGCCCCGCCGTGAAGAGGAAGTCGTCGCCAGTGCGACCGACGAGG
The DNA here is from genome assembly GCA_027490985.1 of Verrucomicrobiales bacterium. Lineage (GTDB taxonomy): Bacteria > Verrucomicrobiota > Verrucomicrobiia > Limisphaerales > UBA9464 > SXXZ01. The sequence goes on from JAIXXC010000189.1 coordinate 5,761, forward strand.
CCGTCGCGGCCCAGTCGCTGAATGTGCCGTCCCAAACCGCCGCGGCTTCGGCGGCCGCCAGCGCGTCGGCCTCGTCGGGACCCGCTCCGCGCAGCGCGGCCGGCTCCAACGAAGGCCTGCCCAAGCACTTCCGTCGCGGCGAGAGCACCTTCAACCGCCGCTTCTTCGAGACCCAGTTCCCGTCCTTCTTCAAGGTCGTGGCGTCCGAGGCCGACAAGGATCTCGTGCTCGAAGTCGCCACGGCCGCCGGCGTGACGGTGGCCAACCGCATCACGCGCATCAGCGCCACCGATCTGGCCCTCAAGGCCGCCGACGGCAGCGAAACGGCCGTCGAGTTCACTCAGGTCCTGGAGATCACGCTCCGCAACAAGAACGCCTGAAGTCGCCATCACCTCGATGAAATATCGGGCCATCCTCCTGTTTGGGGCACCGGGTGCCGGCAAGGGCACCCAGGGCAAGATCCTCGGCCAGATCCCGAACTTCGTGCATTTTTCCTGCGGCGACGCCTTCCGCAACCTGCGGGTCGATTCCCCGCTGGGGAAGGTGTTCGTCGAGTACGCCTCCACGGGCCGGCTCGTTCCGGACGAGCCCACCATCCAGCTGTGGAAGCAGTCGATGGATGGGTTGGCCGCCACCGGTCGCTTCAATCCCGAGGCCGACACGCTGCTCCTCGACGGCATTCCGCGCAATCCGCGTCAGGCCGAGATCATGCGCGACATGATCGACGTGAAGGCCATTTTCAACCTGTTCTGCCCGGTGATGGACAAGCTCATCGTCCGGTTGCAGCGCCGGGCCCTGAAGGAGAACCGCCTCGACGATGCCAACGTCGAGACCATCCGCAGCCGCCTCGAGACCTACAAGCGGGAGACTCGCGCGGTCCTGGAATGCTACCCCGACTCGCTCATCCACCAGATCGATTCGACGCAGGAGCCGATTCTCGTCCTCGCCGACATCCTCAAGGTGATCGTCCGCATTCCCAAGCCGGCGGTGAGCGACGGCAGCACGACCTACAGCGCCTGAGCCGCGAGCGCCCAAGCCGCGATCTGGGGACCGCCCCCCCCGACGAATGGGTTGTGCCGGCGCCATCCTCTGTCGCACGGGTTGCTGCAGTGTTCGAAGGGTCGAGGGCTTCTGGTCATCCCGGTCCTCCCATTGGCCCCATAGGGTCTTATTCCGCCTGAGAGACGACTCCGGGCTGCCGACGGGTGTTTCCTTCAACCGGTCGGCACCCCGGTAGGCTCGGGCCGGTGTTCGATTTTTTGAGAACACTGTTGACACCTGCGGTCGGCGTTTCTATCAATTCGGGCTCAATCGAAGCGTTGCTTGCACCGTGTTCGGTTTCTGGTCGTTCTGCGATCGGGGATCGGACTTTTTGCCGTCGAAAGGGGGCGACCGTCAGGCAGACGCAGCGATGAACCCCGCGGGGTGTCGTCTCAGAGATCCAATCTCCGGGGCCCATCCTGTGTCTTCGGATGAAGGTCCTTCTTCAACCGGAGCGTCATCTTCGGATGGAGGGGTGATCAAACGAACAGGGCCCGCGTAGCTCAGTTGGCAGAGCACGTCCTTGGTAAGGACGAGGTCATCGGTTCAAACCCGATCGCGGGCTCCATTCGGAGTCGGTCCCAGCGCTTTTGGATTTTCAGAAACGAAGAACAGAAAACGATACGACACATGGCTAAAGAAACCTTCAATCGGACGAAGCCCCACATGAACGTGGGTACCATCGGTCACGTCGACCACGGCAAGTCCACCCTCACCGCCGCAATCGTCGCTGTGCAGAATCGCAAGGGCCTCGCCCCCATGATCGAGTACAAGGACATCACCAAGGGCGGTACCGTCCGTGATGATACCAAGACCGTGACCATCGCCGTGTCGCACGTCGAATACGAGAGCCCGAACCGTCACTACGCTCACGTGGACTGCCCCGGCCACGCCGACTACGTCAAGAACATGATCACTGGTGCCGCCCAGATGGACGGCGCGATCCTGGTGGTCAGCGCCGCTGACGGTCCGATGCCCCAGACCCGCGAGCACATCCTCCTGGCCCGCCAGGTCGGTGTTCCCAGCATCGTGGTGTTCCTGAACAAGGTCGACCTCGCCGATGCCGACCTCCTCGAGCTCATCGAGATGGAAATCGTCGACCTGCTCAACAAGTATGGTTTCCCTGGCGACAAGACCCCGATCGTCCGCGGTTCGGCCACGGCCGCCATCGCCGGCACCCCCGAGGGTGAGGCCGCCATCGCCAACCTGCTCAACGCCCTGGACACCTTCGTTCCGGAGCCCGTTCGCGAGCAGGACAAGCCCTTCCTGATGTGCATCGAAGACGTGTTCAACATCGAAGGTCGCGGCACGGTCGTGACCGGTCGTGTAGAGCGCGGTGTGATCACCAAGATGTCCGAAGTCGAGATCGTCGGTCTGAAAGAGACCCGCAAGACCACGGCGACCGACATCGAAATGTTCCGCAAGCTGCTGGACAGCGCCCAGGCCGG
>JAIXXC010000118.1 GCA_027490985.1 Verrucomicrobiales bacterium
TCCCTACCTCAACCTCCCGCCACGATCCGGACGATCTCCAGACGATCTCCGGGCCGGATCGGACGTTCTGCGAACTCCGACGGAGCGACCGCCTCGCCATTGTGCTCCACGACCACGCTTCGAGGCAGGAGCCCACGGCGCACGAGGAACTGCTCGAGGGTGCACGGAAACTCGGTCGGAACGGTTTCGCCATTGGCGATCACGGACATCCCCAGAGACTGATCGGCCGCTCCTGGAAGTAAAGTCGGCCGCCGAACCTCCGGTTTTCGGGGAAAGCCACTCCACATTTCGCTTCGAGCTTCGCCGGGCAGCCACTACGTTTTCGGCGTGTCGCCGGACCCCATCCTTTCCCTCGACCTTCCCGGAATCACCAAGGTGAAATCGGGCAAGGTGCGTGAAGTCTTCGATCTGGGAGATTCCCTCCTGTTCGTGGCCACCGACCGGATCTCCGCCTTCGATTGCGTGATGCCCAACGGCATTCCCCGGAAGGGCGAAGTCCTGACACAGATCTCCCATTTCTGGTTCGACCAGACCGAGTCGTGGCTGCCGAACCACCGTCTCCTCAAGGCGGGAGCCCCCCTGCCCGACCGGTTGAAGTCCTACGCCCCGGTCTTGGAAGGCCGGAGCATGATCGTGCGGAAGACCCAACCCCTGCCCATCGAGTGCGTGGTGCGCGGCTACCTTTCCGGATCGGGTTGGAAGGAATACCAGAAATCCGGTTCGGTCTGCGGGATCTCGCTGCCGCCGGGACTCCGCGAGTCGTCGGAACTGCCCGAACCCATCTTCACACCCGCCACGAAGGCCGAGTCGGGACACGATGAGAACATTTCGTTCGAACAGGCGGCGCGACTCACCGGCCCCGAGATCGCCCATCAGGCACGCGACCTCAGCCTGCGGCTCTACCGGTTCGCCCGCGACTATGCCCGGACCCGCGGCATCATCATCGCCGACACCAAGTTCGAGTTCGGACTGGTCGACGGGCAATTGATCCTCATCGACGAAGTGCTCACGCCCGATTCGTCCCGCTTCTGGCCGGCCGACCACTATGCCCCCGGCCGGGGACAGCCCAGCTTCGACAAGCAGTTCGTGCGGGACCACCTCGAGACCCTCGACTGGGACAAGACCCCGCCGGCCCCGGCCCTGCCCTCCGACATCGTGGCCAAGACCCAGGCCAAATATCTGGAGGCGTATCGGCTCCTGACCGGCAGACCTCTCTGAGCCCCACCGAGATCCCGTTCGCCATTTCCCCCCATGCTCAAGGCCCCCGCCCCCCAAGATCCGCTGCGCACCGACGGACGCTTCGCGATCGTGTGCTCCCGCTACAATTCCGAGTACACCGAACCCATGATGATCGCCGCCCGCAGCGTGCTCGAGGCGGCCGGGGCATCGGAAGTCGAGGTGGTGAGGGTGCCGGGGGCTTTCGAAATCCCGATGGCCGCCTCGGCCTTGGCCCGGCGCAAACGCGGACGGGTCAGGGCCATCCTGTGTCTGGGAGTCATCTGGCAGGGAGAAACCTCCCATGCCGAGCAGATCGGCGGCGCCGTCACCCGGGCGCTCATGGAGATCAGTCTCACCACGGGCATCCCCTGCGTGCACGAAGTCCTCACCGTCCAGACCGAAAAGCAGGCCCTCCAACGCTGCGTCGACCCGCTCACCAACCGGGGAGTCGAGGCCGCCCATGCGGCCCTCGAGATCTCGGAGGCGCTGGCCAGCATCGCATCCCCGGGCTCCCGGCGGCAGACCGGCTGATCCCCGAAGCCATGACCCCGACCCGAGTCCCCATCTCACCCGACCGCCTCACCGTGCTGCTGGCGATGACCATCCTCGGTCTCGATCAGCTCACCAAATGGATGGTCATGCGCTGGATGGAATTCGGGGCCGAGCAGACGGTGCTGGAGGGGTTCTTCAAGCTCGTCCACTGGGGCAACACCGGTGCGGCCTGGAGCATCTTCCGGCACCACAACAACTGGCTGGCGGTGTTTTCGTCGCTGGCGATGCTGGCCCTGTGGCGGTGGCGTCGCCAATTCGAATACCACCAGCGTCCGGGGCAGATCGCCCTCGGTCTCCTCTTCGGGGGGATCATCGGCAACCTGCTCGATCGCATCGTCCATGAGCACGTGGTCGATTTCCTCCGGTTCTACTGGGTGCGCCGCAGCGGAGCGGAACTGGGATTCCCGGCGTTCAATGTGGCCGACTCGGCCATCTGCACCGCCGTGGCCCTGCTGCTGATCCTGTCGTGGCAGGCCGAACCGGTGTCCACCTCCGGAAAGCCGGTGGGCGGCGACACCCCGAAATGAAACCCATCCTCCTGACCGGCCCCACCGCCTCGGGCAAGTCGGCCGTGGCCCTCGAGCTGGCGCAGCGGATCGGGGGCGAGATCATCTCGGTGGACTCCATGCAGGTGTATCGCGGCCTGGACATCGGGACCGCCAAGCCCACCGCAGAGGAGCGGAGCCGGGTTCCCCATCACCTCATCGACCTGGTCGGCCTCGAGGAATCCTTCGACGCGGCGCGCTTCGTCCAGGCCGCCAACGGCGCGATCCGCGAGATCGAGGCCCGCGGCCGGACGGCCATCCTCTGCGGTGGAACCGGCCTGTATTTCAATGCCTGGCTGGGCGGGCTGGGTTCGGCTCCCCCGCCCGATCCCGACCTGCGCACCCGACTCGAGGCCACTTCCACCCCCGAACTGCTCGAGGAGCTGGCGCGCAAGGATCCGGTCACCCTCGACCAGATCGATCTGCAAAACCGGCGTCGGCTGGTCAGGGCCGTCGAGGTGATCCGGTTGACGGGCCAACCCTTCTCGATCCAGCGGGCCCGTTGGCCTGAACACGGAGGCAACGCCACCGCGGGCCGGGCCTTCGGCCTCCAGCGCGATCGGCAGGATCTGGTCCGCCGGATCCACGAGCGGGTCGATCGGATGTTCGCGGACGGATTGGTCGCCGAGACCCGGGCGCGCCTGGAGGAAGGATTGCGCACCAACCGGACCGCCCTGCAGGCCATCGGCTACCGTCAGGTGGTCGAACACCTCGACGGAGGCCCGTCACTGCGGGAAACCGTCGAGCGGGTCCAGACCAAGACCCGCCAATACGCCAAACGTCAGCTCACCTGGATGCAAGGTCAGTTGGATCTGGCCTGGATCGAGGTGGCAGCGAGCGAATCGACGACACGGATCACCGAGAGGATCCTCGGCCAACTCGATCCCCAAGCCGGTTGAGTCTCTTTGGGCTTTGGAGGCAGTGGGCTTGAAAGGCTTTGGAAAGGGGTGAACCCACCCGCCGCCGCCCCCCTGCCCCAACGCCGTGGGTCTTCGGTACGCCCGCGTCGATCAGGGCGTCAACACGCGCAGATCGACGACCTCACCCGGATACAGCGCGAGGTTGGACGGCAGCGACACCAACACCGGCAACCCGCTCTCCACCGGTCCCGGTCCCGATCCGGAACCGGCGCCCATGGAATTGCCTGCCGGTCTGGGCAGCATGGAGGCCGAGATCGGCTCCAGTTGCGACCCGACCCGCAACACTTCACCCACCCCGACCTCGCGTTGGCCTCCCCGGGCCCGCACCTCGACCTTCATCCCGGCTCTGGCCTGGATCTGAATGGGCTGACGGATGAACGCCACCACCCGGGCCGGCTTTTCCTGCGAAACGGTGAGGATCGGTTCACCCGCCTGAACCGACTCGCCGCTCCACTTGTGGACCACGCTCACCACACCATCGAACGGCGCGAGCAGGTCGATGGGCATCATCTGGGCTTCGATCAGGTCGAGGTTCTTCGACTCGACCTCGATGGCCGCGGCGGTGGACGTCGATTCCGTGCCTTCGCTCTTCGAGGCGGACAGTTGCTGGATGCTCGTGCCGATCTGCGACACCAACAGTTCCAGTTCGCGAACGGAGGCGTCTTCGATGGCGGCGTCCCGCCGGGAGATGTCGAGTTCGTTCTGGCTCAAGACCGGCAGCGGTGAGCTGGAACCGGCGGTGGTGACGCCGCTTCGGAGTGTTTCCAGGCGGGCCAACTCCAACTGCCGATAGGCGCTTCGGGCCTTGGCCGACAACCAATCCACGCGCTTGCTCATCCAATCGAGGCGAAGCCCCTCGAGATTGACCCGACTGTTCTGCTTGCGCAGATCCGAATCGGTACCGGCTCGGATCAATTGGATGCGGGCCTTGCTCAGGGAGATCTGCGCTTCCAAAACCCGGGGCTCCACGGTGATGACCCGGGCCAGGACCTGGCCCGCCGTCACCCGCTGCAGCGCATCGACCTGAACCTGGGCCAAGCGCCCGGGGCCCATGCTGGACACCACGCCCCTCACCGACTCGACCTCGCCGACCAAGGTCGCCGGGCCGACATAACCCCGCCACAGCCACGCCGTCGCTCCGATCACCAGCACGAAGGCGATGTAGGGAACGGCCTGGATGCGGAACTCCCTGAACAGCGTCCCCGGGGGCGTCGGAATCGGAGGCAGGGACTGATCCTGCGGCGTTGTCGGTTGGTCCTGCATTCGATTACAGTTCGGATTCTTCTTCGGCCTTCAGGCTGGTCACCCGCGATACGCCGGGGAACGCCTTGAGTTCCGTGACCAGTTCTCCGGCGCGCGAGGCGTCCCTGAGAAGGATCCGGTAGGACAGATCGGCCCCGTCGGAGGTGCCCCCGGCCCGTTGACTGGCCAACTGGGTCTTGCGGCCATGACGGGCCAGCAACTGGGCCAGACGCGGCAACTCGTCGAGCGGCCGTCCCCAATGGAGATTGAGAATCAGGTCGTAGCGATGGCGGGCTCCGAACGAGGTCCAATGCAGGTAGAGCATGACCACCGCGAAGATCAGGCACCCCAGGATCGCCGTGCTGAACTTGCGCGTCCCGGCGGCCATGCCGGTGCTGATGCTGGCCAGGATGTAGGTGGTGTCGAGAGTGTCCCGGAGGATGTTCCGGAAACGGACCACGGCGAAGACGGCCATCATCCCGAAGGCCATCAGCAGATTGTTGAACATCACCGCCATCACCAGCGCGACGATCATGCAGAGGACGATCAGCGAATTGACGAAGCTTCGCGAATAGCTCAGCCCGGAATGGCAGGCCATGTACACCCAGGCCACCACATGCCCGCACAGGAAGGCGATCAGCAGGCCGAGCAGGATGCCCACCAGATCGTCCTGGGCGGTCCCGAAATCCCCTCGAATGATCAGGTCTGATAGATTCATTGCCGTGAAACGCCGGTTCCAACCAGCCATCGCGCGAGGCGCGATATTCGCTCCTGTCGGCGCTCGGCCGCCAGTCCAACCTCCATGTTTTTGAAACCGGTCACCCCCGGACGCATGAAGTGGGGCTCCCCCTTCACGGCGATGCCGTCGGCGTATTTCGAGGCCGATCCCTGTCTGAGGCCGAACACGCGCACCATGTCGGAGAACCACTCCGGGAAACGGCCGGTGAACTTGAGTTCCAGGATCACCGCGTTTCCGAAGACCGGAGTCGGGTCGTCCATCTCCGCGGTGAATCGCGCATCGAACTCGGGCGAGATCAGCACATTCCGGTCGAAGGTGACCCGGACCGAATTGTCATGGGGGCTGATCCAGGCTTCGCGGTCGTAGGACACGTGGGCCACCGGATAGGCCTGGAGATCGGTGGACAACTCGATGAACCGCTGGATCGCCACCAATTGACGGGAATCCTGGCCGACCAACTCGGCGGCCATGGGCAATTGCCCTCCCAAGACGGCCTCGACAGCCGGACGCTGCACCCCGCAGCGTTGCTTGAGAATCGCCTCATTCATCCGCCGCTTGATCTCGAAGAACACCGGGGCCTGCGGGTTGGGATTGTCGGCATAGAACCTCAGGCGGAGTTTGAAGCGGTTCTTGTTTCCGTTGATCGTTCCCCAATAGATCTTCAGATCGTCCGAATCGAGGTACAGATTGTGGATCGAATACGACAGGTTCGGACGATGTGCACCGTACTCGTCGATCTCCAGATACGAGGAGACAAACTCCCTCAGGGCAAGCGCCACGTCTTCGGGAATGACGTACTTCAATTCCCACCGCTGCAACTGCATGTTGTCCTGAGCCATCGACGTAATGTGAGGAATCCCCTGGGGCCAACCGATTCCGAATGGTTACCGCCGGGTCACCCATTTGTCACCCAAGAGCCTTTGGATCCACCAAAACACTTCCAAGGAGGCAGCCGGAGACTATCCGCTGCTAAAGCAGTTTCAATGCCAATCCGATGATTTCAACGGCCTGACCTGCGGATTCACGGGGGCATCCACCCCGGGGCACCCCGCAGGCATTCCCGTTCCGAGGGGCTCAGGGGGCCTCCACCAACAACGGATCCCCATCACCCCGGCGATATTGGAAGGGAACACTCTCAACCACCGCCTCGATCAAGGCCGAGAACCGGAATCCCTTCTGCCGAACTCGGGCATCGATGGCGGCCAGCGCCGGGCGATCGTAGTATTCGATTCCGCGTCCGAGGGCATAGGTGAGCACCTTTTCGCCCAGACACCGGAGAAAGTCGGCCTGACGAGTCTCGGAGAGCACCCGACTCAATTCGGCATGGTCGGCGAACCGCTCTCCTGAGACCAACTCGCCGCGGGTGTCCAAGGCCTCCTGACCGTCTTTCTCCCGGAACCGCCCCACCGCATCGAAGTGCTCGAAGGCGAATCCGAGCGGATCCATCTTGGCATGGCACGAGGCGCACATCGGGTTGTCGCGGTGAGCGTCCATGCGTTGGCGCAAGGTGCCGTGGGTCTCCTTGGACTCGAGGGCCGGAACCCCGGGCGGCGGCGGCGGCGGCGGCGAGGCCAGGATGTTCTCCAGGATCCACTTGCCCCGCTTCACCGGAGAGGTGCGGTTCGGATTGGAAGTCAGGGTGAGCACGCTGCCATGGGTCAGGACCCCGCTGCGACCCGTCCCCTTCAACGACACCCGGACAAACTCCGGCCCTTGGACCCCCTTGAGGCCGTAGTGCTGGGCCAGCCGTTCATTGGCGAAAGTGTAATCGGCCGTGAGGAACTCCGTGACCGGGCGATCCTTCCGAAGGATGTGTTCGAAGAGCGCTTCGGTCTCCCGCCGCAGGGCCGTCCGCAACGGAGCGTCGAATCCCGGAAACAGCTTTTCGTCCGGGGCGACGATATCGAGGGTGCGCAGCTGCAGCCATTGACCGGCGAAGTTGTCCACCAAGGCCCGCGACTTGGGATCGGCCAGCATCCGTCGCACCTGACCCGAGAGGTTCCGCCTCAATCGCCCCTGCCCGGCCAACCGGAAGAGTTCGTCATCGGGCATGCTGCTCCAGAGGAAGTACGACAGGCGCGAGGCCAAGGCGTACTCCGACAGCCGCTGGGTTTGCCGAGGGTTGTCGGGATCACCCTGGATCTCTCCGCGGAAGAGGAAATGAGGGGAGACCAACACGGCCATGAGCGCCTGCTTCACCGAGGCCTCGAAGCTGTCGCCCGATTCCCGAGCCTTGGAAAAAAGACCCATCAAGCCGTCCAACTCGGCCGCGGTGGCCGGACGTCGGTAGGCCCGGTCGGCCACCCGCTGGAGGATCTCGCGGGCCACCGACTGGGTGGTCTTGGGCCCGGGCGCCTTGAAGAAGATCCTGCGGTGGAGTTCGTGCAGCGGCGGCACCGCATCGGAGTACGGTCCGGCCACCTCGATGAAACCGACCTGCAGGTTGCGATCCTCGATCTTCTTCTCGGTGTAGGTCTTGCCCTTGGCGTTGGTCCTGACCAATTGGGTCTCGCGGTAGAAATCGTTGAGGAAGGCCACCGCCAGTCGATGGCGCCCGGGTTCCAGACGCAGGCGGTGCTCATGCAGCTTGGGATTGTCGCGTCCGCGGCGCACCTCGAGGGTCTCCAGATCCCGACCATCGGCCCGCAGCGCCATCTGCACCTTCTCCGGACCCGCCTGATCTCCGTAGGCCTGGACCTTCAGGACATACTCGCCCGGGACCGGGGCCTCGTATTCGACAAACGCCTCACCTTGGGTGGACAGGGTCGCCAGAGCCCCGCCGCCGGCATGGCCTTGGATCTGGGCGGGGTTGAACCGGCGCGTTTTGGGTGACAGCGGCCCGCTCACGATCGCCCGGTCGAGGATGGCCTCGGCCGCGTTGAGGTATTTCTCCAACAGGATGGGGGGCATCGACAGGACATCGCCGATGTTGTCGAACCCATATCCCACATCGTCCTGCGGAAAGTCGTCGGCCGGTTGGAAATCCACCCCGAACAAGTCGTGCACGGTGTTGTTGTACTCGACGCGGTTGAGCCTGCGCAGGGTCACGCGACCGGGATCCGGACGGGCTGGATCGATGGGAAAGAGGGTTTGCTCGATCCACGTGACGAGATTGGTGCGCACCTCGGCCGCAGGCTGGCTCTTGCGCTTCTTGGGAGGCATCTCACCGGATCGGACCGTCTGCATGACCCGCTCCCAGGTTCCCCGGTCGCGCAGCACCGCCATCAGGTTCGTGTGGGCATCGAAATTCACGCCCCCCTTGGCTTCGGCATCGCCGTGGCAATCCCAGCAATGTTCCTTGAGCACGGGCAGGACGGTCTCCCGCAACCGGGCTTCAGCCGCGGTCCGATCGAACCGGGGTGGCGCCGATTTCGGCGCCTTGACGGCACCCAGCCACGCCAACAAGGCCACCGGAATCAGGAGCAGGATTGAAAGAGATTTCGGCATGCGACTGGAACGGACGCGTTGTGGCCCGCGGGTATTGAATAAACCTCAGCGCGAACCCCGGAACCGTCAACCATCTGGATGGGCCCATCCTCAATTTCAGATGCCCGGATTGACGGACCCCGACCCCTTCAGCGGGGAGCCCTTCGAAGGCCACCCCACGGGCTCGACGCCCGACCCTGCAACCGCTGTACCGCCTGGAGGGCTTCGTCGCCACCGCCACACTCGGCGGCCGCCCGGTAATCCTGGATGGCGGCCTCGGTCTGTCCCAGCAACTCGCGGGCACGCCCCCGATCCATCAGCAACGACGGCTCACGGACCACGGCGGGCATGCGCGACTCGATCTCCTCCAAGGCGCTCCGGAGATCCTGATCGGCCTCGGTGCGACGGGCCAATCCCTGCAAGGCTCGGGCCCGACGGAGTTTCCAGGTTCCCTGAAGCCGGGCCGCGTTCAGTTCAGGTTCGATGGCTTCCAGGGCCCGGGTCCACTGCCCGTCGTCGAGCAACGCCTCGACCCGCTCGGCCACCAGGAGACCGGCACCGGTCTGCCGAATCCCCTCCTCGAGGCCCGAAATCCGCTCGCGGTGCCGCCGAAGACGCCGCTGCAACGCACTGCGCTCCAGATACGCCGAGACCCGCTGCGGATCGTGGTGCAGGGCCTCGGAGCAATCCTCGAGGGCCTTGGTCCAAGCGCCTGCGGCCACCCGACATTGGCTGCGGATCATCAATACGGCGGCCCGCTCCGCGGGGAGCTGCCCCGGCAACTGAAGTGCCTGCCCCACCCAAGTCAACGCCTCGGACACCCGCCCCCGCTGGAGTTCGATCTGGGCCAACTCGCGCAAGAGCAAGCCATCGGTCGGTGTCAACCGGACCGCCCGTTGGAGGTCTCGCGCCGCCTCCGCCCAACGCCCGAGCACCCGGTACTCGATGGCCCGCTCCAAGAGCAGATCGGCCCGATCGCCTTCGCGCATCAACCGTTCCGAGAGTTCTTCGATCTCGTGCTCGGGGCCTTCATGGGCTTCGACTTCCCCCAAGAAGAGGAGTCCCCCGAGCAGACATCCCGACAGGAGGCTGCCGATGGGAATGGCCGACCGGGGGATCACTCGATCAATCCTCCATCCACAAGGCGGGGTTCAGACCGAAATCGATGCTGCCTTCGCCCTGTGCGTGGCACTCGATGGCCAGCACATTCACCCCATCCACCAGGGCCTTGGATGCCCCGAGCGGAAGGTACACACGCCCGGAATCTTCGCGCAGCTTGACCCCTTGGACATTCCGCCCGGAACTGCGTCCGACATTCACCCGGGTGATCTCCTGCCCGTTCAGATAGACGATGAGACCATCGGCGTAGTCGACCCAGAGTCCCAGTTCCGTGACCTTGTCGGCCTGCACCACGGTGAATTCCCGGCGGACATACAGCGACGGTCGCCCCGCTGGGCCCGCCTTGCCTTCCGCCCCCTTCAAACGACCCCGGCCGGAATCGAACGGAGCCCGCGCCTGCGGCCACGACGCGTCGTCGAAGCCCGGCCGGGTCCACGAAGCCCCCTGCGGATGGCTCCCGACCAGCGACCGCCAGTCGGCCCCCTCGGGGATGAGCACGGCATAGTCCAGCGGCGGCGGGTTCGGCGACTTCGGGGCTTTTTCGGGTGCCTTGTATTCCGGCGGCTGCCAGGGCAGCGCCAGGCGACGGACCATCGGCCGGCCCCGTTTGACCAGACTGAACCGATCCCGCTCCACGCCCTCCCGATTGATCATCCGCCCCACGAGCGTGTCGCCCTCGACATCCACCAGGACGGATCCGTGTTCGACCAAAGTCCGCCGCATCACGGGCGAAGTCCCCACCCGACCGAGGCCGGCTCCGGAATGCCCGGCGACCACCTGCACGGCCCCCTCATGGGGTCGCAACCCGGCTCCTTTGTGATAGGCTCCGTCGCCCTGCGGATCGCCGTCGCCGTCGTCGAGGATGACATTCTCGGCCACCGTCGCATTGGTGGAATAGGCTCCATCCATCAGCATCGAGCGCTCGTAGATGTGGGAATGTCCGGTGAGCACCAGATCCACGCCTCCGGATTCCAGGATCGGCAGAAGATGGTGACGCACCTCGATCAGATCGGCCTCCTTGTCGCTGTCGTGGCTGCCCTTGGTGTAGGGCGGGTGATGCCAGAAGGCGATGAGCCATTCGGCCCGGGCCTTTTCCAGATCGGCCTTGAGCCACTGGGCCATCGCACCGCTGGGCTTGCGGTCGAGATCATGCGAGTCGAGGCAGATGAAGTGGATGTTGCCGTGGTCGAAGGAGTAGTAGGCTTCGGTGCCCGAGGCCAATCCGCCGGATTCGCCCCGGGTCGGCACCCAATACGCGTCATAATAGGGGCCGACCCCCGTGCTGCCTTTGGAGGTGTGCCCCTCGTGATTGCCCATCGCCGGCCAGCACACCGAATGGCGCAGGGTCGTCCGGTAGGACTCGAAGAACCGGCTCTGGAACTCGACATCGCGTCCGGTGCCATAAGCCATGTCGCCGACATGGATCCAGAAATCCAGCGGGCGACCCTCCTGCTTCACCCGGGCCAACAGGCCTTCGTGCACGGCCCGCTGGGCCTCACGGCCGGTCCCGCTGTCTCCGAGCACCCAGAACCGGTACGGACGCACGGTGCCGGGCTTGGGTTGGGTCTGGAAGCGATGGTCGGGCGATTCCGGGGTGAGCCGCTCCGCCCCGTTGAAGACGCCGTAATAGTACACGGTGTCCGGCGTCAGACCCTCGATGAGCGCCTCGTACTGGAAGGTGCCGACCGGAGCGCTGTGGAGCTTCGGCAAAGCCAGGTTCGCCGGTGTCCGCAGCGCTTGCCATCGGGCCAGCATCGACTGTCCGTTGGTGCCGAGACTGGCCCGGGTGACGAGGGCTTCTGCCGGCACGGTGTGATCCAACTGGTCGGGTCTCAGACCCCACCGGACCACCGGCTGGATCGGCCCCTCGGACCGCCACAGCACATGCATCTGCGTGGGGCTGGCCCCTTGGACATAGGGGGAGCGGGCCAGCGGCGGCTGCGGATTCTCGGACAACGCGCACAGGCACAGGGCCCAGGCCGCGACGAAGCCCAGCATCCGCCCCAGCGGGCACACCCTTCGGTGTCGATGCGGGATCACTGTGAAAGAGGGGTTCATGGCGTCGATCAAGCGGTGCGGGGTTCAGGAACGGGTTGCCAGTTTCGCACGAAACGCCTCGATCTGGCGATCCCACTGCGTCCACGAAGAGTCCCAGGTCTCGCCTTTGAATCGGGTTCGGGCTTCAGGCAGGCGCGCCTCCAGACTGCGAAAGGCTTCGGCGGCGGCCTCCTGTTCGCCGCGATCCAGCAGAAACCCGATCCAAAGCAGCCGGTTTTCCGGATACTCCGGGGCCGATTCCACGGCGCGGGAAAGATGGCTCCGGGCCTTGCTGCGACTGCCCACCCCGAGCGGCGATGGCGGACACTGCGCATAGAGCATGCCCAGGGATCGGTCGGCGCCGGCGTGATCGAAACCCGGATCCAACAACCGGCAGGACTGCCAATGACTCTCCATGTCGCGAACCCATCCAAGAGCCCGAAGCGGTTGCTCCTGGGCGAGGATGCCCAGATTCAAGGCCAGATAATAATGGCAGGCCGCATCGGCCGGGGAGTCCTTCAAGGCACGCCGACAGGCTTCGACCCCTTCTTTGGCCAGCGCGATCCGGACCGGCTTCGACGTGAGCGCCTCGGCCCGGTCGAAACAGGCGCGGGCCAACGGCCAGGCCATCGATGCGGAGCCCGAGGCCTTCTGGTACTCGGCTCGGGCCTGCTCATGGAGCCGGGTCGCCCGCTGCAGCGCCGTATCGCCCCTCAGAAGCGGCGCAAACCCCAACATGACCAGAAGGCAAGTCCTCGTCGCAGGCAGGAGGCGACGGTTCCAACTCGAATGGGGCGAGAGCAGGCTGGGCATGGCGACCCACAGCCTGCCCTGCCGGCTCGCCTGCCCGCAAGTCACGTTCCGGAGTCACCCCGGATCCACGATACCGGTTCAGCAATAGACCAGCACGAACGGCGTCAGCGGCGTCACCCGATTGATCGCGATGATGCGGTTGATGTCGGAGTCTTTCAGTTCACGGCCCTTGGGCAGCAGCAGATGACCGCCGGCATTGAACAAATCGCGACCCAGAACCATGCCCGCCTTCAATTCGATCAGCAGCAACTCCCGTTCACCGCGCGGGATCTGCGTCATCGGCAAGGCCTTGGCCAGGAGCCGGACCGCCGTCGGGTCGAACTGCTTGTCGGAGAGGCTCTCCAACTCGTTGAGGATCTGGGTGGTCGAACCGTTCCGGTGACAGAAATGGACCACCGGCGCCAGGATCCGGGACAAGTGCGGGATGGTCTCGCCCTTGAGCCCATCCGGATACCCGGATCCGTCGAAGGCCTCATGGTGATGGCGCACGATGTCGGCGGCGCCGGCCAAGGCCGGGAAGCTCTTGAGCACCCCCTCGGCGATCTCCGGGTGATGGCGGATCATCGCCAATTCCTCCTCGGTGCATTTGGCGGTGTCCCGCAGCCAGCGACGCACGATGCCCCGATCCACACTCAGCATGCCGATGTCGTGCAGGGCCGCGGCCCAGAGCAGGCGCGGCAATTCCGTGGGCGGAAGCTCCATCAGTTCTCCGATCGTCCGGCAAATGGCCACGGCGCGAAGACTGGCATTGCCCAGGTTGGGGTGGAAAACCCCGAGCATCTTGGTGGCCATCTCGATCGACAGGTCCACCGACGCTCCACCGGCGACGGCGGCGACCGCGGCCTCGGCTCCTCCGGGGCTCTCTCCCGCCGCCACGGTGCCTCCCCCTCCCCGCACCGCGTCGCTCAACTGCTGATTGAGCACCAGATTCCGGGCCCGAAGCGCCTCCAATTCGGCGCGCAAGCTCGACTGGGCCAAGGCGCCATCCACCGCCATGGCGACCTCGTCCTTCATCCACGGCTTGGTGAGATACCGAAGGATCAGTCCGGAGCGGCGGGCCTCCATCACCGCGGCCATGTCGCGGCCCGAAGTCATCAGGATCCGGTTCATGGCAGGACGCGCCTTGGCCAACTCCTGGAGGAGCTTGAGCGGGTCGCCCCCCGAGATCGCATCGTCCACGATGACCAACGGATAGCTCTGCTGCTGGGCGTCGGTGATGCCCTCGCCGGGCGAGGCGTGCAGACTGACGGCGTGGGAAAGGCTCTGGAGTTGGTCCCGCAGGATGGAACCGATCAGGGGATCCTCGATGATGAGGAGGATTCGGGAGGGAGAGTTGTCGCTCATGGGATTCGGATTCAGGAGGATTTGCGGGTGTCGGAGTCAGCCTGTTTGGACTCGGCATCGAGATTGATGTTCTCGTCGAAAAACGTGCCGCCGGCGGCGACCGCGTTCACCGCCTTCAGCAGCGTCTCGATGGGGCTGGTCTTCGAGATGTAACCCACGATGCCCAGATTGAGGCATTTGAGCAGGAGGTCGTTCTGCGCGAAGGCCGAAAGCAGCACGATGCGGGTCTTCGGGCTCAACTCCTGGATGGGGACGATCAGCTCGGCGCCCAGACAGTCCTCGAGCCGCATGTCCAGGAACAGGAGGTCGTATTGCTCGGGCACCAGGGTCGGCTCCAATTCGGACCAATGGCTGTAGCAGTCCACCTGAGTGCCCGGCAGGGCGGCGGCCACGGCGCCGGCGATCGCTTCGGCAAGCTGGGGATGATCGTCCAAGAAGGCTATTTTCATGAGTTCCAAAAGAGAGCTGTGGTTTCAGGTAGCGGGTGGCGAGAGTTTCACGGGGATCATCAACTCGATGAGCATGCCCTTGGGAGAGCGCCGCTCGATTCTCAACTGCCCCCGGGAACGGCGGGCGAAAGCGTTCATGCTCTGCAAGCCGAACCCCGCCGAATAGTTCGCCGGGTCGAATCCGTTCCCGTCATCGGCGACCCGCAGGAAAAGCATCGAGGGGGAGGCGAAGCACTCCACCCGCATGGTGATGTTCCGGGCTCGGCCATGACGGATCGCATTGCCCAGCAACTCCTCGGCGAACCGGCAGGTCCGGAACAGCACCTCCGGATGCAGGTTGAGCCCGTCGACGTTCGAAGTGGTCAACGGGCACCGCACATTGAAGCGCTTCTCCATCTGCGTGCAGATGCTTTGGAGCTGGACGGCCATCTCGTCGAACGACTGCAGCCGTTCCGTTCCCTCGACCAACAAGCGCCTGAGTTCGCGGCGCAGGTAGTCGAGTTGCTGGAGGATCAGGTCGCGGGTCCGAGCAAAACCGGCGGCGTCGTCAATCCGGCTGGTGGCCACCTGTACTCCGAGGAGGGTCAGATTCTGGATGATGTGATCGTGCAACTCCTGCTGCACCAGCGTGCGGTGCAAGTTCAGTCGGGCGATCGTCGATTGGGCCTCGGCCAGCTCCTTCATCTGGCTCCGACTCGCCGAGAACACGGTCCACATCA
>JAIXXC010000185.1 GCA_027490985.1 Verrucomicrobiales bacterium
GCCTGTCCCTGTGCCTGATCACCGCCGCCCTGCGGCTCCGTGCCGCCGAGCCGGTCGCCATCACGTTCCAGCTCGATTGGAAACCCACCGCCCAGTTCGCCGGACTGCTTCTGGCCCGCGAGCGCGGCTGGTACCGCGAGGCGGGACTCGATCTGACCCTGCGGCCCATTCCCTCCGACGAGGGCGTGGTGAGCAATGTGGTGCATCACCCGAGGTGGATCGGCAGCGCCGAGAGCGGCGTGCTGCTCCAGGCCCGCGCCTCGGGCGATCCCATCCGGGCCATCGGCACCATGCTCCAGGGCACCCCCATCTGCCTGATCAGCCTCAAGTCCGCGGGCATCCGTTCGGTGAAAGACCTCGTCGGCAAGCGCATCGGCGTGCATGCCGACGGGAACGAAGCGGTCAACTATGTGCTCCACCGGGCCGGCATCGATCGCAAGCGGGTCGACGTGGAGGTGGTCGGATATGATCTGACTCCGCTGCTCAACGGGCGGTACGCGGCCGTGCAGGGCTATTCCATCGATGAGGGCGTCGCGTTGCGGCAGGCCGGCCATGACATCGAGATCCTCCACCTGCACGACCACGGGTATGCCGCCTACGGTCAGGTCTATTTCACCAGCGAGGCCTTCCTCAAGGCCGACGCACCGCTCTTGCGCCGATTCCTGGAGGTCTCCCGACGAGGCTGGGCAGAGGCTCCGGGCGAGGCCGAAGCCATCGCCGGCCGGGTGGCGGCCACGGTGCCCGGGACCGATCGTCGTCATCAACGCGGCACCATCGAAGCACTGGTTCCCATGCTCACCCGGGAAGGCGGGCCAGGAAGCCTCGGTCGGATGAAGCGGGAGACCTGGGCCCAGGCCGTGGCCGAGTTCAATGGCCTGCCGACGACCCGGCGACCGCTCACGGTGGCGGACATCGCGGTGTTCGATCTGCAGCCATGATCGTGCGCCTCCTGCAGTTCTCGCCCGGGACGGCGACCGATCGCCACGACAGTCACCGGGCCGCTCTGGGATTCGCGTGGTTCCTCCAGAACGCCACGCCGACGCCCTTCCCCGATCTGGTGTGCGAGCGGGTGTGGGCTCTGCCCGCGCTGGATCAGCCCTCCAAGGTGCAGGCCCTCTTGGACGGGGCCGATGGCGTGGTGGTGGCCACGCCGGTCTATGGTCAGGGTTCGCCGTGGTTTCTGCGCAAATTTTTCGAACAGACCCGCGGTCTCCAACTCTGGGGCACGCTGGCGACGGCCTTCGCCACCGCGGGCGGTCAGCACACCGGCGG
This sequence comes from Verrucomicrobiales bacterium, assembly GCA_027490985.1. Classification (GTDB taxonomy): domain Bacteria; phylum Verrucomicrobiota; class Verrucomicrobiia; order Limisphaerales; family UBA9464; genus SXXZ01. Next base: position 1,273 of record JAIXXC010000185.1, read on the forward strand.
CGAGATGGCCCTTCTGGACACCTTCCGCTCACTCCAGGGCTGCGGGTGTTGCACCTTCACCTTCGCTCAGAAACTCACGGTCATCGGGATGCAGCAACGCTCCCGGCCCGACGGGGAATTCGACCTCATCGACACCTGGTTCCTCCGTCAATTGGCCCGCACCTGCCTCGTCCAATGGGCGGCCCGGCAACACCGGAGCGACGGTGCTCATTGGGCCCGACGCCTGGGGGTGGACACGGCCTACTACCTGGATTTCCCGGACGCCTCCCGCTTGGAGACCGAGGTGGGTGAGGTGTGCCGGTGGATGAATGAACCTCTCACGGATCCGGGCCCGGCCTATGACCGCTGGTCGCACCGGTTCGGCACGGATGCGCACCCGCCCGATGGGCGTCACCTGCCCTGGGCCGGCCTGTTCCCGGAACCCCTCGGTCAACGACCGGAGGCGAATTGCGGTTCGTAGCGGCGCCGCCGCTCGAGGATCTGCTCCACATACTGCCGCGTGCCCGGGAAGGTCATCACCGCAAGGAACTGGGCGCTGTTGGTGCGGGCCTGCGGTGCATTGGTCGAAGCCATCCACCGGAGCACGTTGCGGCGTCCGGCATTGTAGTCGGCCAGTGCATACGCCATCGGGTTGTCCGTGGCGGCATACCGCTGGAGCACCTTGGCGAGGTAGAATGACCCGGCCTGCAGATTGGTGGACGGGTCGAGGATCTGCTCGTGGTGATAGCGGGTGAGCTTGAGGGCGTCGGCCCATTCCTGCGCGGCCACGGCGGTAACCTGCATGAGACCGATCTCGCCGGCCCGTCCCCGGACGGACGGATCGAAGCGGCTTTCCTTCCAGACGACGGCCTTCACCAAGGACGGGGGCAATCGGTAGCGTTGGGCGGCCACCCGGATTTGCGGATCGAAGCGATCCTCATACCGCGCGATCCAATACCACACGAGGCCCACGGCACCGATCAACAACAGCAGAATGGATCCCCAGCGTTTCAAGGTTCTACCCGGCCGATGATAACCAGACGGCCGCGCTCGGAAAGCCGCGGTTGATCATTCCGGTTCCAGGGCGAGAATCAGGCCCATGAAAGAAGCGTACATCGCCGCCAAGGAACGGTGGGCCCGCAAGATGGCCGGGGCTGCGAAGCCCGAGGTCCGCTCGCAGGATCGCCTGCCACCGGGGCAGCGGCAGGTGCACAACTTTCCGGTGCTGGATCTCGGGGTCAAACCCGAGGTGCCCCTCGATCGGTGGCAGCTCAAGATCGGCGGGCACGTCGAGAATCCGATCACGCTCGATTGGAAGGCCTTCATGGCCTTGCCCCAGTTCACCGACACCAGCGACTTCCACTGCGTCACCACCTGGAGCCAATACGACATGGTCTGGCAGGGTGTGGCCTTCTTCACGCTGGCCGATCTGGTCCGCCCCAAGGCCAGCGCCTCCCACGTCTTCTTCAAGAGCTACGATGGGTATTCGACCAACAATCCGATCGAAGCCTGCATGGATGACGATGTGCTCATCGCCCATCAGTGGAACGGGCAACCCCTGA
>JAIXXC010000041.1 GCA_027490985.1 Verrucomicrobiales bacterium
CCGCCCGTGGCTGCACCGGCCCGAGGGGGCGGGGTTGATTTGTGACGGGGTCGACCAGATCCTCCGACCTCCCGATCCGCTGCAGCCATGCTTCACCTCGCCGAGACCCATTCCGCCCTGCTGGACGAGATCGCCCGGCAATTGACCCACATCCGTGAGGTCCGGGCACGGCACTGGTTTGTCTTTCCCCGCAAAGGCCTGCGCGAAGCCGCACTCCATCGCTGGGCCGCCCTTTCAGGCATCGCAAGCCATTCGCAGGAGGTCGAACTGCGGGAACTCATCGAACAGGCTTCCGGAGGTGGCAGTGCCCGGTTCGATGTGGAGCGACTGCGTTGGACGATCGCCTCGGCCCTGCCAGCCCTGCAGCAAACTCCCCGGTTCCCGCTCCCCACGGGAGCATCCCTGGATCCGATCGACTCCACGGTCCTGGCCTCGGCCACGCAACTGGCCCGAGTGGTGCATGAAACCCTGTTGTGCCGGATGGGTGATCGGATCTGGCCCGAGGACTCCTTCCTCGAAACCCTGACCGCCAGCCACCCGGTCGCCGAACTGCTCAAGACCCACCCCGGGCTTCAGACCGACTCCGAATTCGCCGCGGCGGCCCAAGCCTGGATGGACTCCTGGCAGGCCAAAGGCGGACTGCCCCATCTGTGGATCCTGCTCGATTCGGGCCTGCCCGCAGGTCTGTTCCGACGGCTCCTGCATCTGGTGCAGTTCGTTCACTCACGAGCCCCGGAGCGGATCCACCTCTGGGCCATGGCCCCCAGTCGCGACTACTGGGCCGACCTGCCGATCAAATCCCACTCCTCACGGCGCAACAGCGGTATCGACCTGGAGTCACTCCCACCGGGCGGCCTGCTGTGGGCCTTCGGGCGCTCCTCTCAAGACCTCCAACGCCAACTGGCCGACACGCTCATGGCGGTCGGCGATGGCGGCGTCGATCTCGAAAGTCCGCTCCCTCCTGATTCCCTCCTCGGGCGATTGCAAACCTCCTGCCGTTCGGCCTCCCCGGTGTCCGCCGAAGAGCGTCTCCCGCTCGCCCCAGACGATGCTTCGATCACCGTCCATGCCGCGCACACCGCCCTGCGTGAATTGGAGATCTGCCGCGACCGCATCCTGCAGGCCCTTCAGGAATTGGATCACCTCCGACACGAGGAAATCCTCGTCTTGCTGGCCAATCCACGGGAACAGGCCCCGCTGATCGAGGCGGCGTTCGGGAGCGCTTCCGAGGCACGCCTGCCGTTCCGTTTGGCGGCCGGTGGTGGCCTGGTGGCCTCTCCGTTCGCCTCGACGCTGCTGCAGTTGTTGGAATGCCTGCAGGGCCGACTCACCTTGAACGAGGTCCAGGAACTCCTCGAAAACCCGCTGATCGCCGATCGCTTCGATCTGAACGACGCCGACGGCGACGGCCCCACGTTGGTCGAGTGGCTCAAAGACGCCCAGTTCCGTTGGGGTCTCACCCCCGAACATCGTCGCCACTATCAGGACATCCCGGAGGCCCGGTGGAACCTCTTCTGGGCCCTGCGCCGCTTGGGCCTGGGCGGGTTGGTGGCCGAAGGCCGACGCGATACCGTGATGATCGCCTCCGGAGGGGCGGAGCCCACCGTGCCCCTCGAGCGGGCCAGCGGCCTCGGACTGGTCCTCCTGGCTCGCCTGGCCCGATTCGCCACCGAATTGTCGAAGGCCCGTGACCTCTGGTGCGCCACCGGGCCGAAGACCCTGCCCGACTGGAATCAGGCCCTCGGCACGATCGTCCGGAATTGCCTCTCCACCCGGGTCGGCAACGCAGCCGCCCATGCGGCGGCCTTCCATGGCGACATCCTCGAATCCCTGCGTCGGGCCGCCGACCCGGACCTGCGCCTCGAGGCACCGGCCTACTTGCGCCTGATCGCCGAGAAACTCCCCGCATTGAGCGAGTCGGGCGGTCGCGGCAACGGGGGCATCACCGTGGCCGATCTGCGGCAGCATGCCGGTGTCCCGGCGCGGGTGGTGGTGGTGGCCGGGCTCGATGACGGCGTGTTCCCGAGGTCCGACGAGCGTCCCGCATGGCATCCGCTGGTCCTCAAGCCGGCCACCGGCGATCCCTCGGCGCGCGATGCCGATCGACATTGCCTGCTCTTGGCCGTCCTCGCCTGCCAGGAGCGCCTGATCCTGTCGTACCGGGGCCATTCGGACGAGGACGGCAAAGAACGTCCTCCCTCGACCGCCCTGGCCGATCTGCTCGAAGCTGTCGATCAATCGGCAGCCCCACCCGAGCCGGAGACGGCGCCGAGCGGAAGCCACCGGCGTACTCACCAGAGCCTTGTCTTCCACCATCCGCTCAACGGATTCAGCCCGGAGGCCTTTCGTGCAGACCGGCCCGCCCAGGCGCGAGGCATGCGCCCCGGCGACCACGCGGCGGCCGAAACCTTGCGGAACCGCACGGGGTTCCCCGCCTACCCGGGCCCGTGGGCGCAGCCGCTCCCGCCCGAAACCGACGGGTCGTTGACCCTAGCCGACCTGCGGCTGGTGCTCGACGAACCTCAGCGCCTGTTCGCCGACCGCCTCGGCCTGAGGTTGCCCGAAGAGGCCGAAGCCGCTCGCGGCGAAGATCTGATCGATCCCGATGGGCTGGAGCGGTGGCAACTGCGCGACCCCGTGCTGACTGCCCGCTTGGAGGGACACAATGAAGAATCCCTCCTCGCGGTGCTCCGGGTTTCGGGCCGCATTCCCCGAGGGCGCATCGGAGAGGCCCTGCTCGAAAAATGCCTCAACGACCTGCCCGAGGTCCCCACCTACTCCCGGACCGATCGCCTCACAGCCGATGGACGCTTCAGCTTGGAAGACCCGGATTTTCCCCAGAAAACACTGCTCTTTGAAGGCCCCCCGCGGGTCCGCTGGTACCGGCGCGCGGGGGAATCCACCGTGGCCCAATTCTTCGCCTCGAAGTCCAACGCCGGCAGCGATCACCGCCGAGGCCTCCTGTTTCGGTTCGACACCCTGGTGCTGGCGGCATCCCAACTAAAAACCGATCCCTCGCCCATCACCGAGGCCCGATGCGTGGGCACCGACACCACCTGGATCATGGCCCTGCCCCCTACCGATGAGGCCCGCCGGCATCTCGGTCGGCTGATCCGGCTGGCCCGATTGGCCCGCCAATGGCCCTTGCCCTACTGGCCTCGGACGGCGGGAGTCGCATTGCACAAAACCGACTCCCAGGCCAACTCCAAGGCCAACTCCCACGAAGCCGCGCCCAACGGAACGCCCTTCCTCGAAGCCGCCCAGGCCCACTGGTCTTCCGACCGTCAGGACAACATGGGTGAAACCGACAGCGAACGGCCGGCGACGCGCATGCTCTTCAGGGGCTGCGACAACCCGTTCGACTGGAGACCGGAAGGCTTGCCCGATTGGCTTCCGTGCGCCGGAACTCCGCTGGCCTGGCGAGTGATGTGCGAGATCGAGGCGTGGCGTGCCCCCCTGAGTCTCACCTCACCATGAACGCGCCTTCCCAATTCGACCCGCTCCTTCAGGAGCTTTCCGGCGCCACCTCCATCGAAGCCAGCGCGGGCACGGGCAAGACCTATTCCATCACCCTGCTCTGGCTGCGGTTGCTCGTGGAACAGCAACTGCGGGTCGACCAGATCCTGGTCAGCACCTTCACCCAGGCCGCGACGGCCGAACTGCGTGAACGGCTTCTGGCCTCATTGCGACGGGCCCATGCCGCGGCCCGGGCTTTCGCTGACGGAGGCGAGCCGGGCGACTCTCCCGAGGCCCGCGTCATCCGCAGGTGGCTCGATCCAGACCCCACCCGGTGCGCCGCCCTCAACCACCACCTCAACCACTCCCTGAGCGCCTTCGACCTGGCCCCGATCCAGACGCTCCATGGCTTCTGCCAATCGCTCATCAGCCGGCATTCCCTCGAACTGGCCTGCGATCCGGACCTGAAGCTCCAGGAGAGCTGCGACCGGATCCTCGACCAGATCACGGACGACTACCTCATGGAGCTGTCGGACGACCAATCCCCCGAGGCCTCGCCCCTCCGGCGGGTCGCCCACACCGTGCAAGCCCGACCGGCCGCCACCGTCCGGGGCGTCGACCTGAACCTCGATGAACTGCGCGAGGCCAAGCAGGCTCTGCTCGGACAGATCACGCTCGAGGCACCGTCCGCGATTCGGGGGCTCACGCAGTCTCGAACTCGCACCAGCGTGCAAAACCGGGTCACGGCATTGGTCGAGAAAGGTCGATGGGAGAAATTCACCGATCCCCAGATCCAAGCCCTGCCTCCGGAGTTCTGCCGCCTTTGGTCTGAATACCGGCGGGTGGATCAGTCCGAAAAACAAGTCCCCGCCTCGGGCCTGGCCCAGCGCATCCAGCACGAGTTGCCCCAGCGCAAAACCTTGGCGGGCCTCCGCACCTTCGACGACATCCTCCTCACGGTGCGTGATGCCTTGACGGCACAAGGCATCGAGGGCGCGATCGCCCGGGCGGTGCGCAGCCGGATCAGGGCGGCGATCCTCGATGAATGTCAGGACAGCGACACCCTTCAAATCCAGGTGTTCCAGTCGCTCTTCGTCCACCCCGACACCGAGTCGTTCCTCATCATCGGCGACCCCAAGCAGAGCATCTACCGCTTTCGCGGGGCCGACTTGGCCAGCTACCGATCCCTGGCTCGCGCCGTCCGGTCGGCGCCCCGGATGACGGTGAATCACCGGTCCGACCCCTCCTTGGTCGCGGCCATCAATCACCTCTATGGCCCCGCATTCCGATTCCCCGACTCGCTCGCCGGTGACACGCCGATCGAGTATGTGCCGGTGACGGCCCAGGCCCCGGACAACCGCATCTCCGATCCCGCCCAGCGCCTGGCCGTGGTGCTTCAATGGAGCCCCGAGAGCGACCGGCAGCGGGCCCCGAACCGACTCGCCGGTCTGGCCGCCCACGAGATCGCGCGCCTGCTTCACGAACCGGTGACCATCGTCGACCGACACTCCGGGCTTCCCCGGCGAGTGCTCCCGGGCGACATCGGCGTGCTGGCCTCCAACCACCGGGAACTCCGACGCGTGCGGAGGGCGTTGCAAACGTTGGGCATCCCCTGCCAATCGTCCGGAAAAGGACTGGGCTGCGTGTTCGAAAGCGACGAAGCGCTCGATGTGCTGGCCTGGCTCGAACTTCTGGCCGCGCTCCATCACCACGGCCAACTGCTGGGCCGACTCTCCGCGTTCCTCCTGTGCCCGTTGGGGGTCCGATCGGCGACGGAAGTCCTGGAACTCCAGAATCACCCCACCGCCCAGGCCGAACAGCTGCAGCGCTTCCTTCAGGCCGAACAAGAGCTGTTTCGGGTGGGCCCCCTGCCTCCGCTGCTGCGGTGGATGAACAGCCCCGAGGTGACGGCCCGAACCCTCGCCCATGCCGACGGCGAACGACGGATGACCAACTGGCGACAGGTGGCCGGGTTGCTCCAAAGTCGATTCGATCGAGGCCACCGCAGCGCCGAGTCCCTGGCCGCGTGGTTGTCACGCCAGAGTTCCCAGGC
>JAIXXC010000140.1 GCA_027490985.1 Verrucomicrobiales bacterium
GAAAAAGCCACCCTGCGACTGGAGATCGAGAAGTTGCGCCGCGGAGAAAAGGATTCGCTCCAGGTGGTCATCCACCTCATGGACCATTGCTTCGCGTTGTTCCAGGCGGCCGCGGCCTCGGGACAACCCCAGTTGATCCAACAGATCGGCAACTACCGGAACGCCTGCATCGATGCGACCCGCCGCGTGGGCATCCTCCCCTACGAGGCGCAACCCGGCGAACCCTTCGACGCCGAACGGCACGAGATCGCCGATGGTTCCACCCCGCCCACGGGAGCGACCGTCGGACGGACTGTGGCCTGGGGCTACACCTTCCAGGGCGTGGGCATCCGTCGCATCCAGGTGGCCCTCACCGCGCCGGAATCGACCATGGGCGACAACGCCTGACGGCCCTCAACCGGATGGCCGACCGAAAACCGGCCCACGGCCCGGATCAGATCAGCGGCCTCGGATAATCCGGGAACAACCGGACGTCGATCGCTTCCATGCCGGCCGCCCGGATGGATTCCATGCCCAGGTCGGTGTCTTCGAAGCCGCGGCACTGGGACGGGTCGACCCCCAACTGGCGGGCCGCCTCGAGGAAGATGTCGGGAGCGGGCTTCTGGCGCACCACGTCTTCGCTGGTGACGATGGCTCCGAACCAGTCGTAGATGCCCAGATGCCGGAGCACGGTGGGAATGCCCGGCCGGGAACCGCCGGTGGCGATGGCCATGGGCAGGATGCCACGATGCCGACGGGCGATTTCGAGCACGGGCTCCACGGGTTGGACCTCATGCAGGAACTCCAGATAAACCGCCTCCTTCTCCTTGGCGACCGCGACGGGATCGAGGCCGCGGATCCCCTGCTCTTCGAAGAGCATCTTCAGGATATTGCGACCCGGGACACCGCCCAGCGCGTAGAAGCGGGTCTCCGGAAACTCGATGCCGTAGCGGCCGGTCACCGACTGCCAGGCGCGCCAATGCAGGGGCATGGTGTGGGCGACGGTGCCGTCGCAGTCGAAGATCAGGGCCTTGGGGGATTCGAGGGTGGGCATGGGGTTGCGGGTCAGGCTTCGATGGCCGCCAGGCGGCGCTTCACTTCGTCATCCATCAGCGGATCGATCATGGGATCCAGGTCGCCGTCCAAAAAGGCGGCCAGATTGTAGAGGGTCAGTTCGAGCCGATGATCGGTGACTCGGTTCTGCGGGAAATTGTAGGTGCGGATCTTCTCGGACCGCTCACCGCTGCCCACCTGGTCTTTGCGCTGCTGGGCGTACTTGGCGTTCTCCTCGTTCATCTTCCGCTCCAGCAATCGCGAGCGGAGCACCATCATCGCCTGGGCCTTGTTCTTCTGCTGCGAGCGCTGGTCCTGGCAGCGCACCTCGAGGCCGGAAGGCTTGTGGAAGATCCGCACGGCCGAATCGGTGGTGTTGACGCCCTGCCCTCCGTGGCCGCCGGCGCGGCAGACGTTGATCTCGAGGTCTTCGGGCTTGATGACCACGTCGACCTCCTGGGCCTCGGGCATCACCGCCACCGTCACCGTGCTGGTGTGGATGCGTCCTTGGGCCTCGGTGGCCGGCACGCGCTGCACCCGGTGCACGCCGGACTCGTGCTTGATGCGCTTGAAGACATCCTCGCCCGTGATCATGAAGATCACTTCCTTCATGCCCCCCAAATCGGACGGACTGGAATCCATCGGCTCGATCTTCCAGCCGCGATCCTCGGCATACCGGGTGTACATGCGGAGCAGGTCGGCGGCGAAGAGCGCGCTCTCGGCTCCGCCCGCACCGGCCCGGATTTCCAGAATGGTATTCCGCGAATCCGTCGGATCCGGAGGGATGATACCCCGCTGGACGGCCGCGGTGAGGCGCACCGCTTCGGCCTCGAGTCGTTGGATCTCCTCGGCCGCCATGACGGCCATCTCCGACCCGGCCGCTTCGGTCGCGAGAAGCTCCCGATTGTCGGCGAGATCCTGGCGCACCTTCACCCAGGCGTCGCCGTCGGCCACGAACTGGCGCAGACGGGAATGCTCACGGGTCAACTCCTGGCCGCGCGCCGCATTGCTGAAGGCATCCGGGGCGCCGAGCAACGCCTCCACCTCGTCGAAGCGACGGCGGAACTTCTCGATGAACGGCAGGAGATCCATGCTGGGGCGGGAACGGGGCCGGGCACACCCGGGCCGGAAGGGCCCCGGGGAAAAGCAAACCGCCCGCGGGTCGTTTGAGGCGACCGGCGGGCGGTTGTCGGCTCTGCGGCTACTTCTTCTTCTTCTTGCCGGCGGCATCCGCCAGAGCGGCCTGCGCCGCCTGGGTCTTGGCCATGCGCTGCTGGAACTTGTCCACGCGACCGGCCGTATCCACGAACTTCTGCTGGCCGGTGTAGAACGGATGGGTGAACGCGCTGATGCCGAGCAGGTAAAGCGGGTACTCCTGGCCGTCTTCCCACTTGGCGGTGAGGTTGGTGTTGGCGCAGGACTTGGACAGGAACGACTGGCCGGAGGCCGAGTCGCGGAAGATCATCGTGCGGTAGTTTTTCGGATGCACATCAGCTTTCATAGCAGCAAAGAACCTGAAAACTGGGGCAGGCCTGCCCGAGAAACAAGCCCTTATTTCAGGGAATGCGATATCGATCGCAGATCGCGCCCTGCAAACCGGCCCCAATGCGGCCCCAATGCGGTCTGGCCACCCGGCCGACTCCCGATCGGCTGCGTACAAATCCTATGCCCAAGAGCGCCGGCGCGGGTTATCGTATGGTCCAACACATCCCGCAATGAAACGATACAACGTCGGAGTCATCGGTCACGGTTGGGTGGCCTCGGCCCACATCCCGGCCATCAATGCCACCCGCCAAGGGCGCGTCACCGCCATCCATTCCCGGCGTGATCTCGACCCGGCCGTGGCCAGCGCCCAGTACGGCTCACCGATCCGAGTGTTCAAGGACTTGGACGCCATGCTGGCCGATCCCGACATCGATGCCGTCTCCATTTGCACCTTCCCGAAGGATCACGCCGCCCAATTCGTCAAAGCGGTCCAGGCCGGCAAGCACGTGATCGTCGAGAAACCGCTGGCCCTCAACGCCGCGGACCTCGAGGCCATGGCGTCGGCCCTGCGCGGCACTCCGATCAAGACCTGCGTCTGTTTCGAGGTGCGCTTCTCGTCGCAGTTCCAGTCCATCCATTCGATGCTGCAGTCGGGCTTGCTGGGCGAGGTGCACTTCGCCGAGGTCGATTACTACCATGGCATCGGCCCGTGGTACGGTCAGTTCCGCTGGAGCCACCAGAAGGCCGAGGCGGGCAGTTCCCTGTTGAGCGCCGGCTGCCACGCCCTCGATGCGCTGCTCATGGTCATGGGGGGTGAACCTGAGGAAGTGACCTCGTATGCCACCTCGTCGAAGAGCCCCCACTTCGCGGCCTATGACTTCCCGACCACGCAGGTGAGCATCGTGAAATTCAGGGATGGCCGGATCGGCAAGACCACTTCGTGCGTCGACAGCCTGCAGCCGTACTACTTCCACACGCACATCGTCGGCAGCGAGGGTTCCATTCTCGACAACAAGTTCCACAGCCAGAAGCTGGGCATGCTCGACAAGCACAAGTGGAGCCAGTTGTCGTTCGCCCCGGTGGATTCGGGCGACGTGAAAGACCACCCCTACCAGACCCAGTTCCAGGCGTTCTTCGACGCCCTCGACCGCGGAGAAGACATGCCGCTGACGTCCTTCGCCGATGCCTATCGGTCGCACCGACTCATCTTCGCGGCCGACGCTTCGGCGGCGTCGGGCAGGCCCGTGAAGCTCTGAAGCCGCACCGGCGCGGCGATCCCCGCAACGACGGGATCGCCCGCCGCTGATCCGGCCCGAGGGCGGGGATCGGCATTCGACGGTCGTGAGTCGATCCCGGGCGGTTCAGGCCGTCGTGAGGGCCGCGGCCAAGGCCAAGGCCCCGACCGGCACCGAATCTTCGCCCAGGCCGGCCAGCGCCACCTGCGGCCCCGGGCGGAAGGCCTCCATCAGGTAGGCAGGCAAGGCCGCGGCCATGGCTGCGCGCAGCGGTTCTCCCACGAGCGAGAGCCCACCACCCACCACGATGATCTCGGGGTGGAAGAGATGGACTGCATGCGACAAGGCGAACGCCAGGTCGTCGGCCACGGCAGCGAGGATCTTCAGCGCCACCGGATCGCCGGCATCGAGGGCCCCTCGCAGGTGACGGGCTTCCCCGCCCTCCGTTGTCTGGGCACGCACCGCCTGCGCCAGAACCCCCTCGTGACCGACCACGGCATCCCGGATCCGTCGATCGACCGCCCAACCCGAACAGGCCTCTTCCACGATCCGGCCGGAGCGATCCAGTCGCAGGTGACCGATCTCGGCCTCACCGGGGCGGGCTCCATGGTACAGGCGCCCGTCGACGACCATCCCGCCGCCGACCCCGCTGCCCATGTTGATCCAGAAGACGCAACCGAAGCCCCGGCCCGCGCCCCGAAGCGCTTCGCCCAAGGCGGCCACATTGGCGTCGTTCTCGACGGCCACGGGAAGCCCGGTCAACTCGCGCATCCAGTCGCCGAGGGGAAATTCATGCCATCCGGGGACCTGGTGGGAACAGCAGATCAACCCCGTCTTCGGATCGACCGGCCCCCCGAACCCCACACCCACCGAGGTGATGCGATGCCGGGCCATCAATCCCGGGACCACCGCGGCGATCTGCTCGCGAATGCCCGCCCCGCCCCGCGCCCGGTCGGCCGCCAACCGGTGGCGTTCCAAGAAGGTCCCGTCGGCGTTGCC
>JAIXXC010000075.1 GCA_027490985.1 Verrucomicrobiales bacterium
TCGAGGATGATGAGCTTGTCATCGGGCCGGGCATCACCCGGGCGATAGTGCGGGTAGCTGGGCATCACCGCGACCCAGAGGCGTCCCTGGTTGTCGAAGGACATTTGCACCGGGTTCTTGAGATCGGGGAACTCCTTCTCGGAGGCGAAGAGCTCGACCTTGTAGCCGGGCATCACGGTCATCTTCTCGATGGCCTTCTCGCCATCGAGGTACTCCACAGGTCGCTTGAAGTTGGTGGGCACCTCGGGCAGCGAGCGGGTCTGGGAGTCGTCCACGGCCAGATCCTTGCGCTTGCCCGCGGCGACCCCATGGATCACCCCGTCGCGCAGGGTCATCATCTCGCGGGTCTTGAGGATTTCGGCCGGATAATTCTGCGGGCCGAAGGGGTCGTAGCGCTGGCCGTGCGTGTGCACGCCGTTCACCAGGTTGTAGTCGTTGTTCCAGAAGAAGTCCTTGTCGAGCACCGCCTTGTGGACGAGCTCAGGGTCGGCCTTGGAGGCCTTGCGTTGGCGACCGAAGGTGCCGTCGGCCAGCAGCACGGCCAGCTCCTGATAGCCGGCCTCCGTGGGCGCGAAGCCGTTGATGGTGAGCGGCGGCAATCCCTTCTTCTTGAGCCGGGCCTGGGTGGCGCTGAACAGATCCACGAAGGTCAGACCGCGCTTCTGGGCCACCGACGCCATGGCCTTGGAATACAGGGCCAGGTTGGCGTTCTCCTGCTTGCCATCCGGCAGATCATTCTTGGCCGAGAGGTTCTCGAAGGCGATGGGTGACACGAGCACCAACCGGGGCGCGGCCACGCCGTTGTAGGCCTTGGACAGCGTGTGCGTGACCCAGGCGTCGAGTTCGGCCTCGAAATTGGCGACCTTGTCGGGTCCGTCGAACGACTCGTTGTAGCCGAAGAAGGCGACGAGCGTGTCGGCCTTCAGGTGGGTGAGCCATTGGTCGGGCGTGGGATAGAATCCGCGGCCGAAATGCGAATTCAGATCGGGATGAAATTTCTCCGCGCCGGGGAAGGCCCACTGCGAAACGCGGCCCGGGTGCGGACGGAATCCCGGGGTATCACCCGGCCGTCCCATGTTGCGCACGATGAGGTTCAGCTCGGGATAGCGCAGGTGCAGTTCGGTCTCGAGGCGGCTGAAGTACACGTCGCGCTCGGCCAGGCCGTTGCCGATGAAGACGATGCGCTCGCCGGCGGCGGGTTTGGACACGGTCTGCGGGCGGGCCGAGGTGGCGGCGGCGGGCAGAGCGGTGGGGGCGTGGGCGCGCTTGTCGGCGTCGGCGCCATGGAGGTCCGCGGCGGCCAGCACGGCCGCGGTGAGCAAAGCCAGGGAGGGTTTCATTTTGGAAAAGAGGCGATGGTGATCTTGAGAAAAACGGTGGGATCGTGTCAGTCGAGGAAGAGCGGCTTCAGATGCCGCGAGAACAGGTTTTCGGTCACATTGCGGGCCACGAACGCCTCATGCGTGCGCAGCGCCTGCAAGTAGCGGTCGCCCTTCTTGGCGGCGATCTTGAAGCCCACGTGCAGCAATTGGCGCAGGCTGGGATTGAAGCCGGGGTGCTTCGGATCATGCCGCAGGGCGCCTGTGAACTGGGCTGAGGTCCATCCGGCGACGTCGTCGGCGGCGGGGAGCCGGGACCGGTCGATGTCGATCACCGTGGCGTAGGGCGCACACAGTTCATCGATGTGCTCCAACGCGGCCGCATACAGATCCTTGGCCAGAACCAGGCCATCGCCGCCGGCCTCGGCCAAGCCGATGACTTCTTCGAGCCAGGTCGTGCCCGCGGTCTTCAGGTGCAGGCCCGCCCCGGTGCGCCGGATCGCTCGGGCGATGGGCCCGTAAATGGAGAACTTGTCGCTGCCCGAGTGGACGCTGAGCTTGAGCTCGGCCGGAAGCCCATAGCGCCGGATGGCCTCGGCGATGACCGCCAGGTCGTCGTTGAACTCCCGCTCGAACTGGGCCACATCACCGACATAATCCACGCCCTTGTTGAAGCGGCCGGTGAATTTGGGCGCGATGGTTTGAACGGGCACGCCGGCATCGGCCAGCGCGGCCAGGATGACCAGCAACGCGGGCGGAGTCTGCGGGGCGTCGGTCTCGTCCATGGACACCTCGGTGACGAAGCGTCCGACACCCTTCGCCGCGGCGATGTGGCGGTACAGCGTCCCGGCTTCCTGAGTGGCCTTGAGGAATTGGGCGGCGATGCGACGGATGTCGTCGGCCGTGGTCACCAGCGGCTCAGCGATCCCCGGGACGACCTGGGTTCCGATCAGCTCCGGATGGCGATCCAGGAAGGCCTCCACCGCCTCGGGGGCGGCTGGTTGACCGATGAAGTCGGCGACGTCGATCGTGTAGAAGTCGCAGTGCGGCAGGAAGCGCCCCACCGTTTCCAAGCGGATGTGATCGGCATCCAGGAAGTGCGGAGCCTTCCAGCCGAGGGCTTTCACGGCGGCATCGGCGGCGGCCCTGGTGGCGGCCGGCTCGGAGCCGATGATGGTGTGCTCGCGGTTGGACTTGTTCCAGACGGGGATCACCTCCACGCCCTGCGCCAGGGCGAGTTGGCAGGCCTTCAGCTGGGCCTGCGCTTGGTGGGCGAATCGGTCGCCGATGCCGATGGAAAAGCGGCCGAGGATCAGGGGTTGGCTCATGGACTCCTCCGGAGCCTAACCGCGCGGCCCAGCCGGAGGCCAACCTTTCTCAGGCCACGCTGCGGATGATTCTCTCGATGATCTGGAGTCCCTCCTCGGCCTGGGCGCGGGAGAGGTTGAGCGCCGGCAGGAGGCGGACAATCTGGGTGCCACTGGGGATCGTCAGCACGCCGGCTTCGTGCAGCCGGTTGACCATCTGGAGGCTCGCGGCGCTGGAGTCGTTCTTGAAGCCCGGGATCTGCGTATGGGGCTGCAATTCGATGCCCAGCATGAATCCCAATCCGCGGGCTCCCTGGACGACTCCCGGGTACCGCTGCGCCAGCTGGGCGATCTCGGCATGCAGGAAATCGCCCGTGGACCGGACATGGTCGGCGAGCTTCTCCCGTTCGATCACGTCGAGAATGCGCAAGGCCACGGCACAGCCCAGCGGAGTGCCACCGAAGGTGGTGCCATGCGTCCCCGGTCCGAGGATCTGCCCCAGCTCCACTCCATGCGCCTGGTCGCGCAGCCAGAAGGCCCCGATGGGAAACCCGCCGCCCAGCGATTTGGCCATCGAGATGCCGTCCGGAACAAAGGCCTCGCCTCCCGTGACGCCCTCGAGCACCCGCTGGAAACTCTGGAACCGACCGGAGCGGAAATGCCCGCACTGCACCGCATCGACCAGCAGCAGCAGGCGTTTTTCGTCGCAGAGCTTGCGCAGGCCCAACAGGTATTCGGCCGACGCCGGCGTGATGCCCCCTTCGCCCTGGATGCCCTCGATGAGGATGGCCGCGGTGGCCGGCGAAATGGCCGCACGGGCCGCCTCGAGATCGTTGAACGGGATGTGCCGGAAGCCCTCCACCATGGGCTCGAAGCCCTTCTTCACCTTGTCCTGACCGGTGGCCGAGATGCCCGCGAGGGTGCGCCCGTGGAAGGAGTTCACCGCCGTGAGGATCTCGAAGCGGCCTTCGTCGTGGCCGAACTTCCGGGCCGTCTTGTAGAGCCCCTCGTTGGCCTCGGCCCCGGAGTTGCAGAAAAACACCTTGCCCGGGGCCAGATGGCCGACCAATCGCTGCGCCAGCCGGCCCTGAGGCTCCTGGTAGTACAGGTTGGACACGTGCACCAGCCGCCGCGACTGCTCCACCAGCGCCTCGGTGATTTCGGGATGGGCGTGACCCAGGGAACACACGGCGATGCCGCCGCCCAAATCGAGGTAGCGCTTGCCGGAGACATCCCAGACATGGCTGCCGGCGCCGTGGCTCAAGGCCAGGTTGAATCGACCGTAGCTCGGCACCACGAAGCGTTGGAACAGCTCGCGGATCTCCTGTTGCTGATTCTTCAGGATCGGCGGCGGCGTCGGCAGGATCACCCGGTCATTCATCGATCCGGGCGATATGCGGTCGCAACCGCCAGGAACGCAAAGAAAAATCGTCATCGACCGACCCGCATCGGGCCGGCCTTGTGCGAACGGAGCCCGAGGCGGGCCGCCTCGTTCCGACAGAATCCTTGCCCGGTGCCGCGCGGCGTGGTCTTTGGAGCCCATGGAACGTGATACGCTCTTCCTCCTGAAGCACCGGTTTGTCGATGGCCCCGGAACCGCCTTTTATTGCCCGGAATGTTCCGAGGTGAACGGCCTGCTCCATTACCATCCGGAACTGCGTCATTCGGTGGACGTGCGCTACGTCGATTTCCAGCGACCGCGTCCGGAGGTCATCGCCCGCGTCGGCGAGGCCCATCAGTCGTGCCCGGTGCTGGTGTTGGCTGCGGGTTCGCCGGGCGAAGGCCCCGAGGTGAAACGCGCCGAAGGCCAGGGCACGCGATTTGTCAGCGGATCCCGCGACATCGGCAACCATTGGGCCAACCGCTTCGGCACGTCGCGCCCCCACTGAATTCTGCGACGCTTGCATGGCCATGACGACGCACTCGCACCGTGACCATCGAGGTCTGGCGTCGCTTGTCCTGGCCTTCACGTGCTTCCGCCTCATGTCCCAGACACCGCTGAATCCGCCTTCTCCGCCCCCGGCCTCGATTCCCGCGGCCGAAGCCTGGTTGGCGGGCGCGGCGCTGGCTCCGGAATTTCGGGTGCCCGTCACCCGCGAGGCGTGGAACACCCGTCGGGCCGAGATCCGCACCACGCTCGAGGGTCTGCTGGGGCACCTGCCGCCGCGGCCCATGCGGCCGGTGGTCACGACGTTGCTGCGCGAGGACCGGGGCGAGTATCGCTTCGAGAAGTTCACCTTCGACAACGGCGCCGGGGCCACCGTGGCGGGATACGTGTTCCTGCCACCGCAGGCCCAGGTCCGGGGACCGTTGCCGGCGGTGCTCTACTGCCATTGGCATGGGGGCCAGTACGACATCGGCAAGGACGAGATGCTCCGCACCAACGCCGTGCCCGTGGCGGCCGGTCCGGCCTTGGCTCGGTTGGGTTACGTGGTCCTGGGTATCGACGCCTATTGTTTCGGCGAGCGCAACGGTCAGGGCCCGGGCGGCCCGGCCGAAAAAGGCTCCGCCGGCGAGATGACGGCGTCCAAATTTCAGCTGTGGGCCGGGCGCAGTCTTTGGGGGATGATCCTGCGCGACGACCGGATGGCCCTCGATTACCTCGCTTCCCGTCCCGAGGTGGACCCGAAGCGCATCGGTGTCACCGGCATCAGCATGGGCGCCACGCGTGCCTGGTGGCTCATGGCCTTGGACGAACGCCTCCGGGCCGGTGTGGCCGTGGCCTGCATGACGCGCTACACCGAGCTCATCCGCGAAGGCGGCCTCAAGGCCCACGGCATCTACTACTTCGTTCCGGGCCTGCTCCGGCATTTCGACACCGAGGCCATCATGGCCTTGGCCGCCCCGCGCCCAATGCTGTTCATGACCGGTGGCAAGGATTCGGGCTCTCCCGCGTCCGGCATCGCTCGGTTGGAACCGCCGATCCGCGAGGCCTATCGGCTGTATGGCGCCGAATCGGCCTTCGAAAGCCGCCTCTATCCCGACCTGGGCCATGTGTATACCCCTGAGATGTGGGACCGCACCCAAGCGTGGCTGGCCCGGCACCTCGGCCCGTGATCGGCGCGGGTGTCTGAGCATTCGCGGAGGGCTCCGGGGAAGCTCGCATCCTGATCCGGGGATGGTGACCCCGCCAGCCGGCCACTCGGTCCGAGCTCCTCGCAGGAAAAATTCCGGCGAAAGGGGATCATCAGCGAACAGCTCAAGTCTCGCAAAACCGGCCTTCAATAACGGTTTGCGAGCAGGCCATATATCAGGCAAATTGATACCGGATGATCCGTGCTGTCCGGCAGACTCGCCAGCCCTCTCAAGACGCGGACCGCAGCAGCGTTGGGATTGGGAACCTCTGAGCACCCTCCATGAAAATAGGCTTAGCTCCGTCCGTGATTCTCGCGGTGTGTACCGCGGCCGGTGGTTACTGGTTGGGCCAGCGACACCCCGCGACCCAGACTCCCGCCACGGCTTCCGTGACGGTGGCCGATGGCACCCGGTCGCCGGCCTCCGCCGGGAGCTCCTCCGGGCAGACCTCTCCCGCGACGGCAACCGAAGCCTCCGAAACCCACCCCCTGGGCCGACGCTCGTTGGCCGAGGTTCAGGAGAGGCTGCTTGCGCTGAAAGGGGGTGGAGCCTTCGGGCTCAGCCGCCGCGAAGAGCGGCAGGTATTGAGGATCCTGGCCGATCTGGATGGTTCGGACGTGCCGGAGATGTTGGAGTTCATCCAGAAGCAACTTCCAAAGAGTCTGCGCGGCGGACTGCTTATCCAGTTGCTCTCCCATTGGGCGGAGACCGATGTGCGCGGCGCCATGGCCTATGCCAAGGCCCTGCCCAGTTCAGAGGACCGCTATTACTCCATCGCCTCGGTGGCCGGTGTGTGGGCCGGTCAGGATGCCGCGGCGGCCACGGACTGGGTCAAGCAGTTGCCGAAGGGTCGCTTGCGCGATCAGGTGTTGGGAGATGTCGTCGATGCGATCGCCGCCAAGGATCCAGGGGCCGCTTTGGAACTGGCCGAGAAACTCGGCGGGTCTCAACGATCTCAGCATTTTTATTCCATCTTCTCGGCATGGGCGGACATGGACCTTGCCGCCGCAGCGGCCCGGGCGGCGGGCCTCAATTCCCGCGAGGCGCTTGCCCTTGCCTATGAAGCGATTTCTCCGGCGTGGGCGCAGAGCGATCCGCAGGCAGCCATGGAGTGGCTCAAGTCCCTGCCTGAAGGTGACGGAAAGCGGAAGGCGCTGTTTATGGCGAGCGGCCCTCTGGCGGCGGCCGATCCCAAGCTCGCCGCCGAATTCGCCAACACCTTGCCAAGAGGGCAGGCGCACGCGGAAATTGTAATGAAAGTCGCCCTGCACTGGGCGGAAGCCGATGCCGCGGCGGCCTTGGCCTGGGCAGAGAAATTGCCGGAGGGAACAGCCCGACAAGATGCCCTGAATGCGGTGTGTTCGCGGTGGGCCGAGCAGGATCCGCAGGCGGTGATGGCCTACGCCCAAACTCTTCCCCAGGGCGACCAACAGAACTCCTTCATCGAGCACTCGGCTGGCGAATGGGCCCAGCGCGACCCCGCTGCGGCGCAGGCCATGATTCAAAAGCTGCCCGAAGGCGCCTCCAAGGACTCCTTCGTGCAGGGTCTGGTTTCCGGCATGGCACAGCATGATCCCGCGTCGGCGGCCTCGTATGTGGCCACTCTTCCCGAGGGCAAGGCCCAGAACTCGGCGGCCGCTTCGGTGATCGGCCAGTGGACCTCGACCGATCCGGCCGCCGCTTCGCAGTGGGCGACGGGTTTCAAGGGTGAGGCGCGCGAGCAGGCCCTGAATGCGGTCATCCAAGGATGGGCCGATAACGATCCCGAGGCCTCGGCGCGTTGGCTGTCGGCGTTGCCCAATGACGGGGCGAAACAGACGGCGATCAACACTTACGTCGGCCAGCTGGCGCACCAGTTTCCCGATTACGCCGCGACCGTGGTCGGTGGCATCTCGGATGAGAGCCAACGCCATGAGTCCATCAGCATGATTTTCCGAGCTTGGAAGCGCTCAGATCCAGGGGCGGCCGAACAATGGATCAACACCACCTCGTTGCCCAAGGAGCAGATCCGAGGGCTGCTGGGCAAAGGCAAGGACTAGA
>JAIXXC010000319.1 GCA_027490985.1 Verrucomicrobiales bacterium
CGGAACATGCCCTGTCGGGGGGCTTCGGGGCTGAGCAGATTCACATAGGCCTGGATGTCGCTCGGCGTGAGTCGTTGAACGACGTCGGGATCGCCCTCGATCTCGACATGGACCACCGCGGGCAGGATCTGCACCTGACTCTCTCCCTGCCCCGTGGCCAACACACCCACCGGAATGTTCTCCAGCACCCGGACCCGAAACGCCTCGTGGGACGCCAACCGGTCCATCCCCAGATTGGACCTCACGGTGAGCCAGATCAGCGCCGCCAACGCCAAAGAGCCCAATTTCTGGGCCCGGTTCTGAATCAGGAAATCGCGCCAAGCCATGTCAGTGTCCTCCGCTGCTTCCGGTTGACGGGAACCAGCGACGCGGCCAGGAGGGGCCCGGCCGGCTGGAAGACCGGCGGACCAGCACTTCGGTCAAAAAGGCCCGCAACTGCTCCACCGAAACGTTTCGGGTCAACACCCCACGATGAGCATAGGAGACGCCGCCCGATTCCTCGGAAACCACCACCACCACGGCGTCGGTTTCCTCACTCAGTCCGATCGCCGCGCGATGGCGGGTCCCGAGTGACTTGGGCAGATCGCCGCGCTGGGTCAGCGGGAAGATCGCACCGGCCCTGAGGATCCGGTCGCCCTTGATGATCACACCGCCATCATGGATGGCGTTGTTCGGGAAGAAGATCGTCTCGAGCATCTCGGGCGTGGCCTCGCAATCGACGGGGATACCCGATTCGACCGTCTCGGAGACGGAGATGGTCTGCTCGATGGCGATGAGCGCGCCCATGCGCACCGGAACCATCCGATCGACCGCCTCCACGATCACCTCCAGGTTTTCGCGCTGTTCCTGCGGGTTGTTGAACACCGGCAGATTGCCCACCTCGGCCAGCAACCGGCGGATCTCGGGCTGGAAGAGCACCACGATGGCCAGAGCCAGGAAGGGCAGGATCTGGTTGAGAATGGCGTTGAGTACATCCAGACGCAGCAGGCGCACCGACAAGGTCAGCACCAGCAGCACGACCACGAATCCGGTGACCACGGCCTGACCGCGGGTTCCCTTGAGGAACCGGTAACCGTAATAGATCCCCACCCCGAGGATTCCGATCTCCAGGGCCGGGCGCCAGATGGCCTGCAGGAATGGCAGCAGCGAATTCAACGCGTCTTGGTCTGGTGGTTCAGGATCTCCCGCATCCGCAATGCCTGGACGGTCTGGGCCACATCATGGACCCGGAACACGCCGACTCCGGCATCGGCCGCCCACAACGCGCAGGCCACCGAGGCGCCGGTCCGTTGATCGGGCTCGGCCCCGAACAAGCGTCCGATGAAGGATTTACGGGAAACCCCCAGCAGTATCGGGCGCCCCGCCGACGAAAGCACCCTCAAACCGCGCAACAGGGCCAGATTGTGTTCGAGGGTCTTGCCAAAGCCGATACCCGGATCGAGCAGCACCTGCTCCCGTTGGACACCCGAATGCTCCAAACACCGCATCCGCTCCTCAAAAAAGGCGGCCACCTCACCCACCACATCGCGATACTGCGGATTCACCTGCATCGTGCCGGGAGTCCCCTGCATGTGCATCAGCACATAGCCGGCTCCTGCGGCGGCGACGGCCTTCCAAAGCTCGGGATCGGTTCGATGGGCCTCGATGTCGTTGATGAGGCCGGCTCCGGCCTCGAGAGCGGCCCGGGCGACCCCGGCCTTGCGGGTGTCGACCGAAATCAGCGCACGGGTCTTGGCCGCCAGGGCCCGCACCACCGGAATCACCCGGCGCAACTCCTCGGCCTCGTCGACCGGAGCGGCCCCGGGCCGGGTCGACTCGCCCCCGATGTCGATCACCTCCGCGCCCTCGGCCACCAACTCTTCGCCGCGGGCCACGGCCCGTTCGGGATCGAGGTAACACCCGCCATCACTGAACGAATCGGGCGTGACATTGAGGATGCCCATCACCACCGCGGGGCGAGGGAACACCCACTGGTGCTGTCGTGCCGTAAACTCCATCGACTGGGTGCGTTGGCGATGCGGCCAGGAGCGCGTCAATAGGTCGCCGCCCCGGAGGCCGCGACCGGCGAGCGCTGGATCAACTCGATCTCATAGCCCTCCGGCGCATCGACAAAGGCGAATCCTCCGGAGCCATCGGGCTTGTAAGTCGGTCCGTCGCTGTATCGAAGGCCCAGTCGGGCGAGGTGGGCTCCGAACGCCTCCAGGCTGGCGACCTCGAAGGCCAGATGCGTCAGGTCGGCCTGCACCTCCACGGGCCCGCTCGACGGGTAATGGCACAACTCGATGGTTTCCTCGCTCTCGGGAGCCTTCAGGAACACCAACTCCGACCCGCGCGGCGACTTGTGCCGGCGAACCTCCTCCAGACCCAGCACCTCTTTGTAGAAGCGGACGGATCGCTCCAGATCGTTGAGCCGGTATCGGGTATGCAGCAATTTCGAGACGCGCATGCCGCAGCTTAGGCCGACTCGGAAACGATGGCCAGCGACGCCCCGGATATTTTCGTCGAAGATCGTCTGAAAAAACCGCAGGAGCACTTCCGAATAGATGGAAGTAAAGTGCGTCTGCCAAAAGAACTCCTTGCCCGGGATGGGATCCGACAGGTAGAGGTCCCGACCACTCCTTTCATGGGAAAAGCCCTCGTCATCGCCGAAAAACCTTCCGTCGCCGCGGACATCGCCAAAGCCCTCGGTGGGTTCAAACGGGTCGATGACTACTTCGAACGGGACGACACCATCGTCGCTTCGGCGGTCGGTCACCTGCTGGAAATCCGGGCTCCGGAGGCCTTCGAGGCCAAGAAAGGCAAGTGGAGTTTCAACGCCCTGCCCGTCATCCCACCGCACTTCGACCTCCAGCCCCGCGAAAAATCCGAGGCCAAGCTCAAGACGCTTCAAAAGCTCATCAAGCGCAAGGATGTCGATGCCCTGGTCAACGCCTGCGACGCGGGCCGCGAGGGGGAACTGATCTTCCGCTACATCACCCAATACGCCCAGGCCCGACAGCCGATCCGACGCCTGTGGCTGCAGTCCATGACCCCCGCCGCCATCCGCGAGGGGTTCAATCGGCTGCGCTCCGATCAGGAGATGCAACCGCTGGCCGCCGCGGCCACCTGCCGCTCCGAGTCCGATTGGTTGGTCGGCATCAATGGCACCCGCGTCATGACCGCCTTCAATTCGAAGGGCGGCGGATTCAACAAGACCACCGTCGGCCGGGTGCAAACCCCCACGCTGGCCATCCTGGTGGAGCGCGAAGAAAAGATCCGCAAGTTCGTCCCGCGCAATTACTGGGAATTGCACGCGACCTTCGGTTGCGAAGCCGGTCAATACGTCGGCCGCTGGTTCGACGAGCGCTTCAGCAAGCCGGCAGGCAAAGATGCCGACGAAGCCCTGCGCGCCGATCGCATCTGGGACGCCGCCAAGGCATCGGCCATCCGGGAGCGTTGCCTGGGCAAGCCCGGCGTGGTGAACGAGGAGAGCAAACCCAGCAACCAGCTTTCCCCCACGCTGTTCGACCTGACGACCCTGCAGCGCGAGGCCAACCGCCGCTTCGGGTTCTCGGCCTCGCGCACCCTGCAAATCGCCCAGGCGCTGTACGAGCGTCACAAGGTGCTCACCTATCCGCGTACCGATTCCCGAGCCCTGCCCGAAGACTACCTCGGCACCGCCCGGAGCGTGCTCGAGACGATGAACGGCGGCGGCTACGGCAAGTTCGCCGCCACCATCTTGGATCAGGGCTGGGTGCGTCCCAACAAGCGCATCTTCAACAACGCCAAGGTCAGCGATCACTTCGCCATCATCCCCACCACGGTGGAGCCCAAGGGGCTGAGCGATGTCGAATCGCGGATCTACGACATGGTGGCCAAGCGCTTCCTCGCCGTGTTCTACCCGGCCGCCGAGTACCTCATCACCACCCGCATCACCCGGGTCGAGGGCGAACCCTTCAAGACCGAGGGCAAGGTGCTGGTGAAGGCCGGCTGGCTCGAGATCTACGGCCGCGAGGCGCAGGCCCAGAACGAGGGCGAAGAGGCCACGGCCAACCTGGTGCCGGTGAAACCCGGCGAGCGGGTCCAGACCGAGCAGATCGAACTCAAGGTCAACCAGACCAAACCGGCCCCGCGCTACAACGAAGCCACCCTGCTCGGAGCCATGGAAGGCGCTGGCAAACTGGTGGAAGACGACGAACTCCGCTCGGCCATGGCCGACCGCGGCCTGGGCACCCCGGCCACCCGCGCCTCCATCATCGAGGGCCTCGTCGACGAAGAATACCTGCACCGCAATGGCAATGAGCTCCAGCCCACCGGCAAGGCCTTCATGCTCATCGCCCTGCTGCGCGGCCTGGGCATCGAAGAACTCAGCAAGCCCGAGCTGACCGGCGAGTGGGAGCACAAGCTCAAGGAGATGGAGGCCGGACGCTACACCCGGCCGCAGTTCATGCAGGACATCGCCGAGATGACCCGGCGCATCGTCGAGCGCACCAAGGCCTTCCAGGGCGACGAGGTGCCCGGCGACTTCGGCGACCTGCGCACCCCCTGCCCCAAGTGCGGCGGCAAGGTGAAGGAGAACTACCGTCGCTTCCAATGCTCCGGCTGCGACTTCAGCCTGCCGAAGTTCCTCGCCAGCCGCCTGATGGAGGGCAGCGAGATGGAGCAGCTCATCACCGCCGGCACCTTCGGACCGCTCCAGGGCTTCCGTTCCCGCCAGGGGTTCCCGTTCGCGGCCGTCATCAAGCTCGATGCCGAGAAGAAGCTCGTGTTCGACTTCGGCGACGAGAAGAAGGAAGACGGCTCCTCGGCCGAGGTGGATTTCACCGGCAAGGAATCCGTGGGTCAGTGCCCCAAGTGTCAGGGCAAGGTGTTCGAGAACGGGATGAATTACATCTGCGAACGGTCTGTCGGGGCCGCCAAGTCGTGCGATTTCCGCACGGGCAGTGTGATTCTCCAGCAATCCATCGACCGCACCCAGGCCACCAAGCTGCTCACCCAGGGCAAGACCGACCTGCTCAAGGACTTCGTTTCCAAGAAGACGGGGCGCAAGTTCGAGGCCTTCCTGACGATGAAGGACGGCAAGGTGGGCTTCGAATTCGCACCGCGCGAAAAGAAATTCCCGGCCAAGGGCAAGAAGGCCGCCGAACCCGAAGCCAAGATCGACTTCACCGGGCTCACCCCGGTGGGGGCCTGCCCCAAGTGCAAGGGCAAGGTCTACGAAGGGCCGACCTCGTGGGTCTGCGAACGCACCCAGGCCGAGACGCGCAAGTGCACCTTCAAGGTGGGGCGCAAGATCCTCGAGCAACCCGTCGAGCGACCTCAGGTCGAGAAACTCCTGCAAGACGGCCGCACCGAGGCGCTGAGCGGCTTCGTGTCGAAGGCGGGCAAGAACTTCACGGCGCACCTGGTGCTCGGCCAGCGAGGCAAGGTGGAGTTCGAATTCCCGGACCGCTGAAGCGGGGCTGATACCGCGGGAGTGTTACGGGCGGGGGGGCTATGGGCGGCCCGCTCCGCGTTCAGGCCGCGACCTGCAACGAGGCGCCGCCGTGCACCAGGTACAGCGCCGCCATGCGCACGGCCAACCCATTGGTCACCTGCTCCAGGATCACCGACTGCGGCCCGTCGGCGATACTGCTGGCGATCTCCACTCCGCGGTTGATGGGCCCCGGGTGCATGATGAGGGCATCGGGCTTCACCTTCGCCAGGCGGGCGGTGTTCAGACCGAACAACGCCGCATACTCCCCCGTGCTCGGGAACATCGAGGCCTTCTGCCGCTCATGCTGGATCCGCAGCAGGTTGATGACATCGGCATCCCGCAGCGCCTCATCCACATTCCAAGTCACCCGCACATTCGGAGCGAACGACTCGAAGCTCTTCGGCACCAAGGTCGGCGGACCACACAACGTCACCTTGGCCCCGAGTTTGGTCAGGGCCCAGATGTTCGAGCGGGCCACCCGGCTGTAGAGGATGTCGCCCAGGATCGTGACATTCAGTCCCTCCACCTTCCCCTTCTTCTCGCGGATGGTGAAGACATCGAGAAGCCCCTGGGTGGGGTGCTCGTGGGCGCCGTCGCCGGCGTTGAGCACATGGGCCCCCAGAAAGCGGGACAGGAAGTGCGGCGCACCACTGGCTCCGTGCCGCAGAATGATGATGTCGGCGTTGAGAGCCTCGAGATTCCGGGCCGTGTCCTTGAGCGTCTCGCCCTTCTTCAGCGAACTGGCCTCGGCCGAGAAATTGATCACATCGGCGCTGAGGCGCAGGGCGGCCAACTCGAAGCTGATGCGGGTGCGGGTGCTGGGCTCCACGAACAGATTGACCACCGTCTTGCCCCGCAATGCCGGCACCTTCTTGATGGACCGTTGACCGACGGCCTTGAATTCACGGGCGGTGTCGAGAACGTGGATGATCTCCTCTGCGGAGAGACTCTGAAGGTCGAGCAGGTGTTTGCGGTTCCAGATCATGACGCAAGTGAAGCCGAAGGCGATGCCGGTGAGTCGCTCAAGAAAACCCCGTCAGAATCCTCCCCTTCGGAACAACGCACCAGCACCGACTGCCGCAATGTGGTCGAGACCTCTTTGCCGACGACATCCGGGCGGATGGGGAGCTGTCGGTGCCCCCGGTCGATCACCACGGCCAACTGGACCCGTTCGGGACGACCGAACTCGTGCAGGGCGTCCATGGCCGCACGGACGGTCCGGCCTGTGAAGAAGACATCGTCCACCAGCACCACGGTCTTTCCCTCGATGTCGCCGGGGATCTTGGTCGGATGCACCGTCGGAGCGGTGCGTCGATTCAGGTCGTCCCGATAGAAGGTGACATCGAGCGTGCCGCAGGGAACCGGACGCCCGAACACCTGCCCCAACTCCGAAGCCAGGCGGCGCGCCACGGCCACCCCGCCCCGCTGGATGCCCACCAGCACCACCGATCCGGCGTCGGGATTGGCCTCGGCGATCTCATGAGCCATGCGCGCCAGCGTGCGCTGCAGCGCCGATGAATCCAGAACAAGAGCACTCATGATCTTTGGAAAAGCCCCGGTAAGACGTCGGCGACGATCACCCCGCACAGCCCACCGCCCCACGGCGGGAGCCTCGGATTCACGCGTGAGTCCCGGAAGTGCGGGAACGCCTCCAACTGGCGCGATGTTTGGTGATCCAGTCGACCAACGCCGCCTCGAACCCGATGTCGTGACCGACCTTCTCGGATTCGATCCACTTGTGTTTCAGGATCTCTTCCTTTTCGGCAAGGAACTCCAGGTACAGCGATGAGCACTGGAGGAAATCGAACCCCTTGTCGGACGATGGTAGGGAGTGCGTCATGTTACGGATAGGTGACCTGTTCGAGAAACCGTACTGCGGATCGCCGCTCTGTGAAACGGTTTTCCTCCTGCTTTTCAGCCCCAAGACACCTAGGGTCGGGCCCGTTGAAACGGATCATCGCCTTTACTCTGATCACCCTGTGGACCGTCCTGGGGTCCGGTTGCTCCACCGCGACCCGGCCGATCGGTTCCACCACCCGAACCCTTCCGCTCACGGTGGCCGAGTCGTGGACCCTCACCCCGCCGAGCGCCCGCTTCGACGCCTCGGCGCTGGTGCGCCTGCCCGATGGACGGTTGTTGACGGTCAACGACAAGGAGACCGGGCTCTTCGAGATCCGATTCCCGTCCTCGGGCACCGAGGCCGTGCTGACTCCCTACCCCGGTCTCGCCCCGAACCTGTTTGAGCCCCTCACCCCGGGACGGGATCTGCCCTGGGACATCGAGGGCATCGGCATCGACAGCACCGGAGCCCTGTATCTCGGCGAAGAACATCTCCGCTGGATCCTGCGACAACCCGCTCCGGGGCAACCCCTCGAGCGCCTCCCCATCGACTGGGCACCGGTTTCCCGGTGGTTCAGCAAGACCGACCGGAATGCCTCGTTCGAAGGGGTGGCCGTCGGCGACCGGTTCCTGTATGTGGCCAACGAACGGGACACCGGCCGCATCATCGAGATCGACCGCAAGACCCTGAAGGTCGTGGGCGATTTCCAAGCGCGCCCTCCGGGGGCCGCGGGCGACGACATCCACTACACCGACCTCTGCTGGTTCGACGGGGAATTGTGGGCTCTCTGCCGGGAATACCGCCGGGTGTTGTGCATCGATCCGCGGACCCACGCCGTGCGACTGTGCTTCAGCTACTTCCCGATCGAGATGGACCCCAAATACGCCTACCAGCATCTCCTGCCCTACGGCTTCTTCGAGGGCCTCAGCGTGGATGCCGACAATGTGTGGTTGCTCATCGACAACAACGGATACGCCAGGAAATCCAACCCTCAGGATGCCCGCCCCTTGTTGTTGCGATGCCCCCGACCCGACCGGCCGAAGCGGTCGCCGTGACGGGCCCGACCGGCGGGAGCGCGCTCAGACTCCGCCGAAACGACGGTGCCGGCGCGCGTATTCTTCCAACGCCTCGCAGAGGTGAGCCTTGCGGAACTCGGGCCACAGGGTCTGGGTGATCACGAACTCCGCATAGCTCAACTGCCACAGCAGGAAGTTGCTGATGCGCATTTCGCCACTGGTGCGGATCATCAGATCGGGATCGGGCCAGTGACGGGTGTACAGGTGCTCCGAAATCACCCGCTCGTTGATCTCGGCCGGATCCAGCGAACCCGACTTGACCTTATCAGCGATGGCCCGGGTCGCTTCGATCAACTCGGTGCGTCCGCCATAGCTCAAGGCCAGGATGAGCGTCAGGCCGTTGTTCTTGGCGAGGGCCGCCCGGGTCTTGGCCAACTGCTCCTGCACGGCCTCCGGAAGCCGCCAGATCTGGCCGATCGCCTCGAGGCGGACATTGTTCCGGTTCAATTCCCCGATCTCGTTCTTCAGGAACCGGGCCAGGTACTTCATGAGGGTGTCGACCTCATCCTTCGGGCGATTCCAGTTCTCCACCGAGAACGCATAGAGAGTCAGGTATTTGATGCCCAACTCGCCGGCGGCCCGGACGATCGTCCGGACCGACTCCACCCCATTGCGGTGCCCCTCCACCCGCGGCAACCCGCGCTGCTTGGCCCACCGCCCGTTGCCATCCATGATGACGGCCACATGGGTCGGCAGATTGGACTGTGCCGCGACGGACAGCTTGGGCTCGGCGCTCACCGGAACACCTCAGAGGAACATGGTCTGGGCCCGGGCCGGACCGACGCTGGCGATGGTCAGGCGGGCGCCGGTCATCTGCGAAATGGCCAGAAGGTAGTTGCGGCAGTTCACGGGCAGGTCTTCCCAGCGGGTCACCGACTCCGTGGAGGTTTCCCAACCGGGGAAGGTCTCGTACACCGGCTCGCACCGGGCCAGCACCTCATGATCGGCCGGAAAATGGCGCAAGGTCTGCCCGTCGGCCCGGTAGGCCACGCAGACCTGCAGCGTCTTCAGCGAATCGAGGCCATCGATGTTGGTGATGGCCAGCTCGTCGATGCCATTGACCATGGTCGCATGGCGGGTGGCCACGGCGTCGAACCAACCGCAGCGGCGAGCCCGGCCCGTGGTGGAGCCGAACTCGCGCCCCATGCCGTGGAGGAGATCGCTCACCTCGTCGCTCTCGGTCGGCAGAGGGCCGCCACCGACACGCGTGGTGTAGGCCTTGAGCACGCCGATGACCTTGTCCATGCGGTTGGGCGGAACACCGGAGCCCGTGCACGCGCCGCCCGAAGTGGTGTTCGACGAAGTCACGAACGGGTAAGTGCCGTGATCGATGTCGAGGAACGTGCCCTGGGCTCCCTCGAAGAGCACATTGCCCCCGCGCCGGGTCACCTCGTGCAGGTACACCACGGTGTTGGTCACGAACGGGCGCAACCGATCGGCCGCCGCCGTGTATTCGGCCAGCACCTGATCGTAATCCAGCGGAGTACCCCCCAGCGACTGGATGAGCGCGTTGTTCTCGGCCAGACGCGCGCGCAGCTGCACCGGGAACCGCTCGCGATGGATCAGGTCGAGCACCCGGAAACCCACGCGGGCCACCTTGTCACCGTAGGTCGGGCCGATGCCCCGCTTGGTGGTGCCGATCTTGTTGTCACCCTTCTGGGCCTCACGGGCGCCATCGAGCTCGCGGTGCCACGGGAACACCACGTGGGCGGTCTCCGAGATGAGGAAATTGTCGGGCGTCACCGTGACCCCGAGCTTGGCCAGACCGTCGAGTTCCTTGACCAGGCCCACCGGGTCCATGACCACGCCGTTGCCGATGACGCAGACCTTGTTCGACCTGAGGATGCCGCTGGGGATGAGATGCAGGACGTACTTGTCCTTGCCGACGAACACGGTGTGACCCGCGTTGTTGCCACCCTGGGTGCGGACCACCACCTCCGATTGCTCGGTCAGGACGTCGATGATCTTTCCTTTGCCTTCGTCGCCCCACTGAGCGCCGACGAGAATCACGTTTGCCATGGATAAACGCCCACCGTGAACAGCAAAAAGCCCCGACTGGAGTCACGTCAGGGCCCGCGTTCCGATGACAGCCCGACGACCGTAGGGACAGGATTCCTCCCGGTCAACGATGCAAGGATCCCTTCGATTCCCCGTCGGGCGGATCTTCTCCGGGAATGGGCATCTCCGCCGCATGGCGGATGTCGCGGGCCTCGTACAGGTACACCGACTCCTCGGCGATGTTCTTGGCGTGATCGGCGATTCGCTCCAGCGATTTGCTGATGGTCATCAGGTGCAGGCATCGCCCGATGTTGGACGGACTCAGGGCCATGAACTCGGCGAGTTCGCGGTGCAGCGATCGGTTCAGGGCGTCGACGGCCTTGTCGCGCGGAATCACCCCGCGGGCCTTGGCCGTGTCGCCGTGGACGAACGCGTCGAGGGCGTCCCGCAGCATCTCGGTGGCCATCTGGGACATCCGGGGTATGTCCTGGTAGGGCTTGAGTTGCGGCTCACGACCCAACTCCAAGGCGCGCCGGGCGATGGTGGTGGACTCGTCGCCGATGCGTTCGAGGTCGCGGGTGATCTTGAGCACCACGGTGATGAGACGCAATTGCCCCGCCAACGGCGCCTTGGTCAGCACGGCGATCGCGGCCGCATCGAGCGCCTTCTCCAACTGGTCCAGGGGATCGTCTCCGGCGGTCACGCTTCGGGCGAGTTCGTCGTCCCGCTCCACCAGGGCGCGCACGCCCCGAACCACCAGACTTTCCGCCATGCCCGCCATGCGGAGCAACTGGTCCTTGAGCTGGGCGATCTCTGCCTCCAACGGTCTCACAGCGCGCTATTGGGCCGCGACCCGGGCCTTTTGGAAACGGCGGAGTTGGCGATTCTTGAAAATCCTCCCCCCACCGGTCCGGGGCTCATCGGAGGCGGCCGGTCACATAGTCTTCGGTACGCGGATCCCGGGGCTGCGAGAAGAGGCGTTCGGTCTGGTCCAACTCGATCAATTCACCCTGATGGATGAAGGCCGTGAAATCGGACAACCGGGCGGCCTGCTGCATCTGATGGGTGACCAGGAGGATGGTGTAGGCCTCACGCAATTCCCGGATGAGGTCTTCGATCCGGGCCGCCGAGACCGGGTCGAGGGCACTGGCGGGCTCGTCCATCAACAGCACCTCCGGTTCGACCGCGACGGCCCGAGCGATGCACAACCGCTGCTGCTGCCCGCCGGAGAGACGGAGCGCGTGGTCCTCGAGCCGGTCCTTCACCTCGTCCCACAGGGCCGCCCGCTGCAGCGCCGAGCGGACCCGCCCCTCCAACTCCGAACCGGAACACCCTCCGATGCGCAGCCCGAAGGCCACATTGTCGAAGACCGACCGCGGAAACGGGTTGGATTTCTGGAAGATCATGCCCACGCGGCGGCGGAGTCGGGTGACGTCGATGGCCGGATCCTGCACATCGACTCCGCCCACCCGGCACACACCACGAAGGCGGACTCCGGGAATCAGGTCGTTCATCCGGTTGAGGCACCGCAGGAGCGTGGATTTGCCGCACCCGCTCGGCCCGATCAACGCGGTGATCCGCCGTTCGGGCGCGGTCAACGAGATGGATCGCAGCGCCTGGGTGTCGCCATACCAGAGCGACAAGTCCTGGAGTTCGATGCGCGCGGGGAGTGGATGGGCCTCGGGGGTCACGGGGGGCACGGGGTCAGAGTCGTTCCGTCGTCGGTGGGCTCACCCGGTGACGCAGGATCGCCGCGGCAGCATTCAACAACAGCGACAGGAAGACGAGGACCCAGACGCTGGCCAGCAACAGGGGGCGACTGCGCTCGGGATCCGGAGACTGGGTCGCCAGGACGAACACCTGGTAGGCCAGGTCCATGAAGCGGCCGCTCAAGACCGGCGGGCCCTCGGTGGCGACCGCGGCCCCGGTGAACAACAGGGGCACCACCTCGCCCGAAGCCCGACCGATGGCGAGGATCACCCCGGTTGCAATCCCCGGCAGGGCTTCGGGCAGCAGCACGCGCATCAACACCTCGAAGCGGGTGGCCCCGAGCGCAATGGCCGCCTCGCGGAGCTCGCGGGGCACCGATCGCAGCGCCTCTTCGGTGGCGACCACCACCACGGGCAGCGTCATCAGGGCCAGCGTCCAAGAGGCCCACAAGAGTCCGGGCTTGCCCCAGACCACCGCGTCCGAGGGGCCGATGAGGCGATCGATCGATCCCCCGAGCACCCCCACCAGGAACCCGAGACCGAACAGCCCGAAGATCACGCCCGGAACACCGGCCAGGATTTGGACCACGCCCCGCAGGAGCCGGGGGAGCCTCGCCGTCGGCGGGGCGTATTCGGCGAGGTACACCCCGGTCAGAACGCCCGCCGGAATCACCGCCAGAGCCATCAGGACCGTCCGGGCGGCCGTTCCCATCAGCAGCGGCAACAGTCCGGCGCGGCCCGGGTCGAACGGATCGCCGGCCATGGAGCCCGCACCGAAGACCCACCGCCACGACACATGCGGTCCGGCGACCCAGGCCATTCCCACGATCAGGCAAACCATTCCCGTCACGAGCGCACCGGTGATGACGCCGCTGAACCGTGGAAACACCCAGGCTGGAATACGACGTCTCATGATCGCCACTCCGCTCCCCGTCCGACATAGCGCCGGCGGATCCAGCGAACCAACCCCTGCAAGACCACACTCAGGGCCAGCAACAGCGATCCGAGCAGGAACAAGACCCGGTAATGGGGGCCACCCCGGGCCGTTTCGCCCAACTCCAACGCCAGCGTCACCGGCACGGTGCGGACCGGTTCCCAGAGGCTCCAGCTCAAGGTGGCGGCGTTGCCACTGACCATCATCACGATCATCGTCTCACCCAGGGCCTGGGCCAGTCCCAGGAGCACCGCCGCCCCAACACCGGGAGCCGCCGCCGGCAACACGACCCGGCTGACCGCCTCCCAGGGAGTCGCCCCGAGAGCCAACGCGGCACGGACCCAGTCGCGGGGCACCGCGCTCAGGGCGTCTTCGGCCACCGAGAAGATCACCGGGACGATGGCGAGGCCCACGGCCACACCGGCCACGAACCCGTTGAAGAGGAAAGGGAGCCCCAGGATCCGCTGCACGGCCGGGGCCAACACCGCCACGGCGAGGAATCCCATCACCACGGCCGGAACCCCGGCCATCGACTCGATCATGGGTTTCAACCAGGCCCGTCGATGCGGGGCCGCCACCTGGGAGACATGCAACGCCGCGGTGATGGCCAACGGCATGGCCACCAACAGGGCGATGGCGGTCACCTTCAGAGTCCCCCACCACAGGGGGATCAAGTTGAACCGCGGCGAAGCGGCCGAGGGTTGCCACAGGTGGGTCGGCTCCCCTTGCCCGTTCCCGGCATGAGGCAGCAGAAGATGCCTCCAACCCGTGGGATCGGAGGCCCGGCCCGTTCCACCGCGTTCCTCGGCCAGAGTTTCCGAGCGCACCTCGACCAGAAGCCGGAGTTGCTCGCGGGTCTTGGAAGCGAACTCGGACGGGCTCAATCCCAGGAACGATCGGAGGGTCTCGGCGGGCACCCGATCGATGTCGTCCGGCGATACCCGGGCAACACCCGACTCGCTGTCGATCCGACCGGACAGGGCCGGTCCGGCTTCGACGGCGATGAAGACGAACACCGACACCGTCGCCACCCCGACCGCGGCGGCCACGCCGGCGATCGCCCGGGCCGACCACACCTCCAGCCACTGGGCCCTGCGGCGGCGAGCCTCCGATGGGCTGAATCGTGGGGATGTCGTCTGGGCGTCCGGTTTCATCCGAGCTTCGGTGTCCCGACATCGTCGGCCTTGGGCGTTCGCTTGGGAAGCATCGACCCGCGGCGATTGCGATCCATCGCACCCCTCCGAGCCCCGGGACTTCGTTCGGCTTGGGCCACCGGCAAGCGCCTTGGCAGCGACGGCCAATGGGGCCAGAGTGTCTCCGGAATGTTTCCCTGCGCACAAAGTCCCGAAGCCCTGACCTGGATTCCAGGCCCCTACCCCGGTGTCGAGTTGGCCATTCTGGAGAAG
The DNA here is from genome assembly GCA_027490985.1 of Verrucomicrobiales bacterium. GTDB lineage: Bacteria > Verrucomicrobiota > Verrucomicrobiia > Limisphaerales > UBA9464 > SXXZ01. The sequence continues at coordinate 14,419 of JAIXXC010000319.1, forward strand.
GATCCGGCCACCGGCGGGGTCACCGTGCTGAGGAAATTCCACGCCGGCGTCACCGTGCCCGCCCATATCCATCCCGCGGCCGACGAGTGGGTGTGCGTCATCTCGGGCGAGTGGTTCGAAGACGGAAAGACCTACCGAAGCGGATCCGTCCTGCAGGCACCGCGTGGGGTCCTGCACGGCCCGCATCACGCCCGCACCGAGGTCCTCTCACTGACGCGATTCAACGGCCCGCTCACCGTGTCACCGGCCCCTGCCCCGTGAGCCACAAAAGCCCCCGAATCGCCGCGTTCCTGGCCGGTGTGGATCCCGATGGATTGCCGCGCCACTACGCCGGTTTTTTCCACTGCTTCAATCAAGGCCTCTACTTCGAGGCCCATGAAGTCCTCGAGGATCTCTGGCTTGCCGAAGGGAAAAGCGGGGCCGACTACGCCTTCTACAAGGGGCTGATCCAGTGGGCCGGTGCCTTCGTGCATCTCCAGAAAGGCCGCCTCCGACCCGCCGTGGCCCTCTTCGACCTCGCCTCCGACAATCTCCGGCGGTATGCCCCGCATCACCGGCGTCTCGACTTGGAGAGCGCCTTGGACGACATCCGCTCGTGGAAACGCGACATCGTGGCCTCGGGCTTCATGAGCAACCCGCTGCCCCAGCGCCCAGCGCCCCGGATTTCCCTGCAAGCGGCCTGAAATCCCACCCCGACCGGTTGAACCCGCTCGAGTGGCCTGCCCCCCGGGAGCCCGGCCTCTTCAAGAAGAGTTCCAGCGAATCGGTCGTGCCGGCTGCGTCTTGCTTCCGCACCGGCTTCCTGCGGGGCTCAGCGCAACGACTTCCAGGGTTCCTCGCCGCTCACATCCACCATGAAGGGACCCTGCGACTTGGCCGGAGACAGGATGGCGAGGATCACCGCGTCGGCACCGGTCGGGTTGAAGGTCGCATGCACCACCCCGGCCGGGATGTGGGCCACCTCTCCCGGTTGGAGCATCCGCTTTTCGGTCTCCACCCACTGTTCGACCTGCCCCTCCAGCAC